>OMZS01000024.1 GCA_900315565.1 uncultured Prevotellaceae bacterium | reverse complement strand
GTCCTGCCTCCGCAACTAATAAAAGCGCAAATTCTCTTTTGAGGATTTGCGCTTTTATTATAAAAAATCCGGCTGCATGAAATATACAGCCGGAAAATTCCATAAAACATTAGTTGATTAGTTTTTTCACCTTCTCATAATAGCGTTGAGTTGCTTTCTTACTGTAATTAACTCCTCCATTCCATGAACGAATGGCGAACTCAATGTTATTCTCAGCATTATGAAACGACTGAATCAGCAAGAACATTTCTTTTGACTTTGCAATGCTGAAACGATCAGCCAAACTATAACGCTTTTTACTTTCCCGTAACTCCAAGATACGATTGCATTCACGCACCAATACTGGAGTAATCTGCATGGCACCTACTTGGTTGCCGCTTTTGGCAAATCTGTTCCCTTCACTTTCTACCTGAATGATTGCCTCAATCACGGGATTCCAGTTCATCTGAGAAGATTTCTTCACTCCTTTATTACCTGCAAACAATGACAGCGGAGCAAAAGCACACACAAATAAAGTTAAACATACAAATCTTAATACTCTCTTCATTGTAAATTAATTTATGGAGTCTGAATATGCCTTTCGTCACAAAAGACTTTGATGTTATCCTCGGCACGGCAAACTTAAGAAAACAACCCGTACCTAAACTCCGTTAATATTTGCATGAGGTAACTATTCTCCAAAAAGAAAACAAATCTCTAACAAGATACTAACAAAATCTCAAAAGAAGAAATTCTCTAAATGAGAGAACTAGCTACACATCATACCTTATCGTGTGCAAAATTACTGAAAATCCACCAACCGGCCAAATAACTGATGATTTGTTTAAGAAAATTAAGAGATTTCATGATTTAAATCATGTTGATTTCCAATATTTTACATTTATTTTATGTTATTGAGCCTGTTGACAAAAGCTCTGTTCTTGGTTTTTCCCCTAATCACTTAGTTTCAAAAATAGAAAAAGCCACGTTGTTTCACAACAACCTGGCTTTTAATTCCTAACTAACTTATTATCAACTATTCATTACTCATATACTAAACAATGTTTTACTACCATTGATTTTTGCTCTTTTTTATGATACTTTTCCTTTGATTATTACTTTTCTGAGTGCAAAGATAAGGTGAATTTCAATATAATGAGTCTTTTTTTTGGAAAAAAGTTACGTAAACGTTTGCGGAAACGAAGTTTTTCTTTAATTTTGCAATAAGAAAACCTGATTAACTACATGTAGCATGGGAAAACGTCGTACATCGTTAAAAGATTTAGCAGAACAATTAGGGGTGAGTATTGCCACCGTTTCGCGGGCATTGAGAAACAGTCATGAGGTGGGCGAGGAGATGAAACAGAAAGTGCAGGATTTGGCCAAGCGTCTCAACTACCGTCCTAATCCTTTCGCTCAAAGCCTTCGTAGCGAGGCACCGCGTATGATTGGCGTGGTGGTACCCAATTTGGTAACGCACTATTATGCAGCCGTTCTTTCGGGCATTGAAGATTATGCTACAACGAATGGCTATTCGGTGATTAGTTCTAACAGCCACGAGAACCATGAGGACGAAGAGCGTGCCATCGACAATTTCATCAGTTTGCATGTTGAGGGAATCGTGGCTTGTTTGGCTCAGGATACGGTTGATTATAGCCACTTCATTGAAATCAACGAAATGGGCATACCCTTGGTGTTCTTCGCCCGCACGTGTTTGCCAGAGATGTTTTCGTCGGTAGTGGCCAATGGCGACGAGGCAGCTCAGCAAGCCACCGATCATTTGATTCGTACGGGCAGCCGTCGCATTGCATTTTTGGGTGGCCCCAACCATCTTGATATGGTTCGCCGCCGCAAGCACGGTTATTTGGAGGCGTTGCGCGAGCACAAGCTGCCCATTGAGCGTTCGCTGGTGGTGTGCGACAAGATTGACTATGAGGTGGCTCGACGAGCTACCATTGAACTCTTGCAGCGCAATGACCGTCCCGATGCTATTCTGGCCTTCAATGACATCATCACCTACGCTGCCTTCGACGGTATCAAGAGCTTGGGATTGCGTATTCCCGAAGATGTAGCCATCATTGGGTTTACCGAGGGCGACACCTCGGCCTTCGTCACACCCAAGCTGACTGCCATTATGGACCAGGCTCATATCACGGGCATGAAAGCTTGCGAACTGTTGCTGAGGAACATCAATGGCGACAAGAAAATCTATAAAGAGGTGATACCCATGACACTGAAGATACGCGAGAGTTCGGACAAACGTTTGAACGAGGGGTAAGGTAGAAAGGCAGGAAGTTATCCTCCGAAAGCAGTTCCTCATGCACAATTCTAACCAGATGTTTCAGCGGCTGAATACCGTTCTCGGACCGTGGCTTTTCTATGTGGGGCTTGCATTGGTGTTGCTGAACATCAATTACTTGTGGCTCACTGATGACGTGCCCGAAACCGTATTCCAATTCCGAATTTTTCTTTCGCAGACGGGTAAGGGCCTGCTCTATCTCAGGCTGCTGTTGCTTTGCGCCCACCATCCGCGCTTCGTGGCCGGCTATGTGGTGCTGCGCCTTTTCCTTGCCTTCACTCTGGCTTCTGGCGGTGATTATTTCATCAATATTTTCGCTCTTATTGTAGCAGCTTCGCGCGACACCGATATCCGTGTTGCCCTGCGCATCTATCTTGGCGTGTTTGTTTTCTATCTCCTCACATCTTTCGGGTGTTACGCTGTAGGGTGGGGGGAAGACATCAAGAGGCACCGCTGGGCACTCACGGGCCACTCTTTCGGAATGGTCAATCCTGCTATTCTTGCTGCGGTTTTGTTGATGCTGTCAATGCTCACCATGCTTCTTTCCAAGGCCAGGTGCTTGCTCACTATTTGCACGGTTTGTATTGTTGTGAGTGTTGTTGTCTTTTTCCTCACCCTGAGGCTTACCGAAACGCTTGTCCTGCTAACCATTCCTTTACTTTATGCAGCTTTTCAGAAATGTAAGTCCCTGCATCGTTGGTTGCCCCTGCTTCCTGTGGCTCTTTTGTTGCTTTCGGTAGCCTTAGCATGTTTCTGTTCACCTGGAACAGAGTCCTCCACCTTTGAAAGCCGTTTCAGCACTGCCCGTTTGGCTTTTGAGCGCCACGGGTTGAGCATTTTCGGGCAGGATTGCGGCCTTGTCAATTTCAACACAGCATGGAAATACCATATTCCCCCCTTCGCCCTCGACAATGGTTATATGCGGCTTTTCCTGCGCAATGGGGTGGTGATGGGTACTTTCATTATGGTTGTGTGGAGTTTCTTGTTCTTCCGCATAGGTAAGATGAACCACCCTTTGCTGTCTGCTATTGCCGTTGCCGTTGCCATTGTCGGAGTGATGGAGCCTTGGGCTTTTGGCGCATATTACAATTTCTTGTGTTTGTTTGTCCTTTATGGATTCAGGGGCTTCTCGGCGAAGGTTTGGCGTATGACGGCGGTCCCGGCACTCGCCCTTACGGTAATCACTCTCATTTGGCTGTATGCCCCATGGGGCGTAAAGCCCACTTACTCATGTCCGAACGGACGTTTGGGCGATGTCCCCCCACCCAACGGTTTCGTCCGAATAGAAGGCACAGATACAGGTTTCGCAGACTATCTAAGAAGTTTGCCCCTATCAGATGAAGACTCGGTGATACGTGTTTTCGACGGGGCTCGCAACGATTCGCTCCAGCCTTATTGTTACCGAGTGATAGACATTCCGTTGTTAGGCAAAGACGAGCAGTGTGCCGACATGTGTATGCGTCTCCGAGCTGACTATCTGTTCAGCAAACGTCGGTTCTTCCGCATTCGGTTTGAAGACACCCAGCATCACTGGCTGCGCTATAAGTATGGTTATAATAGGCCAGCTCTGAACCAGTATCTCAAGGATGTCTATAAAGTTGCTAATACCGAGTCGATGAAAGCCTCCATGCACTTGCGTCAAGTGAGCGACATGCAGCCTGGCGATGTGTTTGTTTACGATGCCAAGTCCCGTCCTTCTTCGCATTACGGGCATGCCATGCTTGTGGCCGATGTGGCGGTCAATAGCGTTACAGGGCAGAAAGCCTTTCTACTGATTCAGGGCAGCACCCCTGCTAGCAGTCTTCACCTTGTTCGCAATGTTGCCCAACCTGATGTGTCGCCCTGGTTCTTGCTCGACAAGAAAAATGCCGGCGAGAAGAGTTGTGTGGTTACATCCGACTCAGTCCCTGCTCAACTCGATTTTGGGGTAGCCCGTTATTTCCCCGACGAATTGCATTACTTTGAATAATCAATCTGCCAAATAATAAAGGTGAAAAAGGGGTGAAACCCTTGTTTTTTTGTTTTCTGCATAAAAAGTAAAATATTTGCAAAAAAAAGTCATGAATGTTTGCAAAATATGTATTATCTTTGCAAACGTTTAAAAACGAAGTATAATTTAAGTAAGAACGTGGAGAAATGTCCTGACTCCTTGGCTATTTGCCTGACAAAAACACACCTGAAACAAATCTGTTGAGTGTATTTATTATACCAGTAACTAAGAATAATAGTATTAATAACCTAAATAAAAAAAGAAGTGTATCTATGAGTGAATCTTTTCTCAAGACATGTAAGGGCGTGCGTCTGTGCCGGCTGGTGCTGATGCTGCTTTTGCTTGTTCCGCTTTCTGCCGTAGCGCAGGAGGTGAAGATTACGGGTACTGTTACGGATGCCAATACGGGTGACGAGGTCATTGGGGCAACCGTAAAAGTGCAGGGAGCCACTGGTGGTACTATCACCGATGTCTCCGGAAATTACCAGATTACAGCCCGCGTTGGCCGCAATCTGGAATTTTCGTATGTGGGCTATAAGACCCAGGTAGTGAAAGTCACCAAAGCTGGTGTCATCAATGTGCGTCTGGCTGAGGATGCGCAGGTGATGGACGAAGTGGTGGTGGTCGGTTATGGTGTGATGAAGCGCTCCGACCTCACCGGCTCGGTGGCCAGCATCGACGAGAAGGCCATCAAGCAGGGTGTGAACACCTCGCTCGAGCAGGCCATGCAGGGCCGTATCGCTGGTGTGCAGGTGACGCAGAACTCGGGTGCTCCTGGCGGCGGCATATCGGTGCAGATTCGTGGTATTAACTCGCTCAGTGGCAACGAGCCGCTCTACGTTATCGATGGTATTGCCACGAGCGGTAACACCAGTTCCAACTCGTCGGTGCTCTCGAGCATCAACCCCTCAGATATCACCTCCATCGAGGTGCTGAAGGATGCCTCGGCAACGGCCATCTACGGTTCGCGCGCTTCTAATGGTGTGGTGCTTATCACCACCAAGCGCGGCGACGAGGGCAAGGCCAAGGTGCAGTACGAGGGCTACGTGGGCTGGCAGATGCTGCCCAAGACGCTCGATGTGATGAACCTGCCGCAGTATGCTGATTTTTATAATGTACGCGCGAAGATTCAGGGCTGGGGTACCCGCGAGGACTACAAACATCCCGAGTTGCTGACCGACGGTACCGACTGGCAGAAAGAACTTTTCCAGACGGCTTTCATGCAGAACCACACGGTGAACATCAACGGCGGTAACAAGGACATGCACTACAGCATTTCGGGCGGCTATCTCGATCAGGACGGTGTGGGTATCGGCTCGGGCTTCACCCGTGCTTCGTTTCGCTCGAACTTCGACACCAACATCACCGAATGGCTGCAGGTGGGCACCAACATGGCCTACTCCAACACCAAGCAAATAGTCACCTTCACCGAGAATAACGTGATTTCTACCGCGCTCAGCCAGTTCCCCGACGTGGCACCGCGCAATCCTGACGGAAGTTACGGCGTGCCCGAGGTGAACGACTTTGCCACCTACTACAGCAACCCCATTTTTGAGGCCAACATGAAGGAGAACCGCACCAACAACTACCAGTTGGACTACAACGTGTTTGCCAACATCAAGCCCCTCAAGGGTCTGAACGTCCGTATTGAGTATGGTGGCAACCGTGGGTGGCTCAACTCCTACTATTTTGTTCCTGAATATACTTACGGCTCCATTATGGTGGAATCGGTTTCCACCCGCTCTAAGAACCTGAGTAAGTACAACTCGTTCAAGCAGTATGCCACCTACGACCTTGACACTTTCAAGGGGCAGCACTTGCAGCTGATGCTTGGACACGAGGCCCAGTGGGGCAACTGGGAGAGTCTGAGCGCCTCGCGCAAGGGATATATCTCCGACGCTATCCACTCACTCAACGTGGGCGACTCTTCGACAGCCACCAACAGTGGCGACGACGGCACACAGTGGGGCATCGAATCGTACTTCGGACGTCTTAACTACAACATATTGGAACGCTATCTGCTCACAGCTACGTTGCGTACCGACGGCTCCACCAGTTTTGGTGAGAACAACCGCTGGGGATGGTTCCCCTCTGCTGCACTGGCATGGCGTATCAACAACGAAAAGTTCATGCAGGGGCTGAAAGCCATTAGCAATCTCAAGCTGCGTCTCGGATGGGGTCTCGTGGGTAACCAGAGTTCAGGTTCATACGCCTATGGCGCAACCATGGCCAACACCGCCACCGCATGGGGTACCGGCTATTATCCCGGCAACTTCCCCAATGCCAACCTGAAGTGGGAAAGCACCAATTCGTGGAACGTGGGTCTCGACATCTCAGCCTTCAACAACCGCATAGAGTTTATCGTTGACTGGTACTACAAGCAAACCAAGAACCTGCTCATGCAGGCTTCGCTGCCCTCGTATGTCATCAACAACGACTGGATGGGCATGTCGGCACCTTGGGTTAATACTGGTGCCATACGCAACACTGGTGTTGAGTTTACCCTCAACACGGTGAACATCTCGAGCAAGGACTGGCAATGGCGCACGGGAGCTACCCTTTCGTTCAACCGCAACAAGCTGACCAAGCTCAACAGCGAAGGCTCCACCATTTCGGGTACCATTGGAACCGAAACCTACACCCTCTCTGAGGTAGGCGGTCCTGTAGGCCGCTTCTATGGCTACAAGGTGATAGGCATGTTCAAGACCGAGACCGACTTCTATCAGAAGAACCAGCTGGGTGAGTTCCTTCTCGATGCCAACGGCAACCGCGTGCCCGTGGCACGTCCAGTGGATACCGAGGGCAACCTGCAGCCCATTGCGCAGAACAGTGTCTGGGTGGGCGACTACATCTTTGAGGATGTTAACGGCGACGGTAAGATTACCGAGGCCGACCGCACCTACATCGGCAACCCGAACCCCGACTTCACCTTCGGTCTGAACAACGTCATCACCTGGAAAGACTTCGAACTGTCGTTCTTCCTTAACGGCAGCGTGGGTGGCGACATCTACAACCTGGTGCGCCAGCAGCACACCAACACGCAGGGCTACGGAAACAAGATGAGCGAAGTGGCCAACTATGCGCGCGTGGAACTCTACGACCCCAGCGGGCTCGCCAACGACATCACCAATGTCTATGTGGCCAATCCCGAGACGGCCATCGTGCAGCGCATCAGCGCAGCCGGCACCAGCCTGAACGACAACAACCGTGTGAGCGACCGATTTGTTGAGAACGGTTCCTACCTGCGCCTGAAGACTTTGTCGCTGGCCTGGAACCTGCCCAAGAAGTGGCTCCAGCCTTTGCGCATCGATTGGGTGCAACTCTACGGCAATGTGCAGAATCTCTTTACCATCTGTGGCTACGACGGCTACGACCCCGAAATCGGTGCCCAGGGCCAGAGTGTCATCCTGCAGGGTATTGACAACTACCGCTATCCTTCGCAGCGCATCTATACCTTCGGTCTGAAAGTGAAATTCTAAAAAATACATCAGCGTACTCATTATGAACAAAATAAAAATATATGCTATATGCACGCTGGCAGGTGTGGCTCTCACAATGACGAGCTGCAAGGACGATTTCCTCGACAAGAAACCTACCGGCAACTACACGTCTGACACGTTCTACTCGTCAGACAAGGCGGTGAGAAAAGGCACTGAGCCTCTTTTCAACCGTGCCTGGTTCGACTTCAACCGACGCGCCATTGTGGGTATGGGCTCTTATCGTGCCAACGATGCCTGGAACCCCTACGTAAGCGCCGAGTTTGCCAAGTTCCAGGTGACGGCCCTCACCGAAGACATGGGACTGGCTTGGTCTGCACTCTACAATGTGGTAACCATGAGCAATGCCACCCTCTTCAATCTCGAGAACCACTGCGGCAGTGAGGTGTCGGAAGCAGCCAAGAGCGCTGCCATTGGCGAGTGTTACCTCATGCGCGGATGGGCATACTTCTATCTGCTGCGCGGATGGGGTGCCAACCTGCTCTTCGAGGACAACCAGACCATGATCGACAACCCCATACGTCCGCTCAATCCTGAGACCGACGTGCTCAAGTTCATCATCCGCGACTTCCGCAAGGCCATCGAGGCTCTGCCCGAGGTTGGCACCGACAACCATCCCAGCAAATATGCTGCCAAGGCTGCGCTTGCCAAGGCACTGCTCGCCCAGAGCGGATGGGACAACACCACTAAGGGCGACCACAACCGCAACGAGGCTACGCTTCGGGAAGTGGTGCAGCTTTGCGATGAGGTCATCAACTGCGGCCAGTATGCACTTATGCCCAATTACGAAGACCTGTTCAAAGCTCAGAACAACGACAACGTAGAGACCATTCTTGCCATGCGCTGGGCCGACCCCAACAGCGGCGAGTGGGGTGCCATGAACGCCCTCTATTCCGACCTGGCTTTCCCTGAGGTGACCGACGTCAATGTGTGGGGCGGTTCGCTTCATGCTTCCATTGACCTCATCGACCTCTACAACGAAGACCCGGCCGACAGCATCCGCCGCGATGCCACCTTCTTCACGCCCAACGAGTATTATAGCTACATCAAGGCTGCCGACGGCGGATACACCTACGCCCACAACTGGATTCAGAACAAGAAGGGCGTGCTTGGCACCAAGGCCGATGTGGCTCCCTACACCGTGGCTCAGATGGCTTCGCCGCTGAACACCTATATCCAGCGTCTGGCCGACGTTTATCTGATGAAGGCCGAGGCCATTTTGGGCAACAATGAGGTGACCTCCGACGGCGAGGCCCTGGCTGCCTTCAATGCCGTGCGCACCCGTGCCCACGTGGCTCCCTACACCAAGATTACCTTTGCTGACCTGCTGCGCGAGCGCCGCATAGAGTTCTGCATGGAGTACTTCAACTGGTGGGATATGGTAACATACTACCGCTGGAAACCCCAGACCATGCTCGACTTCTTCAACAACCAGCAACATCGCGGATGGGAAATTCGCGAAGGTTCGGTGCTCAAGAACCCCGACGGCACCATCAGCTACCGCGCTGTGTTCCCCGGCACCAACAACTGGTATCTGTTCACTACCGAGGGTTATGTGGTTTGGAACGACTGTCTGCGTGCTGGCGAAAACGACAACACCATCGTCAAGACCAAGGCTCAGGGCTACGACTATGTGGCCACGCGCGACGCTCTGCTCAGCGAGAAAGGTGCAGACTATCAGCCCGTTATGCTCAGCGAGACCAACATCTTCATGCCCTATCCTGAAAGCGACGTTATTCAGAATCACTATCTCAAGGAGGCTCCACAGCCCTACGATTTTGGTGAGTAAACCAATTTGCTGATACAGCAATTCTACAAACCGAATAGCAAATACATATTAAAACAGAAACCATCTTATGAAAACAAGAATAAACAGTTTTAGTTTGTTGATAGTGTTTCTCCTCGGAGCAGTGTCGTTCGGCATCACAGCCTGCAGCGACAAAGAGTCGAGTGCAGGGCAGCCTGAGATTACCGGGGTGAAGATACTGAGCTCAGACACCATCAACTACAGTTACGACCAGCTCTACACCAAGGCTGGCCCTGGCACCATGCTGGCCCTTATGGGTAACAATCTGGGTGGTGCGCTCCACGTGTTCATCAACGATCAGGAAGTGACCTTCAACACCACTATGAACACCGACCACAGTCTCATTGTCACCGTGCCTACCGAGGAAAAAGGCTTTAAGCTCTCTGCCTTCGACAGCAGCGTGAAAGACGAGATACGTGTTGTTACCAATGGCGGCACAGCCATCTATGCCTTCAAGATTACCGCCCCTGGCCCCCAGGTGCAGCGTCTGCAGGCCATCTATCCCCGTGAGAAAGGCGACACACTGCGTCTTTATGGCCTGAATCTCGTTGATATAGAGAAAATCTATTTCACCGACACGCAGGCAGCAGCCCTCGACACCACCACTTGGGAGCAGGTTCCCGGCAATCACACGCCCATCACCGATTACAAGATTGAGATGATGGACCACCACCTCAACCCCTCCAACAACGCCTATGAGACCACCTCGGTGCTGGCAGCTGTTGCCCCGGCAGAAGTTCCCGACTCGGGAGCCATTGTGGTGGAGTGTGCCGGCGGTACCTCCTACGTGGCGTTCTACAAGCGTCCGGGCAAGCCTGTCATTACGTCCCTCTCGTCTGACATGCCTCAGATTTCCGAGGACTTGGTGATTACGGGCAGCGAGTTCGTTCAGGTGGAAAGCATCACCTACGGTGACGTCACCCTCACCAGCGACGAGTTTACCGTTTCGCCCGAAGAAAACATGATTACCATTCCGTTTGCAAAGAAACCGACCGACGGCAGCGGCACCAAACTCACCGTCACCACGCCTGGTGGCAGCGTCTCGGTGGACCGTTTCTATGACTACAGCACCATTCTGACTACCTTCGACGGCGATGCCACCGACAACGGATGGGGTCCCAACTGCTCGTTTGCCAACAGTGGCACGGCCGACGGCACCTACGCCCTCTTCGACGTTCCCACGGAGTATCAGCAGTGGTGGGGTGTGATGATTTACTTCCGCAAGGACTGGAACGGCAACTCATTCCCTCTTTCTGGCAACATTCCCGCCACGGCCACAGCCGACGAGGTGTATTTTGCCATCGAGGTGTTTAACGACGGTTCCGACTACAACAACGGTGTGTTTACGGGCTACATACGCTACATGTTCCAGCCTATTGGCGACCAGGAGAACACCTACGACAACTTTGCCTGGGACGACTACAATGCCGGCACCTTCGTCAACGACCAGCCTGTGCTGGGCGACTACGAAGGCAATGCCCCTGTGGGCAAATGGTACCGCCACGTGCTGCCGCTCTCCAAGTTTGCCTGCTATAAGGACAAGACTTTCGCCGAGATTGTCACCACGGGCCTGAACCAGTTCCGCCTGCAGTCTATCAACCAAGGCACCCCGTCGGGCAAGATCAATGTTAAGTTCGACAATGCTCGTGTGATTTACATTCCGTCAAAATAGACCATTACATAAGAATCAAGAACACAGATATGAAAATCAAAAATATTTTTAGCGTCATGTGGCTCGTTGCCGCAGTGCTGGGCTTCCAGGGCTGTAGCGACAGCGACACTTCGGAGAACGTCGGCAATATCACCGCCGACGGCACAACCATCACGCTGAGCCACGACGGTGCCGCCATTCAGGAACTCAACCTGTCGATGGGCGAGCTCACCTCTTACATGATTTCAGTGAACAGCGACGGCGGATGGAAAGCATCGGTGCCCGATGCCGACACCACATGGGTACACATTACGCCCCACGCAGGTTACGGCTGGGCTGTGGCCGACACTGCCGCCACCAACCTGCGCTCGTACGTCAAGCTGAAGGTTGACTATAACCGAGGCTCCGACCGCTCCACGTCGATTACCTTCACCACTGGTGCCCTGCAGGCCGTGCTCCGCATCAATCAGGCCGGCATTGGCAGTTCTTCTGATCCCATTGAGAGTGCGTGGGACATGGTGGCCAACCTCAAAATGGGCTACAACCTGGGCAACACCCTCGAGTCGAACCACGACCTCACCAACGACTGGTTCAAACCCTTAGGGCCTGGCGACTGGCAGACGTGGGAGACCTGCTGGGGACAGCCCCAGACCACACAGGAAATCATCGATGCCATTGCAGCCAAGGGCTTTAACATTATTCGTGTACCCGTCACCTGGTTCCCCCACATCGACAGCGAGGGCAACATCGACGGCACATGGATGAACCGCGTAGAAGAGGTGGTCAACTACGTGCTGAAGGCCAACTGCTACTGCATCCTCAACGTCATGCACGACACCGGCGCGCGTGGCGCCAATCGTACCGACAAGCACTGCTGGCTCACGGCCGACATGGATACTTACGAGGCCAACACCGTGCTCTATCAGAAGATTTGGAAACAGATTTGTGAGCGTTTCCGCGACTACGACGGCAAACTCATCTTCGAGTCGTTCAACGAAATTCTAAACAAGAGCTATTCGTGGACACCGCCCTCTGCCGGCGACCCGGCTTACGAGGCCATCAACCGTCTGCAGCAAGACTTTGTCAATGTGGTGCGCGCCTCGGGCGGCAACAACCAGTACCGCAACCTGGCCGTTACTACCTACGCTGCCACTGGCACCAGCGACGTGGTGCTGGCTGAGTTCAAGGCTCCGCAGGATGTGGCCAAGAATCACCTCTATCTTACCATCCACTCCTACGACCCCTATAACTTCTGCAACAACAATGCCGGCAAGAATCCCGACGGTTCGGAGTACGACTACAACATCAAGATTTTCGACGATGACTGCCGCACCGTTATCGACGGAGTGTTTGCCCGCGTCAGCAAGCGTGCCACCGACTGTGGCATACCGTTCATCTTTGGTGAGTTTGGTGCCATCGACGAGGACAAGAGCATGGCCGAGCGTGTGAAGTACACCACTTATCTCAAGGAGAAGTTCAAGGCTTACAACACCACCGGCCTCTGGTGGATGGGCCTGTTCGACCGCAAGTCGCTCAACTGGTATGAGGAGGACATTGTGAATGCCCTCATGAAGTAACACCTTCCGTACATACAAAAAGCTAGCGGGAGTTAGCGGGAGTTTCCTCCCGTTAGCTCCCGCTAACTTTTTCTTATCGTTTTTGTATTTCTTTGTTTTCCTTGTTTTTCTTTGTTTTTGAAAGGCCGTTTACGGTTTATTCTCCCTCAGAAACAACTATCTTCCTCATTCTACCAATCTTTGATAAGCCAGCCTTTCGTCACCCGAGGCCAGATAAATGATGCCGCAGTAGGTAAAGCCGTGCTTCGTGAGGTTGTGCTGCATGATGGTATTGTCGCGGTGCGTGTCGATGCGAATGTTCGGGTCGGCATCGAAGCAGAATTCCATAATGTCGCTGAACACATGGTGTACGTCGGGGTAGCTGGCAATCCGGTGAACCACGTGGTAAGGCTTCTCGTCGTCCAGCCACTCTCCACCGCTGATGGTGCGGTAAGTAGGCTCCGGCGAGGGAAGGAAGGCAAAGTAGCTAACCACTCTTCCGCTGTCTTCAATCACGTAGCCACCGTCGCGCTGCATGTCCGCTTCGATGACGGCTTCCGATGGATAACCGTCTTTCCATTGGTTCATGTTGCCTATTGCGCGCATGATGGTTTTTGCGGTTTCCATCACCTGCATAATATCGGCCATGTCTGCCTTTGTGGCCTTTCTTATCGTTCTGTTCTTTTCCTTATCATTCATGTTCTGCATTAGAGAGAAGAGTCAAGTCCTCCACGTTGTCGATAATGTAGTCTGCTCCGGCCTGAAAGAGAGCCTCCCTCGAGCCGTTACCCCAAGTTACGCCACACGTTTTGGCTCCGGCGCGCCGCCCCATCAGGATGTCCACATCCATATCGCCCACCACAAGAGTCTTGGCTGCTTCATAGTGCGCATTGCCTTTTTGGTTCATGGCTTCTATGGTGCAAAGCACAGGCTCAGGTTCGGGTTTCGCCTTCACCACGTCGTCAGCCCCCACCAGATGAGCCATGTAGTCGGCCATACCAAGGTCGTGGGTGAGCTCTACGAGCGAGGCATGCGAGCGCGAAGAGGCAATGGTCAACTCCAGTCCCTGTTGTTTCAGAGCTGCCAGCGTTTGCACTACGTTTGGAAATGCCTTTGGGCGGATGTGCTTCAGGTTTTCGCTGAAAATCCTGCGGTACGTGTCGGCACAGCGTTGCAGCATGTCGGATGTTAAGTTGGGAAACAGCGCTCCAAAACAGCCAGCGAGGGGAAGGCCAATGGTGCTTGCGCATTCGCTTTCGTTGCGTTCGGGCAGCCCCATTTCGGCTATTGTCATCTGCATGGTGGTGACGATGTTTCGTCGGGTGTCGCCCAGCGTACCGTCGAAGTCGAACACTATCAGAGTGATGTCTTCTTTCATTCTTTCAAGTTCTCTATGTCCTCGTTAGCGGATGAAATTCATAAACGTTGGCTTTTCATCGCGCAGAGGAGTGGGCTTGCCTCCGGCATGAATTTTCTCCAGCAGCCAGGCCATGTTGTTGGCCAGTGTGCGCATGGTCTGCATGCCCTCGGTGTCGCGTTTCGCCTCACCCTTGCCGGCACCGTAGGCAATGTTCCAGTATTGCGAGGTAACTACGGGCATGTTCATCATTTCGAACATCATGTTCATCGTCTGTAGAGTAGCCGTTGCGCCGCCACGTCGGCACACGGCCACTGCTGCCGCCGGCTTGTTTTGCACAACATGCCCCGACGAGAAAAACAGCCTTTGCATCAACGAGAGGATGCCGCCATTGGGCTGTCCGTAATACACGGGCGTTCCTACAATCATGGCATCGGCCTCCTTCATTTTCCGTGCAATTTCGTTGCACAGGTCGTCGTCGAAGGCGCAGCCGTTGCTTCCAGCCTGTCGGCAGGCACCGCAGTTGATGCACATGCGTACGGGCATTCGGCCTATTTGAACGATTTCTGTTTCCACACCGTGCTTCTGCAGCTGCGCCTCTATTTCACTCAGGCAGCAGAACGTGTTGCCGTCGTGTCTCGGGCTTCCGTTGATGAGCAGCACTTTTGTCTTGCGCTGCGGCTGAGGTGTCTCTGTTACATTTGTTTCAGTCTCAGCCAGACCAGCAGCCCCGGTCGTCGACAGCATGGCCGATACGGGGGCAGCCAAGGCTGTTCCTGCTGCAGCCAAGGCCGATTTTTTCAGGAAATCTCTTCTATCCATGTTTCTTTATGTTTTTGTGTTTATTATGTACTTTTGTTTGCTTCACTTACTTGTTTTGCATGTGTGTTTATCGGCTACAAAAATACTCATAAAATTCTGTTTTCTTGCAGGTCTTTCGTGATTTTTTGTGGGTGTTGTATGTTTTTTTGCTTGCATCTTTCCTCTTTTGGCTTACAACTTTTGGTTTTCCAAACGAATCACTTGAAATCCATACATTATCTCACGACGTTACGAAAATAACTCACGGTAATAAAAAAATAACTCACGACGATACGAAAATAACTCACGACGTTACGTTGAAATTCTCTAGAAAATTTCATCATAACTCCCGACACTGCGTTTAAATTCTCTAGAAAATTTTGCGCTATCGTCGTGAAAGACGAAGCCAGTAGGCGACTTGTTGGAAATTTCGTTCGATTTTGTTTGTTTATTGGCCGAAAAAGCTATATCTTTGCATTGGATTATTTGAATCTTAGTTGACCTTGAAAAACGATTATTGCAATAGTCGGTTTCTGCAACCTTGGGTTGCTTTGTGGCGCACCCTGCGTAGTGGTTCGCTGCACCGTTTGTTATGCTCTTTGAGCCGTTTGTCCAGCTCGCTGTGCTCCGTGCAAGGCTTGTTCTGCCGTGCGCCCTATGTCCTCCTTTTCATGCTGTTTGTTGTGAGCAGCTGGTGTGTTGATGCGCGCGGTGATACAGGTTTTCGTCCGATTACTATTCAGATGGGGCTTCCCAGCTCGCAGGTGAGCTGCATTATGCAGGACTCGCGCGGCTACGTGTGGTTTGGCACTTCGGCTGGGCTTTCGCGTTTCGACGGCTACCGTTTCCGCAATTACTTTTCGCATAGCGGCAACGAACACTCACTGCTCAACGACTATGTGAAATCGATACGCGAGGATGCCCAGGGGCGCATTTGGGTGCGCACGCTGGAAGGCTATTGTGTGCTCGACCCCGTGACCGAAGTGTTCGACCGCCATCCCGACGCCAAGACGGCTGAACGGCTGACTGCCGAGGACCGTCACACGCGGCTGACCGACGTGCAAGGCAACGTGTGGGACCTGACGCGCCAGTGGTGCCGCGTGTTTTCGGTTGAGCACAAGCGGTGGTTCAACACCGTGCCCGATTTTCTGAAGGCCAAGGGATTGCCATCTGACTTCCAAGGCATTATTGTTCACGACCTGAAGCAGGACCATCGCAAGCGCCTATGGATTGCTACCGACCATCATGGATTGCTCATGGTGGACTGGGCGCAGCATGCGCTAAAACATTTCACCGCCTCGCCCAAGGAGGAGGGCGGCCTGCCCGAGAACACCATTCAGGCACTCTTTATCGACCGCAACGATGCGCTCTGGCTGGGCACCTATCGCAATGGTGCGGCATACTATTGGGATGCTTACGAGCGTTTCAAGCTCGAGGAGCTGGGCGACGTGTGTACAATAGTCGAGGACCGGCTGGGCAACTACTGGTGTGGCACCAACGATGCAGGCATTGTTTGCTACAATCCGCTGACGGGCAGTCGCCAGCATTTTGATGCCAGCCGCACTGGCTTGGGCTCGAACGTGGTGGTGAGCTCGCTTTGTGCCAACGACGGTTCGCTGTGGTTCGGCTGTTTCAAGGGCGGACTGGCACGCTATCAGGACGGGCGCTGGACGGTGTGGCACAAGCACGACAGCGAGCTGAAGAGCGACAACGTATGGGCGCTGGCTCAAGACCGCGCCGGACGCATTGTGATAGGCACGCTCGACGCGGGCGTGCAGGTGTTCGACGTGGCGGCCAACACGTGGACACAGTTTTGCACAGCCAACAGCGACCTGGTGTCCGACTATATTGCCTCGCTCTATGTTGACGAGAACAATCGCTACTACGTTTCGCACTTGCAGAACTTCTCGGTCATCGACCCTGCGAGCCGCCGAGTGGAAAACTTTGCTACAACCAAGGATGGCCAGCCTTTTACCAACCTCACGGTGAACCAGGTGCTGAAGGACAGCCGCGGGCTGATATGGCTTGCTTCGCTGGCGGGCGTGAGTGTTTACGACCCGAAGAACGACCGCATTGTGCAGCATCTGAACACCGAGAATGGCCTTGCCCACAACCTCTCGCTGCTGGTGGCGGAAGACCTCGACCACCGCATGTGGGTGGGTACGGCAGGCGGACTCTCGTGCATCACGGTGGGCAACAACGGCACCAACTACCGTTTTGATGTGCTCAACTACAACGAGCTGGACGGCATACAGAAGCGCCAGCTCAACCTGCGCTCCGTCATGGTGGCCCACGACGGTACATTGGTGGTGGGCGGTCAGGAAGGCATCAACATGGTGCCCAATCACGAATTCATAACGCCCATTACCGAGTCGCGCGTGGTGCTGAGCGGTCTGCGCATACTCGACCATTTGGTGCATGTGGGCGAAAAGTACAACGGCCACGTGGTGCTCAGACAGCCGCTGGACCGCATGCAGCGGCTCGACCTTCGTTACGACGAGAGTAGTTTCGAGGTGCAACTGGCATCGAGCAACCTGGTGTTTCCGCCTCACAAACTGTTCATGTTCCGCATTTTAGGACTTAGCGACGACTGGGTGCGCGCCAACAGCGACATGCCGCTGGTGAGGTTAGGCAATCTGCAGCCAGGCACTTACAAGTTGCAGGTGCAGGTGCTCAGCTACAAGGGGCAGCCCATCAGCGACATACGCGAACTGCAGATAGTGGTACATCCGCCTGCCTATCTGTCATGGTGGGCTCTTTTGGGCTATCTGCTGGCCTTGGTTTCGCTGCTGTACCTGGTGTTCCGGAGAGTGATGCGTCGGCAGAAGGAGAAATTCCAGATAGAGCAGTTGCGGCGCGAGGCCGAGAAAGACCGCGAAATAGACCGGCTCAAGATGCGTTTCTTCACCAATGTGAGTCATGAGCTGCGCACTCCGCTGACGCTGGTTATTTCGCCGCTGGCAAAGATGATGAAAGACGAGACCGACCCCGAAAAGTCAAAGGAGCTCACATTCATCTACCGCAATGCCAACAATCTGCTCAACCTGGTGAACCAGCTGCTCGACTTCCGCAAGGTGGACGCTGCGAGCGAACGGCTCAATGTGGTGACGGGCGATGTGGTGTCGTTCGTTGACAATATTTGCAAGTCGTTCCGTCTGCTGCAGGACAAGGACATTACACTCGATTTCCATTCAGACTTGGCAACCCTGAATATGGATTTCGACACCGACAAGCTGCGCAAGATAGTGAACAACCTGCTTTCAAACGCCTATAAATTTACGCCCCCAGGGGGTAGGGTAGAGGTGGCGCTGCGAGCCGCGTCGCCGGTACCCTCATCAGTAGAGCTTATCGTGGCCGACAATGGCATTGGCATCAGCGACGAGGACAAGAAACACGTGTTCGACCGCTTCTACCAGGCCGACAACAGTGTGGAGCAGCCCTACGGTGGAAGTGGCATCGGACTGAGCCTTGCCAAAGACTATGTGCTGCTTCACGGCGGTACCATCCACGCAGAGGACAATCCGGGTGGCGGCACTGTGTTCCGGGTGATGCTGCCCGTGATGAATGCGGCTTCGCACACGTCGGAGCCCGTCAATACTTCGGCGGCCGTCAATGCTCCCGGTGCAACCATTGCTCCTGCTATTCCTGGCTCTCATGAGGGAGAATCCGTGGCGTTTGCAGGAAGCACGAATGCAGCCGAGACACCAGCTGCAGGGGTGAAACCTCTGTTGCTTATTGTGGACGACAACAGCGACTTCTTGAATTTCATGACAGACATGATGAAAGATTCCTACCGTGTCTGCACCGCTTCCAATGGTCAGGAGGCACTCCAAATGGTGTATCAGCAGACGCCCGATGCCATTCTGAGCGACGTGATGATGCCCGTGATGGACGGCTACGAGTTTTGCCGCCGCATCAAGGCCGATGCAAAAACCGAGCGCATACCCTTCATCCTGCTCACGGCACGGCTCTCGCAGCAACACCGCATGGAAGGACTGGAACGAGGTGCCGACGATTACATCACCAAACCCTTCGACCTCGATATGCTCAACCTGCGCATTGCCAATCTCATTAAGTGGCGAGGCGACAAGACGGGCACCAAGCTGAAACCACAGGTGGCCGAGGTGGAGATAACACCGCTCGACCAGCAGTTTGTGGAGCAGGCTACCGCCTTTGTAGAGCAGAATCTGGACAACGAAGCGCTCAGCGTAGAAACGCTCAGCGAGGCGCTCAACGTGTCGCGCGTACATTTATATAAAAAAATGCTCTCGCTCACGGGCAGTACTCCATCGGAGTTTATTCGCACCATACGGTTGCGCAGGGGCGAGCAGCTGCTCAGACAGAGCCAGCTCAGTGTGGCCGAGATTGCCTACAAAGTGGGATTCAACAATCCGCGTTACTTTGCCAAGTATTTCAATGAAATGTATGGCATGACGCCCTCGCAGTATAAAGAAAATAGCAGCGGGAAATGAAAAGAAAACAAGTTTTCCTTTTGCATTCCTCTCATTTTTTAGTAACTTTGGCTCCGCCGAAGTTACTGACACTCGGAAATGAAAAGAAAAACAAGTTTTCCTTTTGCATTCCTCTCATTTTTTAGTAACTTTGCACAGAAAATTGCCGATAACTAAAACCAAATTATTAATACCAAGATGAGAAATTGTAGATTTATGGTGTCTGCACTGCTTCTGGTCTGCGCTACGCTGGCCAGTGCCGCAGGTGTTGACAAAAACGGGAACACGGTGACAGTGAATGTCAGCAGTCCCAAGCAGAACGGAGCCAAAGTGGTGAGGCTGCAGGTTATTAACGACAACATTATCCGCGTGCAGGCTACGTGCGAAGCGCAGCTGCCGCAGAAACAGCCCAGTCTGATGATTGTTTCGCAGAAAGCTCCCGCCGCCGCTTCCTACACGGTGACCGAGGAGGCTGGCAACGTGGTGGTGAAAACCGACAAAGTGAAGGCCGTGGTCAGCCAGCAGACGGGTCAGGTGGAGTTTTTCGACGCCACGGGCCGACAGCTGCTCAAAGAGACCGCCGACGGCAAGCAGTTCTGGCCGTTCACCGTGCCCGAGCGCGAATACGGACTGAAGGGCGGCGCGCCCATCACCGAAGAAATGAAACATGGGCTCACCTGGCAAATGAAATTCGACTCGCCCGCCGACGAGGCTTTCTATGGTCTGGGGCAGCACCAGAGCGAGGAATTCAACATGAAGGGCAAGAACGAGGACTTGTTCCAATATAACACCAAGGTTTCTATTCCTTTTGTGCTCTCAAACAAGAATTATGGCATTCTGTGGGACTCGTACAGCTACTGCCGCTTTGGCAACCCCAACGACTATCTGCAGCTCAACCGCGCCTTCAAACTCTACGACAAGAAGGGACGGGAAGGTCATCTCACAGGAACCTACGTCGATAAGGACGGCAAACGTCTGGTGCGCGACGAGGACAGCATCTACTATGAGTATGCTTATCCCGCAACCAGCGAGATAGCCTGCAAAACCGACAACGGAGGCATCAAGAACCTGCCCAAGGACTTTAATCTGCAGGGAGCCAACGTTACCTTTGAGGGCTATATTGAGGCTCCCGAAAGCCAGCTCTACCAGTTCATTCTCTATTATGCCGGCTACGTGAAAGTATATATCGGCGGCAAGGAGGTGGTGCCTGAGCGCTGGCGCACGGCCTGGAACCCCAATGCCTACAAGTTCAACACCATGCTGGAGAAAGGCAAACGGGCCCAGCTGCGCATTGAGTGGCAGCCCGACGGCGGCGAGTCGTATTGCGGACTGCGCGTGTCAGAGCCCCGCAGCGAGAAAGAGCGCGGCCAGCTGAGCATCTGGAGCGAAATGGCCCGCGACATGGACTACTACTTCATTGCCGGACGCAACTTCGACGAGGTGATTAGCGGCTACCGCACACTGACGGGCAAGGCTTCGCTCTATCCCAAGTGGGTGCTGGGTTTCTGGCAGAGCCGCGAGCGCTACAAATCGAGTGCCGAAATCGAGGAGACGCTCAAGGAGTTCCGCAACCGTCATATTCCTGTTGACAATATTGTGCAGGACTGGAACTACTGGCAGCTCGACTCATGGGGTAACCACACCTTCGAGGCTTCGCGCTATCCCAACCCACAGGCCATGCTCGACTCGGTCCACCAGATGCACGGACGCTTCATGATCAGTGTGTGGCCCAAGTTCTACGACACGGTGGACAACTATAAAGAGCTCGACAAGAACGGATGGATGTACCACCAGGCCGTGAAAGACGACATTCACGACTGGCTGGGATTCCGCGGCTCGTTCTACGATGCCTACGATGCCGGCGCACGCAAAATGTTCTGGCGGCAGATGGACGAAAACCTCTACACCAAATACAAACACGGCATTGACGCATGGTGGATGGACGCATCGGAACCCAACGTGCGCGACTGCACCCCCATGTGGTATCGCAAGGCTCTCTGTGGCCCCACCGCCCTCGGCACGGCTACCGAATACTTCAACGCCTACAGTACGGTGAATGCCGACGCTATCTACAATGGTCAGCGCTCGGTGTTCAAGGGAGCTGCCAATGAACCGCGCGTCTTCCTGCTCACCCGTAGCGGCTTTGCCGGCGAGCAGCGCTTCTCTACAGCAACCTGGAGCGGCGATATTGGCACGCGCTGGGAAGACATGCGCGCCCAGATGACCGCCGGACTCAACTACTCTATGTCGGGCATACCGTTCTGGGGTATGGACCAGGGCGGATTCTGTGTGGAGAACCGCTATGTGGCTGCCCAACAGCTGTTCGACCAGACGGGACAGGAGAACGAAGACCTCAAGGAGTGGCGCGAGCTGCAGACTCGCTGGAACCAGTTCGGTGCGTTCATACCGCTCTTCCGTGCTCACGGACAATGGCCGTTGCGCGAAATATGGAACATTGCCCCGCAGGAGCACCCTGCCTATAAGTCGTTTGTTTATTATGACAAACTGCGCTACCGTCTGATGCCTTACCTCTACTCGTTGGCAGGATGGGCACACTTCCGCGATTACACGCTCATGCGCGCGCTGGTGATGGACTTCAATGGCGACCGCAAAGTGGAGAACATCGGCAACCAATGGATGCTTGGACCTGCCCTCATGGCTTGTCCTGTGGGCTATTACAAGGCCCGCAACCGTTCGGTGTATTTCCCCGAGCAGTGCGGATGGTACAATCTCTACACGGGCGAATATATTCAGGGCGGCCAGAGCCTCGTGGTGGATGCGCCTTACGAGCAGATTCCCGTCTTTGTGCGCGAGGGTGCCATTATTCCTTTCGGCCCCGAAATGGAGTGGAGCGACGAGAAGCCCGCTGAGCTTATCAACCTTTACGTGTATGCCGGACAGAACGGCGAGTTCCAACTCTATGAGGACGAGGGTACTAACTACAATTACGAGCGTGGCAAATATGCCACCATCGACATTCGCTACGACGATGCTACCCGCACCGTTACCATCGGGCAGCGCAAAGGCTCGTTCAATGGCATGCTGAAGCAGCGCCGCTTTAATGTGGTGCTCGTTTCGAAGGACAACGCCCGCGAACTGAACCTGGATAATCCCGAGGGTAAGTTGGTGAAATACAGCGGCAAGGCTGTGAGCGTGAAACTGTAAACCCAAAAAGTATAATTATGTAAAAGGAGTTGGGAGTTCTGCATGGGTAGAACTCCTAACTCCTTTTTTTATGCTCTGCAAAAAACAACGACGGCAAACTGAACAAATAAAGTGAGCAATGGCAAACAGCATCATCTGGGAAAAATGGTGAAAACATCAGGGCAATGAGAGTGAAATTTTAGTTAAAAATATATTATATAATAATGTGTATCCGATTATTTGCTGTATCTTTGCAAATTATTAGAGGCAGTGGAGATACAGAGGCAGATGATGCTGGCAGAAAACTCCGCCTAGCCAGCCCGCAGAAGTCACGCGAGCAAAGAAGAAATATTTGAGAGATTGCAGCAATCATGACAGAGAAAGAGACTAGAAAGAATCCTTTTTTTGAAGACTACAAGACACCACACGACGTGGTGCCGTTTGACCGTATCCGCATGGAAGACTACGAGGAGGCTTTCATGGAGGGAATCCGTCGTGCTGATGAGCAAATAGAGAAAACCATCAACAACCCAGAGAAACCCACTTTCGACAATACCATCATCAACAAGGATGACGACCCAGAAGGATATTACGACCTGCTGGACCGTGTATCAACGGTGTTTTTCAATCTGCTGAGCGCCGAGACCAACGATGAGATGGATGCTCTGGCGCAAAAAATGCAGCCTATACTGACAAAACATGCCAACGACGTGCGGCTGAACAAACGGCTCTTTGAACGCATCAAGGCCGTACACCTGCACCACCGTCGGCTGACTGCCGAAGAGAAGATGCTGTTGGACAACTGCTATGACGGATTTGTTCGCAGTGGTGCGCTGCTCGACGAGCAGGGCAAGGAACGACTGCGGCAGCTGACAGAAGAGGCATCGATGCTAGCACTGCAGTTCTCGCAGAATCTGCTGAAAGAGAACAAAGCCTTCACCCTGCACATCACCGACGAGCAGCAACTCGAAGGACTGCCCGAAACAGCCCGAGCCGCGGCTGCCCAGACGGCCAAAGAGCAGGGTAAAGAAGGGTGGGTGTTTACGCTCGACATGCCCAGCTTCAGTCCGTTTATGACATATAGCACCCAGCGCGAACTGCGCCGGCAAATGTATATGGCCCGCAACACGGTGTGTACGCACGACAACACGGAAAACAATCTTCAGATTTGCCAACGGCTGGTGAACCTGCGTCGCGAGATGGCACAGTTGCTGGGTTATAAGACATACGCCGACTACGTGCTGAAACACCGCATGGCCAGCAATGTACGCAATGTGTATAGGCTGCTCGACCAGCTCATAGATGCCTACAAACCTGCTGCCGTGAAGGAGATAGACGAAATAGAAAAGCTGGCTCGGCGCATGGAGGGCAAGGGCTTCAAGTTGGAGCCTTGGGACATGAGCTTCTACTCGCACAAGCTGCAGCTGAAGAAGTTCAACATCGACTCAGAAATGCTGCGCCCCTACTTCGAATTGTCGCGCGTCATACAGGGTGTGTTCGGATTGGCAACCCGTCTCTATGGCATCACGTTCAAGGAAAATGCGGCGCTGCCCGTCTATCATCCCGACGTGAAAGCCTACGAAGTGTTCGACAAGGACGGCTCGTTCCTGGCCGTGTTTTACGCTGATTTCCATCCGCGCAAAGGCAAGCAGGGCGGTGCCTGGATGACCGAATACCAAGGCCAATGGATTGACCGGAAAGGGCGTAACGTGCGTCCGCACGTCAGTGTGGTGATGAACCTTACCAAACCCACCGACGAGAAACCTGCATTGCTGACGCTTGGCGAGGTGGAGACATTCCTGCACGAGTTTGGCCACTCGCTTCACGGCATGTTTGCCAATACGCGCTTCGAAAGCCTTTCGGGCACCAACGTGTGGTGGGACTTCGTGGAACTGCCCTCGCAGTTTATGGAGAATTTTGCCGTAGAAAAAGACTTCCTGCGCACCTTTGCTTTCCACTATGAGACAGGTGAGCCGCTGCCCGATGAGCTGATTGACCGCATTGTCAGGAGCCGCAACTTCATGGCTGCCTACGGCTGTCTGCGGCAGGTGAGTTTCGGACTGCTCGACATGGCCTACTATACCCAGAAAGAAGAATTCAGCGATGACATTGTGACATTTGAGAAAAAGGCTTGGCAAAAGGCCATGATCACCCCACAACTCACCGACACCTGCATGACGGTGCAGTTCTCACACATCATGGCGGGTGGCTATGCCGCAGGTTATTATAGTTACAAATGGGCCGAGGTGCTTGATGCAGATGCTTTCAGCGTGTTCAAGCGTGAAGGCATCTTCAACCAACAGACGGCTCAGCGATTCCGCGACTGCATACTGTCGAAAGGCGGTACCGAGCACCCCATGACTCTCTATAAAAACTTCAGAGGACAAGAACCCACCATCGACGCACTTTTGAAACGAAATGGAATTAAGCGAAAAACAAAGAAATCTTGACCAGCGCTACCTGCGCATGGCCCGCATTTGGGCCGAGAACAGCTATTGCGTCCGCCGCAAGGTGGGGGCACTGGTAGTGAAGGACAAAATGATTATTAGCGACGGCTACAACGGCACGCCCAGTGGCTTTCCCAACGTGTGCGAGGATGAGCACAACGTGACCTTCCCCTATGTGCTGCACGCTGAGGCCAATGCCATTACAAAACTTGCCCGTAGCTCGAACAACAGCGACGGCTCAACGCTCTACGTGACGGCCTCGCCCTGCATAGAGTGTGCCAAGCTCATTATTCAGGCGGGCATTAAGCGCGTGGTTTATGGGGAGAAATACCGGTTGGAGGACGGCATTGAACTGCTGCGCCAGGCTGGCATCGAAGTGGTGTATATGGAAGTGTAAGAAGAAAACGACATAATGACATTTGTGATATTATAAATAGTGAACCAACCTATGAATCAGAATAAGACAAACCGTTACATGCCCATCCTGATGGCTGTCTGCGTCATTGTGGGTATCATTATCGGAACTTTTTATGCCAATCATTTTTCGGGCAAACGACTTAACATCATCAACAGCGGAAGCAACCGGCTGAACAGCCTGCTGCAAATCATCGACGACCAGTATGTTGACAAGGTGGATGTCGATTCGCTGGTGGACAAGTCTATTCCGAAAATCCTGGCAGAGCTTGATCCTCACTCCGTCTATATCACTGCCAAGGACATGCAAATAGCCAACGACGACCTGAAAGGCTCGTTCTCGGGCGTGGGCATTGAGTTCACTATTCGCGAGGATACTGTCCACGTGCAGAATGTGATTAAAAACGGTCCTGCAGAAAGAGCCGGACTGGTGGCAGGCGACAAAATTGTGACTGTTGACGGAAAGCCTTTTGTGGGCAAGCAAGTGACCAACGAGGAAGCCATGCACCGCCTGAAAGGTCCCAAGGACACAAAAGTGAAAATCGGAGTTTTGCGCTATGGGTCGAAAAAGGTGCAGGAGTTTACAGTCACCCGTGGAGACATTCCCATCAAGAGCGTAACCTCGACTTACATGCTCGATGACAAGACGGGCTACATTCATGTTAAGAACTTTGGTGAGACCACCTATACCGAGTTGCTCATTGCGTTGGCCAAATTGTCGCAAGAGGGATTTGAGAACCTGGTCATCGACCTGCGCGACAATACGGGCGGTTACTTGCAGTCGGCTGTGCAGATGGCCAATGAGTTCTTGCCCAAGAACAAACTCATTGTCTATACCGAAGGACGTAAGTCGCCGCGCAACGACTACCGAAGCGACGGACGCGGAAGCTATCAGAAAATTCCACTGGTGGTACTCATCAACGAAGGTTCGGCATCGGCCGCAGAGATTTTTGCTGGAGCCATGCAGGACAACGACCGTGGTACTATTATTGGCCGCCGCTCGTTCGGTAAGGGACTGGTGCAGCAGCAGCTGGGTTTCCACGACGGGTCGATGATTCGCCTCACTGTGGCACGTTACTATACTCCTTCCGGGCGCTGCATTCAGAAACCCTACGTCATGGGTGAGGACAAAGACTACGAACTGGACTTGATGACGCGCTATCAGCACGGCGAGTTTTTCTCGCAGGACAGTATCAAACACACAGGCCCTGAGTATCATACCAGTATTGGACGCCCGGTTTTTGGCGGCGGTGGCATCACCCCCGACATCTTTGTACCCGAGGACACGCTGGGCATGACCTCTTATTATAAGCAGGCCAGCATGAGCGGACTGATTTTGCAGTTTGCCTTCACTTATACCGACGACAACCGTCAGAAGATGAATCAGTTTACCGAAATGAGCTCGCTTTCTGACTATCTGGTCAAGCAAAACACCGTGGATAAGTTTGCCACTTATGCTGAGAAGAAAGGACTTCAGCGCCGCAACCTGATGATTCAGAAATCGCATAAACTGCTGGAGCGTTATATCAACAGCCGCATCATTTACAACATGCTCGACGAAAGTGCCTGGACCCAATATCTCAACCAGGATGACCCCGTCATTAAAGCTACGCTCAACGTGTTCAAAAACAATGCTGCATTCCCGCAGAAACCTTCGGAGGAACAGGGCAAAAATAAAAAAGTGGCCATATTGAAATCCAACATGCCAGTGGAAGCACTTCACCTCACGTTTCCTAACATGATAGCCATACGCTCGTAAAGCCACGTTTGTCAATGAAGCTCTGTAACGAATTGATATGAACAAATCGGAATTAAGACAATTCATACGCATGCAAAAGCGACAGTTCACCAGCCAGCAGCTGTGCGAACTGTCGCTTCCTGTTATGAGTCGTCTGTTGACGCATCCGCGTGTGAAGGCGGCCAGCATTATTTTGATGTATTATTCGCTGGCCGACGAGGTGAATACCCATGAGGCTATTGACCAACTGCGCGAAGCGGGTAAACAGGTGTTGCTGCCGGCTGTTGTCAGCGATACCGAAATGGAGTTGCGCTGCTACGAGAGCAAGGATGACCTGCAAGGCGGTTTCTTCGACATCATGGAGCCTGTGGGCCGGTTGTTCACCGACTATCCGAGCATTGATGTGGCCGTTGTTCCGGGCATGAGCTTCGATTTGCAGAACAACCGGCTGGGCCGCGGCAAAGGCTACTACGACCGTTTCCTGCCGCTCATACCGCAGGCATATAAAATAGGTGTATGTTTCGATTTTCAGCGAATGCCAGGCATTCCTGCCGACCCACTCGACGTGAAAGTGGATGAGGTGATTTGAAAAAAGAAAGAGAATGAGGTAATAGGAAAGAAATGATTACGAAACCAGTCCCTGTTTGAGGATTTCGATGTTTTTACCGTTTATTCTGATGATTCCCTCCTGCTGCAATTCGTTCAGGCAGCGTTGGAGGGAATATTTTTGTATGCCGAACAACTCCGCCATCTGCTGACGGGAGAATGGCATGCGGAGATTTCGGGTCTGCTGTTCGCGCTGCTGCTCATTCAGGAACATGCACACTTTCTCACGGATGGTCATTGAGAGCATGCCAACCTTCTTGGTCAGGTAGGAAACAATGTTTGAAAGAATGCTGATGAAATTCAGCATCAGCCGCTGGTCGCTGTGCAACAACTTCTCCAAATCGACCGACTGCAAGCGCAGCACCTGCGCTTCGGATGATGCCTCCACTGCAACTGGATAGTGATTGTCTTTTGCAAACAGGAAAGCCGGTGAAAGCATATTGCCAGAGTGATGCATCGTCATGCGGATGACACGATCAGTGGGACCAACGAGATAAGCCGTCATTTCACCACTAATTATAATGTCGGCATGCAGACAAATGTCTCCTGCTTGCGAAAACACCTGTCCTTTGCGATAGTGCAGCACCCGATAACGGACAGTGTGCATCAGCTCAATAACTTCTTTTTCGTCAAGTCCCTTGAATAACGGACATTTCATGAGGCCATGCAGAGTATCGATATCCATAACATGTGCAAAGATAGGGATAATCTGTGAATTATCTTTAAAATTAACAACCTTTATACACGGTTGGCCACAATTGTTTCCGTTAGTTGTCCCCATTTATAATTAGTTTTGCGCTATAAATAACAAAAAATGGCGATGAAACTGAAAGATCTGTTAAACGTAAAAGACCTTTTCACATATCGGCAAAAGATTGGTTTGTTGGTCGTTGCAGGTATCGTTGTTGGCTTAGGCGGATTGTTCATGTATCTGCTACGGGCGCATACCTACTTTATTGGCGACGACCCCGCAGCTTGTGTCAACTGTCACATCATGACCCCCTACTACGCCTCGTGGAGCCATTCGAGCCACGAGCGCGACGCCACGTGCAACGACTGTCACGTGCCCCATCAGAACTTAGCCATGAAATATGGCTTCAAGGCCATGGACGGCCTGAAGCATACGGCTTACTTCGTCGCCCATTCTGAGCGTCAGGCTATCATGGCCGAATCGATGAGCGCTGAAGTAATCATGGACAACTGCATTCGCTGTCACACCCAGCTCAACCAGGAGTTTGTTAACACGGGCCGAATAGACTACATGATGTCCAAGCGTGGCGAAGGCAAAGCTTGCTGGGATTGTCACCGCAACGTGCCCCACGGCGGCATGAATTCGCTCATGTCCACGCCAAACGCCGAGGCTGTAACCCCGTTGCCGCCAAGCCCCGTTCCCGAATGGCTTCAGAAAATGATGAAGTGAGTGCATCGACAAGGGCGAAAACTTAGGGCAAGACGCCATACAATCAGAAGGACGCGGCGGCAAGACGCTATATAATTAATGAAGGTATAATGAAAACCAAATATACCAGAATAATCTCCAAATAACGAAATAACGAAAACAAAAAACAATATGGCAAAGCAATTGAAGAAATGGCAAGGATGGCTACTTTTTGGCGGTTCAATGGTAGTAGTCTTTTTACTTGGGCTGCTCGTTTCGTCGCTCATGGAGCGCAGGGCTGAAGTAGCAAGCATTTTCAACAACAAGCGCACTCAGTTCACCGACTCCATCGTTGCCCAGAACGAGAAATTTAAGGCTGATTATCCGCGTGAATACGAAACGTGGTCTATGACCGAGGACACATCGTTCGTGTCGAAGTACAACAGTTCGCAAGAGGTGGACGTGCTGGAGCTGCGCCCCGAAATGGTGGTGCTCTGGGCTGGTTATGCTTTCTCACGCCACTACAATACGCCGCGCGGCCACAAACATGCCCTTGAGGACATGCGCAAGATTCTGCGCACGGGCAACCCCGGCATCGACGGCGACAAGGACATGCAGCCCGCCACGTGCTGGACATGCAAAGGTCCCGACGTGCCGCGCATGATGCGCGAGCTGGGCATAGGCGAGTTCTACCACAAGCGCTGGAGCGAGCTGGGACACGAAATCCATAACACCATCGGCTGTTCTGACTGTCACGATGCCCGCACCATGGACTTGAAACCCGCCCGTCCCGCTCTCTACGAGGCATGGGCGCGTGCCGGCAAGGACGTGAAGAAGGCCTCGCACCAGGAAATGCGCTCGCTGGTGTGCGCGCAGTGCCACACGGAGTACTACTTCGACAAGGAAACCGACTACCTGATGTTCCCGCAGAACTACGGTTTGACATGCGAGGATGCCGAGAAGTGGTACGACGAGATAGGGTTCTACGATTACATTCATCCCCTGTCGAAGACTCCTATCCTGAAGGCCCAGCACCCGGGTTACGAAATAGCCTTGCAGGGTATCCATGCACAGCGCGGTGTATCGTGTGCCGATTGCCACATGCCCTACAAGCAAGAAGGTGGGGTGAAGTACAGCGACCACCACATCATGTCGCCTTTGGCTAACATCGACCGCACTTGTCAGACCTGCCACCGTCAGGATGCCGAGGTGCTGCGCCAGAACGTCTATGAGCGTCAGGCCAAGTGCACCGAGGTTCGCGACCGTGCCGAGCAGGAACTCGCCCGTGCCCACTTCGAGGCCAAGTTCATCATCGACAAGGGAGCCACCGAGCAAGAGCTGAAGCCCATTCAGAACCTGCTGCGCAAGAGCCAGTGGCGCTGGGACTATGCCATCGCTTCGCACGGTGCCACTTTCCATGCCCCGCAAGAGGTTACGCGCTTGCTCTCCCACAGTGTTGACTATGCACAGCAGGCCCGTTTGCTGATTGCCAAGGTGGCCGCAAGGCATGGATACATTGGCGACATACCCGTGCCCGACTACTCGTCAAAAGCCAAGGCCCAGACTGCCATCGGGCTGGACATGAAGAAATTGCGCGACAAGAAGCAGCGTTTCCTCGACACCGTAGTGCCAAAGTGGATTGACGATGCCAAGAAGAAGGGCAAACTGATGGAGATTTAACCATGATTTGGACTAAACCGTGGACTTTCGCCGAAGGATTCCTGATTGGCGGAGGACTGATTATAGCAGGACTGATGCTCGAACTGAGTGTCGGTCCTGTTGTGTGGGATACCTTTGCATGGCCCGTCAACGCCATCGTGCTTGCAGTCTTTCAGCTACTAATAGTCGCCATGTACCTGATGCGCCGCATGGTGTTTGCCTTCCGTTTCGTCGGCACCTTCCATGCCGCCATTCCAGCGCTTGCTTATGCCTTGGTGCTCACCGTCATCATGGGGCTGACGCGCCAGACCGTCAACGGCCAGTGGCTCAACAACATGCTCACCTTTTGGCCTTTCGTACTTATCTATGTCTATATGGCCGTCATCCTAGGACTAGTCATCCTTCGTCAAATACGTACTGCTTTTGTCAAACGGTCGTCAATCAACGGTCAGCGGCCTACAGGCCAATGGTCAGTCATCCTGCACCTCGGTCTGTTCATCGCCATGACCACGGCCACCCTGGGCAATGCCGATGTGCAACGGCTCAAGATGATTGTAGCCAAGGGCGAGCCCGAGTGGCGAGCACTCGACCAGCAGGGAGTCGTCAAGGAACTGCCGCTGGCCATCGAACTGAAGCAGTTCATCATGGAACAGTACGACGACGGCTCACCCAAACGCTTTGCCTCTGAAATACAGATACTGACGCAAAGCGGCAAGAACGTCCACACCACCGTCGATGTGAACAAACCCGCCGAGGTGGACGGGTGGAAAATCTACCAGTACGGCTACGACACCCAGATGGGAGCCATGAGCACCACCTCCATCCTTGAATTGGTGAGCGACCCGTGGTTGCCCGCCGTCTATGTGGGCATCTACCTGATGATTTTCGGGGCCGTGGTTATGTTTGTCTTGGGAGGAAGGAGGAAACGCGCATGACTTGGGATCAATTCATCTTTTTCGCCATCACGTCTATCGTGCTCTGGCTCATTGGTGCCTTTTCGGCTTGGAAAAACAAGAGCGGGCTGGCCTACACATCCACCGTACTGGGGCTGCTGGTGTTCTTCGGCTTCATTGTGTCTATGTGGATTTCCTTAGAGCGTCCGCCCCTGCGCACCATGGGCGAAACGCGACTATGGTACTCGTTCTTCCTGCCGCTGGCCGGCTTGCTGGTGTATAGCCGATGGAAGTACAAGTGGATACTCTCGTTCTCCACGCTGTTGGCCACGGTGTTCATCTGCATCAACCTGTTCAAGCCCGAAATCCACTCCAAGACGCTCATGCCTGCCCTGCAGAGTCCGTGGTTTGCGCCTCATGTCATCGTCTATATGTTTGCTTACGCCCTGCTAGGAGCTGCAACAGTTATGGCTGCCTACGGTTTGTCACTACCTTACCTGCCCGGCACGAAAAAGCAAGACAAGCAAAAAACTGCTGAAACACGCCTTTCGTTGACGGAAAACCTGGGCGAAGGCATCGATAACCTTGTCTACGTCGGGCTGGCCTTCATGACCATTGGCATGCTTTTTGGAGCACTGTGGGCAAAGGAGGCATGGGGACATTACTGGTCGTGGGACCCCAAAGAAACGTGGGCCGCTATTACGTGGTTCGCCTATTTGATTTATATACACTACCGTCTGATGCCGCGCCACCACTTCCACCTTGCCCTATGGCTGCTGATTGTCTGCTTTGTGCTGCTGCAAATGTGTTGGTGGGGCATCAATTATTTGCCGAGTGCGCAGGGAGCGTCTGTACATACCTATTCTTCTTAGTTTGATATGTTTTTTCGCACGAAGTCTGCTCGTGTTTCGGCTGTGAAGGGTAACAAAACATGGATGTATTGTCGGAAGCTTTTCTCACACTGTTTCATGCTATGATCATAAAGCAGTGCTTTACGATGAAATTATATAGAAAATTTCAGATTATTCCTTGACGTTGTGAAAATAACTCACGACGTTGTGAAAATAACTCACGGCGTTGTGTCAAATTTCTCTAGAAAATTTCTGCGTAAAGCACTGCTTTGTTTTTTGCATCTCTAAGATGATGGAAATAACTCCCGATGCTGGGGGCAAGAGTTACTTCTTTTCTGTCAGTCAGTAATACTGTCAGATACCGATGGCTCACTCTAAAAGCTAAAAAAGAAAGAATATGTAGTTAAAGTGGAAAGAATATGCAGTTAAAGTGGAAAGAATATGCAGCTAAAGTGGAAAGACTAAGTTTCTAATAAATGCGGATGTCGGTGATGACCCGTGCCCCAATGACGGCATTAAGACGGTCAACAAGCTGGGTCTTCATCATAGAAAGCTCAGAGCGCAAGGCGGGATTCAGAATGTTTACGAACAGCACTTGGTTGCGGATGAATTTTTCTGTTGTGTAGCGGGCGATGGTTGCACCAGCCACCGTTTCCCACGCATCGATGAGACGGCGCTCGTTGAGCGGCGTTTCGAGCCCTTCCTGGCGTAGCAGCTGATTGACGATGTCGTCTAAAGGTAACACACTCCGTTTAAACATGGCGGGCCTCCTTTTCTTCTATTTCTCCATTCTTTACCTCGAACAGCTTATAGTCGAAGTCGCCTTTGTGAAGAATCTGGTCAAGATGTGTACGGTTGGTATCGGTAATGAAAATCTGTCCGAATTCTTCGCTGGTCACCAGGTGTACGATTTGCTCTACCCGCTGCGCGTCGAGCTTGTCGAAAATGTCGTCGAGCAGCAGCAGTGGCGTTGTGTTTCCATTGGCTTTTTTCAGGAAACTATACTGCGCCAGCTTCAGGGCCAGCACGAAAGTCTTGTTTTGTCCTTGGCTTGCCTCGCGCTTCATGGGATAGCTGCCGAGCAACATCTCCAAATCGTCACGGTGAACACCGTGCAAAGAGTAGCCCACCGCACGGTCCTTTATGCGGTCGCGCTGAATGACTTCCAGCAGCGGGCCTCGCTGACAGTGAGACACGTAGCGCAGCGACACCTGCTCGCGGTCGTGCGAAATAACTTGATAAAAATGCTGAAAAACAGGAATCAGATTTTCTACAAAAGCATTGCGCCGCTCGAAAATCAGCTCCCCCTCATGTGCCATCTGCTCTTCCCAAATTTGCATGAGCTGAAGGTCGGGCTCTTCTTCCATTTTCAGCAGGGTGTTGCGCTGTTGCAGGGCTTTGTTGTAATGCGAAAGCGACTCCAGATAGGCGTGGTCGTACTGCGATATGACCACGTCCATCAGCCGCCGTCGCTCTTCGCTCTGGCCCTCGATGAGGATGCTGTCTGACGGCGAGACAAACACCAACGGAATGAGCCCGATGTGCTCAGACAACCGCTTGTATTCTTTCTTGTTGCGCTTGAAATGTTTCTTGGTGCCCCGTTTCATGCCACAATACACCGAAAGCGGCTCGCCGGACTCGTCGGCATAGTCGCCGTCGAGCACCATAAAGTCGGCATCGTGGAAAATGAGCTGAGAGTCGATGGGGTTGAACGCGCTTCGGCAGAAAGAGAGGTAATAAACCGCATCCAGGAAATTGGTTTTTCCCTCGCCGTTATGGCCTATCAGACAATTCATTTTGGGCGACAAGCTGAGCGTTGCCGTCTGTATGTTTTTAAAATGAATGATAGACAGTTTCCTAAGAATCATGATGCCTCTAGAGTCGAATTTTTGCGCAAAGTTAAGTGTTTTAAGATTGAAAAACGAAAAAAGTCTTCAATAAATTTCAGTATATGGGATAAAAATTGTAATTTTGCGCGCAAAAACTTTTTGCCCCCTCTATTTTGAATCATCAAAAAACAAAAAACAGCAATAATGGCAAACAAAAACGTACAGAAGGGACAGCCTGTGGCTGAAGAGACCCTTAACAAACAGGAAGCCTTTTTCCTGAAAAACAAGAAGGCTATCATCATTGCAGTAGTAGCTATCATCTTGCTCATTGCAGGTGGTCTGCTCTACAAGAATTACGTGTCGGCTCCTCGCGAAGACAAAGCCAGCACCGCATTGGCTAAGGCACAGCAGCTTTTTGCACAGGGCGAGTATGACAAAGCCCTCAATGGCGACAGCATCAGCAAAGTGGGATTCCGCGCCATCATCGACGACTACAGTGGTACCGACGCAGCCAATTTGGCTCAGCTCTATGCCGGACTGAGTTATGCCAATCTTGGCAGCTGGGACGACGCTATCAAATATCTGGAGCGTTTCTCCACGCAGAACGATGCCATCATCTCGCCTGCTGCTACCGCAGCACTGGGCAATGCTTACGCTCACAAAAAGCAGTACGACAAGGCTATCGACCTCCTGAAGAAAGCTGCCAGCATGGCCGACAGCAAGGCTGAGGGCAAAGTGAACAACAGCCTTTCGCCCACCTTCCTTGTTCAGGCTGCAGAACTTTTGGAGAGCCAGAACAAATTCGATGAGGCCCTGAAAATCTACAAGGAAATCAAGGAAAAGTATGTCAATGCTGCTATCAGTCAGGAGATTGACAAGTACATTGAGCGTCTGAGCACTAAGTAAACTCCTACAGGTAACGTCAAAAAGTCTTATAGACATACAGACAAAACATGGCAACAGCACTCCATAACCTTTCCGATTACGACTTCGACAAGATTCCCGATGCCAGCAACATGTGCTTCGGTATTGTAGTGGCCGAATGGAATCCAGAGATTACCGGCGCACTGCTCAATGGTGCCGTCAGTACGCTGGAGCGGCACGGGTGTCTGCCCGAGAACATTCATGTGAAGACCGTGCCTGGCTCGTTTGAGCTGATTTATGGTGCTCACCAGATGACGCTTAACGACGGCTACGATGCCATCATCGTTCTTGGAAGTGTCATCAGGGGCGAAACACCCCACTTCGACTACATTTGCCAGGGTGTTACTCAGGGCATAGCCCATCTGAATGCCACCAGTGCCATTCCCGTCATTTACGGACTGCTCACCACCAACGACCTTCAGCAGGCCAAGGACCGCAGCGGAGGCCGGTTGGGCAACAAAGGTGACGAGTGTGCCATTGATGCCATCAAGATGGCAAAATTCTGAAATCATCAAAATCAAAGAAACTCCTTCCACTATCCTTATCTCCCGCAGGCAGGTCGCACGTCATGTGTGCCTGCCTGTACTTTTTTTGCGCCATTGCCAGGCTAATGCGTTGAAAAAGAAAGTGGAGTTGGCAAATTGAACCGATTTTCATCGTTCGGGCAAACGAATATGATAAATAAACTAAAAACGCTCACAATTCGTTCGCTTTCAATTCTTTTTTTTCATCATTTTACTATATCTTTGCATGTTGAAAATGGGACAACATTTTAATAACCTTATTATAATTAATGATTGAATTATGAAAATCGAAAAAATTCATGCAAGAGAGATTTTGGATTCGCGTGGCAATCCTACAGTTGAATGTGAAGTAACTTTGGAAAACGGCGTGATGGGTCGCGCTGCCGTTCCCTCTGGTGCCTCTACTGGTGAGAACGAAGCTCTGGAGCTTCGCGATGGCGACAAAGGCCGCTATCTGGGCAAGGGCGTGCTGAAGGCTGTTGAGAATGTCAACAACATCATCGCTCCCGCACTGAAGGGTGACTGCGTGTTCAACCAGCGCGGTCTCGACATGAAGATGCTCGAACTCGACGGCACACCCACCAAGAGCAAACTTGGTGCCAATGCCATTCTGAGTGTTTCGCTGGCTGCTGCTCAGGCTGCTGCCAAGGCTCTCAACATTCCTCTCTATCGCTATATTGGCGGTTGCAACTCTTATACCATGCCTCTGCCGATGATGAACATCGTGAACGGTGGTGCTCACTCTGACGCTCCCATCGCATTCCAGGAGTTCATGATTGGCCCTGTTGGTGCTACCAGCATCAAGGAAGCCGTTCGCATGGGTGCCGAGGTGTTCCACAACCTCGCCAAGCTGCTCAAGGCCCGTGGCCTCAGCACTGCTGTAGGTGACGAAGGTGGTTTTGCTCCTAACTTCAACGGTATCGAGGACGCTCTCGACACCATCATGGAGGCCATCAAGGCTGCCGGATACGAGCCGGGCAAGGATGTTCGCATCGCTATGGACTGCGCTGCCTCTGAGTTCGCTGTATGCGAGGACGGCAAGTGGTTCTACGACTATCGCCAGCTGAAGAACGGTAAGAAGAAGGATCCCAACGGCAAGAAACTCTCTGCCGACGAGCAGATTGCTTATCTCGAGGAGCTCATCAACAAGTATCCCATCTACTCTATCGAGGACGGTCTCGACGAGAACGACTGGGAGAACTGGGTGAAACTGACCGAGAAGGTTGGCGACAAGTGCCAGCTCGTGGGCGACGACCTCTTCGTTACCAACGTGAAGTTCCTGGAGAAGGGTATCAAGATGGGTGCCGGCAACAGCATTCTTATCAAGGTTAACCAGATTGGTTCGCTCACCGAGACCCTCGACGCCATCGAGATGGCTCACCGTCACGGTTACACCACTGTTACCTCTCACCGTTCGGGCGAGACCGAGGACACCACTATTGCCGACATCGCCGTGGCTACCAACAGCGGTCAGATAAAGACTGGTTCGCTCAGCCGCACCGACCGTATGGCTAAGTACAACCAGCTCATCCGCATCGAGGAGCAGCTCGGTTGCACCAGCAAGTACAAGTACGAGAAGCTGAAGTAATCTTCCACCCTGCGGAAAATACTCCACATACAGACCAACAGGAAGGCGGGCACATGTGGCCCGCCTTCTTTATTGCTTTACATAGCCTTCTGCCCATGGCTAGCTTTCGCGCTCCGCCAATATATGAAAATGGTTGGCAACGACATTCAAATAGTTAAAAAAGTGACAACCATTTGACTATCAGTGGGCTGGAACGTCAAATAATAGAACCAAAAAAACGACCAGCTTATGAAGAAACTTTTGTTTTTGCTCGCTACATTGCTTTGTGGTTTTGCTACGACCTACGCACAGACTGAAAACGAAATGGATTTCAACCCCGACATGTTTCAGGGACAGTTCGGCGGCAACCACCGCCGCCCCGACGGCATGCGCCGCCGTCAGGGCATGCGCGGCCGTGGCGACCGTCCCATGCGCAATGGCATGCGTCGGCGGATTCCCGTGCAAATAGACAGCGTCCGGGTGGCTCCGTTCATGAAGATGGAAATGCCCATCGACGACCAGATGGTGCGCTATCGCGCCGCCGTCAACTGGAATGCCGATGGCAGTTCGCTCGCCTTGGTGGTCTATCTGCACGGACGCAGCGGCAGTGGCGACGACAACCTGAGCCAGATGGGGCACGAAGCCATCTACTCCATCTACGACTATCTGAAAGCCAAACACTTCAACGCCGTGCTGGTGGTGCCACAATGTCCCGAGGAATTCTCGTGGACGGGCGTTACAGGGCGCGACGACGAAGTGATAGCCAAGGCTTTCAATCCGTATGTCAAAGCGCTCATCGACAGCTGCATCACGGCCATGGGCATCGACCGCTCGCGCATCTATCTGCTTGGAGCCTCGATGGGAGCACAGGGCGTTTGGAAAATGCTGGAGGACTACACCGACATGTTCGCGGCGGCCTTCTGCGCTTCGGGCTCGGGCCGCGGCCTCAGCATCGAGAACCTTGAAAAGACGCCCGTCTATCTCACCCGTGGGTCGGAAGAACGCGACAGAAGGGGCGAGGGCATTAGCGAGCTGGTAGCCAAGATCAATGAGAACGGCGGCGAAGCCAAGTTCGAGCTGTTAGAAGGCATGAACCACCCGCAGGCCACCCGCGAAGCATTTACGGAAGAGCGGCTCCAGTGGGTGTTCAGCCACGTAAGGGGCACCGAGAAGTAAAGGAGAGAAACGGGAAGAGCCGAGAGGAGGCTGCAACGGGGTCACAGCATACGAGACCAGAAAAGCGCTGAAAAAGACAAGGGAGACACTGAAAAAGACAAAAAAGGCGGATCGAGAAGACCAGGAAGGCGCAGCACAGGGAAACAAAAAGAGACAAAGAGGACGAAAGGGGCCTCTTTGTCTCTTTTTTATTTGTGGGGGGAATGGGGCTTTGCTACAAGTCAAGCAGCAGACCTACGGGACAATGGTCGGAGCCCATGATGTCGGTGTGAATGGTGGCATCGGCTATGCTGTCGCGCAGACGGTCGGACACCACGAAGTAGTCGATGCGCCAGCCGGCGTTCTTCTCGCGTGCGTGGAACCGGTACGACCACCATGAGTAGGTGATTTGCTCTGGATATTTATAGCGGAACGTGTCCGTGAATCCGCTGCCGAGTAGTTGGGTGAAACGTTCGCGCTCCTCGTCGGTGAATCCTGCGTTGCGGCGGTTGGTTTTCGGGTTCTTCAGGTCTATTTCCTCATGAGCCACATTCATGTCGCCACACACGATGACAGGTTTCTTTTCGTCCAGCCGGCGCAAATAAGCCTGAAAGTCGGTTTCCCACGTCATGCGGTAGTCCAACCGGCGCAGTCCGTCCTGTGAGTTGGGCGTATAGACGGTGACAAGATAGAACGCGGGCATTTCGAGCGTGATGACGCGCCCTTCGTGGTCGTGTTCGTCGATGCCAATGCCATAGCTGACGCTCAGCGGCTCGTGGCGGGTGAAGATGGCCGTTCCGCTATAGCCTTTCTTGTCGGCATAATTCCAGTACGACTGATAGCCATCAAAAGCGATGTCGAGCTGGCCTTCTTGCATTTTAGTTTCCTGCAGACAGAAGAAGTCGGCATCCAATTGTCTGAATACGTCGCTGAAGCCTTTGCCCTCACAGGCGCGCAGGCCGTTAACATTCCAGGAGATGAGTTTCATGGGTATGGGTGTTAGGTGATAGGTGTTGGGTGTTGGGTGATGGGTGATGGATGAAAAAAACTATACGCCGTCTTCGTCGTAGTCGTCTTCGTCAGAGGCCGAGGTGGTGTCCATTTTGTTGTCTTTCTTCACGCTGACCGCTCCCATGCGGGTGATGGTCATCACCATGGGCACATACTCGTCGCTCAATGCGTCGGGCGAACCTACGCTGGCGGCAAAATAGACGTTGTCGCCTTCAGCCTTATCGAGCACAATGCCCAGCAGTGCGCCGTTTTTGGCATATTTTCCTTCCACATACTGAGCGAAATCGTCTTTGCTGAATGTGCGGTTGAAGAACTCAGACCCATCCTTGCGGATGATTTTCACAGAAATCACGTTGTCGTAGTATTTCTTGCCGCTTTCGTCCATTGTCAATGGCAGCGATTTGTCGGCCGTGCGGTCGATTACCACCCTATATACCGAGCCAACCCAATCAATTTTGCGGTCCTGATGGTTTTTGGGCATGGCAGCGGGCGATTTTTGCACTTCTTTGACGGGCTTGGGGGCAATGATGTCGTTGGTAGGCTTTTGTTTTGAGCACGCACAGAAGGCCAGCATCAAGACTAAAACGGCCAACAAACTGATATTTTTCTTCTTTTTCATTCGAAATGTTTTATTTTTCGGTCACAAAGGTACGAATAATAATTGAAAAAATCGTACTTTTGCACTTATGATTATTACAAGTACGCAAAATCCCAGGCTCAAGCACCTGCTGCAGTTGCAACAGAAATCGTCCGAACGCCGCCGCGAAGGACTTTTCGTAGTGGAAGGCCTTCGCGAACTCGACCATTGCCGTGCGGCGGGTTTTGAAATCGTCAGCGAATTCTGGTGCCCCGAAGTGGCAGGGGCTTCGCTCCCGCCCGCAGGCCCCAACATGGTGCTGGTGTCGCCCCAGGTGTATGAGCGCATTTCCTACCGTGGCAGCACCGAGGGCGTGGTCGCTACGGTGCGTAGCCGCCACTTGCGCCTCACTGACCTGCAATTAGGTGCGCAGCCGCTGCTAGTGGTGCTCGAGAGCGTGGAGAAACCGGGTAATCTGGGTGCTATTCTGCGCTCTGCCGATGCAGCTGGAGCCGATGCGGTCATTGTGTGCGACCCGCTCACCGACCTCTACAACCCCAACCTCATCCGTTCGAGCATTGGGGCCGTGTTTACCGTGCCTACGGTGGCCTGCTCGTCGGAGGAGTGCATCGATTTCCTTAAGCAGCGCGGCATCAGCATTCTCACCGCCCAGCTGCAGGACTCCAGCCTCTACTACCACACCGATATGCGTCGCGCTACGGCCATCGTCATGGGCACCGAATCTACTGGACTCACCCAACAGTGGCGCCAAGCCGCCGATGCCCACATTCGTATTCCCATGCTGGGCAGGTTAGACTCACTCAATGTGTCGGTGTCGGCAGCCATTCTGCTGTTCGAGGCCGTGCGTCAGCGGCAGGAATAAAAGGACGGCATTATTATTTGTGTGAGTTGTTCCGCTAATGTCGTGCTTTATCATTTTATTACCGTGAGTTATTTTTTTATTACCGTGAGTTATTTTTTTATTACCGTGAGTTATTTCGCTTTTCTCATGGTTTATTCTGCAATAACCAAAAAATATGCCGCGCAGCTACGGGTAGTCGCGCGGCATTTTGCCTAAGAAACAGTATGAATTCGGCCGTTGTCAATCGTTGGGCCGGTGTGCTCTGCGATGTTCTCTGCGCTGGGCCTGGTCGGCCTCGTACTTCTGAAATTGCTCGTTGGTGAGAATTTTCTTCAGCTCAGCGTTGTAAGCCTGGCGGTTGGCTCTCATTTGCTCGCGCATTTTATGGCGGGCGGCACGCATCTTGGCTTCATCGTCCATCACGGGGCCCATGTCGCCGAAATCGCCTCCGCCGGGCATCATCTCAACACCTTCGGGCATCATTCCACCGCCGCCAGGCATCATTCCACCGCCGCCGAATCGCGGACGGCGGCCTCCGGCCGGCCGAGGACCACCCCTGTGGGGCCCCATTTTGTCAGCATACTCGGTGTTGAGCTTCAGCAGTTGTGCGGTCTGCTCTTGGTTCAGCCCGTAGCGTTGCGCCATGTCGTCGGTGCGCTTTTGGGCCATTTCTGTCTTATTTCGCTTTTTTCCTTGTTTTGGTTGCTGGCTGTTGTTATCCTGAGCCATGGCTGCCGACCCCATCATAATGGCGGCAACGAGTGTCATTACTATCTTTTTCATTTCTGTGGTTGTAATTGGTGTTAATACTATTTTTGAGTTAGTTGCAACTATACTTTTGACATAAAACCCGTCGCGAAGTTTAATCCGAAAATAAAAAGGTTTGCTAAGTTGTGTAAAAATTTCTTTACCTGTCGCCGTAACTCAATTATTTGCATTATCTTTGCATAACCAACCCACACTCAACCCGTGCAAAGAATGAGAAACAAAGGTTTTTACATATTGTTGCTGCTGACTGCGGCCTTTGTCGCATGTGGCCAGCAGACGCCCAAAAACGAAGAGAAGACCATCATCGACACCATTCCGATGATGGTGATGCAGATACAGAAGTGCTCCAGACTTTACACGTCGGAAGTGAAGGTCCACAAAATCATTACCCACTCCGACCAGCTGAAGCTCAAAGGCTCTATTCTGGCCAAGACGTTCAACATTCAGCTGCCCATCGGCGACCGTAAGGTGGCCATACCGATGGACGCCACGCTGAAGGCCTATGTGGATTTCGGTGGCTTCAGCGAGCGCAACATCCGGCGCAACGGGCGCAAGATAGAAATCATTCTGCCCGACCCGCAGGTGCAGCTCACCAGCAGTAAGATTGACCATGAGAACGTGATGAAGTCGGTCTCCATCTTCCGCACCAACTTTACCGATGCCGAAATGACCAACTACGAGCGGCAAGGGCGTGCCTCCATCATCAACAGCATTCCCGAGCTGGGCATCATCGAGAATGCCAAGCAGAGCGCCGCCACCACCATCATCCCCATGGTGAAACAACTGGGATTTCAGGAGCACGACATCACCATCACCTTCCGCAAGGACTTCAATGTGCAGGATGTTCCCCTTTCACTTTACAAAATGATTGAGAAAAAATGAGCAGACGATACAAACGCAGCAAAATAGGCGACTCGGCCGACCTGTTGAAGCAGGTGGTTACGCTGGCCGTGATTCTCATCGCCGTGGTGTGGTACTACAAGTCGCAAAGCGACGACGTGGGCGTTGAGGTGGAGCAGACCATCGACCTCACTCCCGAACAGATTACCTCGCTCAAGGACATTGGCGAGTGGGAATTTCTGTCGATTGCCGACGAGGAGATGGTGGATACTCTGCGCAAGGGTATCTTCTCCGACGACCAGCTGGTGCGCATCTATTACGGTACCCTGCGTCTGGGCATCAACATGAAAAAGACCAAGGATGGATGGATCAGGAAACAGGGCGACTCGGTTCTGGTGACACTTCCGCCCATCGAACTGCTCGACAAAGACTTTATCGACGAGGCGCGCACGCACTCGTTCTACGAAAGCGGGAAATGGAGTGAGCGCGACTTGGCCGCCCTCTACAAACGGGCCTACAACAATATGCGCCGCCGTTGCCTTACGCGCTCAAACATTCAGAGCGCCGAGGACAATGCCATCGCACAGTTCGACAAGATGCTCCGCACCATGGGACATGAGAATGTCGTTGTAAGAATGGAGCAATAAAACCACCAACACTTTTTACCAAACAATCAACACTCTACACAAAACATCACAATGGAACAACTCAACACCTTTTTTGAGAATTTCAGCTCCCTGCTTTGGGGCTGGCCCATGATAATACTACTACTCGGAACCCACCTTTTTCTTACTATACGCCTCAAGTTTCCACAACGAAAAATAGGCACCGCCATCAGGCTTTCTGTCAGTCGCGACAAGAATGCCACTGGCGATGTGTCGCAGTTCGGTGCTCTGGCCACCGCCTTGGCCGCCACCATCGGCACGGGCAACATCATCGGTGTGGCTACGGCCATTTCGCTCGGCGGACCGGGAGCCGTGCTGTGGTGCTGGCTCACGGGTGTGTTTGGCATCAGCACCAAGTATGCCGAAGGCCTGCTGGCTATCAAATACCGTGTGAAAACGCCCGATGGCAAGATGCTCGGCGGTCCTATGTACGCGCTTGAGCGCGGCCTGGGCTGGAAGTGGGCCGGTGTGTTGTTCGCCCTGTTCACCGCCATTGCTGCCTTTGGCATTGGCAACACCGTTCAGGCCAACGCCATTTCCACCCTGTCGTTCGAAACCTACAACATTCCGCCCTATATTACAGGTGCTGTTATCTGTATGCTGGCCGGAGCCGTCATCATTGGCGGCGTGAAGAGCATTGCCCGCGTGTGTACCATGCTGGTGCCTTTCATGGCCATCTTCTATGTGCTTGGCTGCATCGCTATTCTCATCATCAATGGCAGTTACGTGTGGCCAGCCATCAAGCTTATCTGTGAGTCAGCCTTCTCGCCTGCGGCTGCAGGAGGCGGATTTGTGGGTACCACGGTGATGATGGCTGCCCGCTACGGCATCGCCCGCGGACTTTTCTCCAACGAGTCGGGTATGGGTTCGGCACCCATCGTGGCCGCCGCCGCTCAGACGCGCAATCCTGTGCGCCAGGCCTTGGTTTCGGCCTCGGGCACTTTCTGGGACACCGTCATCATCTGCGCTCTTACGGGCATTGTCATTGTCAGCAGTATTCTCGTCTATCCCGACATCGACTATAGCAACGGTGCCGTGCTCACCAAGGCGGCTTTCAGCAAGATTCCTTACATCGGCGCGCCTCTGCTCACCGTCGGCCTGCTCACTTTCGCGTTCAGCACTATTCTGGGCTGGAGTTACTATGGCGAACGCGCCGTGGAATATCTGGCAAGAGGCAAGCAAGATACCACAAACAACACGGACAGCACTTCGAAAACGAAGGCTGCCCGCGTAAAAGGCACGGTGAACTCTTACAGAGTGCTTTATATCATTGCGCTGTTCATCGGAAGCATCATGAATCTGGGCATCGTGTGGAACATTGCCGACTGCATGAATGCCCTGATGGCCATTCCCAACTTGTTGTCGCTGCTGTTGCTGAGCGGGGTCATTGTCAAGGAAACGCGCGAGTATCTCTGGAGCGGTCAGCTCGACAAGGACATGGACGCAGAGTGAGTTTTTACTTTCTCTTATCTACAAACTTGTAGCCAACGTATTTCTGTTTGTCGAACACAAACAGCTTGTCGGAAATGCCGCCGCTCTTGAAATCACTGATTTTGATGGTTGTGTGGAAAATACCCACTTTGATGCGGATGCTTTGCGGATAGCGGGTGCGCGAGTCCAGTTGCACGCGCGCCTCCTTGATGCCTTTCACGCCTTTTTTGGCCTTCAGCGTCAGCCAGTAGTGAGTGTCGTCGCGGGTGATGCTGTAGTTGTAGTTGTCGGGAACGAACTTAAACTTCGTGGAGTACTTGTCGCGCGAGTCGTCGTTCATGCTATACACGCTGACGGTCTTTTTCTTTTGTTCAACGCGCCAGTAAGTCATGCCATCGCTGATGGCATAGTATTTCTCGTCAATAAACCTGCTCTTTTTCTCCTTGTACCAAATGGTGCCGTTGGTCTTGTAAATGCCGATGATGTTCACAGAGTACCGAAGCGAAGACCCCTGGGGGCCAAACACCATGTCGTACACTTGATTGAACATCTGGCGCGCCTGCCGTTCGTTGGCGTTGGTCTGTGCCACACTGCTGAGCGATGCTAATAGCGCAAAAAGAATGATTCTGAGTCTCAAAAACATACTGTCATTTAAAAATTCGGGTGCAAAGGTACGATTAAGCGAGCAAAAAACAAAATACTTTTTTGTTTTTTCGAGCGTGAGTACCTTCGGTGCAACCAAAGGTACGATTAAGTGGGCAAAAAGCGAACAAAATAGGAAATGAAATAGGCCTTTTTTTCTGATTTCCCTTTACCGGGCGTGAGTATCTTTTCAAATCATGCGACAATTTGCGAGAAAAAGCTTATTTTTGCAGCAAAAGACCAAGAACCTAACCAAATTTATTATAAACATAAACAAGGATAATTATGAGAAATTCCAAATTGTTTCGTTCGGTAAGCTCAGTTTTACTCGCCGCCATGCTGATGGTTGTTGGTTGCATGCAGGCAACAGCCCAAGGATTCCAAAAGGAAGCTTTCCCCGACGGCTCCTACTCACCAGTAACCAACATCAACCGCAACGGCTATCCGCGCGTGCTGGCCGATGGCAGCGTCATGTTCCGCGTCAATGCTCCGCAGGCGCAAAAGGTGCAGATAGACCTGTGTGGCACCAAGTACGACATGCAGAAATCCGACTCCGGCCTTTGGTTCGTGACCACCAAACCGCAGGTGCCAGGGTTCCATTACTATTTCCTGATAGTGGATGGCGTATCGGTGGCCGACCCTGCCAGCCAGTCGTTCTACGGATGCAGCCGTTGGTCGAGTGCCATTGAGATTCAGGAAACGGGCATGGACGATTTTGAAGTGCAGAATGTGCCTCGTGGCGAGGTGCGCACGGTTTATTATTTCTCCAACGTGGATGAATCGTGGCGTCCGCTAATGATTTATACGCCTGCTGGCTACAACGAAGGCAATCAAGCCTATCCGGTAGTTTATATCCAGCACGGCGGCGGTGAGGACCATCGTGGATGGATGGAACAGGGCCGTACGGCCCAGATCATGGACAATCTGATTGCTGCGGGCAAGGCCGTTCCGATGATAGTGGTGAGTGCCAATAGCAACGTGCGTTCGCGCAACGGCGGTTTCGGCGGCGGTTATAGCTGGCAGGGTATGCAGGCTTTTCGCAGCGAGCTGATTGACAATGTCATACCGTTCGTAGAGAAAAACTACCGTGTGAAAAAAGACCGCAAAAACCGTGCCATGTGCGGACTGTCGATGGGCGGCGGTCAGTCGTTTTACATTGGCCTGCGCGACCCTGATGTGTTTGCCAACGTGGGAGTGTTCTCCACTGGCATGTTCGGCGGAATTCAGGGTGCATCTCGTTTCGATCTTGAGACCGAAGTGCCGGGCATTCTGACAGACACCAAGACGTTCAACCAACAGTTCGACGTGTTCTTCATGACTTGCGGTGAGCAGGACCCGCGCATCGAATATACCCGCAACATCGTGAAGAAAATGCGCGACGGAGGCGTTGATGTGCGTTTCAACTCTTACCCCGGCGACCATGAGTGGCAGGTCTGGCGCAAATCCCTCCACGAGTTCGCACAGTATCTGTTTAAACAGTAATCAGCGTGAAAAGAAACAATAACCAGCCTATATAGTAGAAACGGAAAACAGAACGAATGGAATCATTACACCAAAGAATAGTTTTCATTAATATTCTTCATGGCATAATGATTCCATTTGTTCTGTTTTTGTTCCTAATCTTTATTATCCGTTAAGTTCGTTATCTGTTTCTCAAATATCTTATTGCTCTATCTGTTGCAGCTTCGTGTCGCCGGGTTTGAAGAGCAGGCCGGTGCATTTGGTGGCAGCAGCGCGATAGGGGCGCAGTTCTATGGCGTTCCAGTCAATCTGGTCGGTGCGCTGTGCGAGGGGCGCATGGGGAATGAGGCTTCCGTCGCGCACAAGGATGATGGCAGGGATTTCGCCCACCTTCAGGGTTTGGTAACCGCCGTCATAGACGGCACCACTCTGATAGTCAATCCATTTGCCACGGGGCAGATAGACGGTGCGCTCGGTGCCACTCTCCATCAGGGGTGCCACCAGAATTTGCGAACCGAACAGATATTCGTCTTCCACGAGCCATGCGCCGGGGTCGTCGGGGAACTCCACAAACAAGGCGCGCACCATGGGCAGACCACGCTCGGAGCAGTCCTTGGCTTGTGCATAGACGTAGGGCATGAGGCGGTATTTCATTTCGGCAGCCTGACGGAATGCATCGGTAAACGACTCGCTGATGAGCCACGGCTCGGTGGGCGGTGCACCGTGGGCACGGGTGTGCGACGAAAGGAAGCCGAAGGGCAGCCAACGGCGGTAGATGTCCTCGGGCGAGGCGGTGACAAAGCCGCCCATGTCGTGGCTCCAGAACGAGAATCCGCTGAGGCCGAACGAAAGGCCACCGCGCAGGTCGCCCAGCATGCCGATGTTGTTGGTGGCTGCGTCGCCGCCCCAGTGGAGGGCGTAGCGCTGAGAGCCGGCCCATGCCGAGCGGGCCCAGATGATGCCCTCGCCGGGATGATTGCGCTCAACCACTTCCCACAGGGCTTTGTTGTAACGCAGGGGGTAGAGGTTGTGCTCGTAGAGACCGCCGCGGCCGCTGTGATAGATGCCGTTGAGCAGCGGAGCCGCCTCGCCAAAGTCGCACTTGATGGTGGAGACACCCTGGCGCATGAGTCCCTCAATTTTGCTCTGATACCAGCTGACGGTCTGCGGGTTAGAGAAGTCGAGAATGGCATCCTCTACGGGCATGCCACCGGCAGCGTTGCGCACATGAAGCCCGTTGGCCACAATCTCGTTGAAGAACCGGTTCTTGGGCGTGAAGTAGGGCAACTGCCACAGGCAGGTATGGAATCCGTCTTTCGACAACTGTTTCAGCATGCCCACGGGATTGGGGAAGCGGTCCTTGGCAAACTGGTAGTCGCACTGCCAGTCAACGCCAAACCAGCCCGTGTCGAAGTGGATGACGTCGGAGGGAATGTTGTGCTTGCGCAGCTGGCTGGCAATTTCCAAGCCTTCCTTTTGCGAGAAATAGGTGATGCGGCTCATCCACGTGCCAAAACTCCAGAGAGGCAGCATGGGGCTCTTGCCGGTCACGTCGGTATAGGCATTGAGAATGTCCTTCGGTTCGCCGAAGAAGATGAAGAAGTCCATGGTTTCGTCGGCCATGAACAGACGGTCGGCACCGATGTAGGAGGCTCCGAAGTCGGCAGTGACAGGAGCCGAGGTGTGCATGAAGATGCCGTAGCCACGGTTGGAGAAAAAGAAGGGCACAGGCTTATACATGCCGTCGGTTTCGGGGCCCTGCGGGTCGGTGACGAAGATGTTCACCTTCTGGCCCACCTTGTTGAGCGAGGTGAAACTCTCGCCGCAACCGTAGATGCGCTCGCCCGGCGACAACAGGAACACGGGATTGACCGAGCGGGAGTTGTCGCTGCCGCGCTTGATGAAGTTGAAGGGCAGCAGTTTCACCTGCGTGGAGTCGTTGTCGAGAAGGGCGCGCGTCTGGGTGAGAATCTTACCCTTGGCGTCTTTCAGCACGATGCGCCAGGGGTATTTCTGTATCTCCAGTGTTCCGTTGGCACTGCTATAGACAATGTTCCCATTGCGGTTGGCAGCGTTCCAGCCCGTGGGGGCCGAGGCAGAACGGTTGACGAACGAGGGTGCAAACATGGGGTCGTCCTTGTCAGCATTCTGCGGCTCAATGGGCGAGGTAAGCAGGGTGACGCGCAGCGTGCGCTCGTCGATGGGCGTGACTTTGATTTTCAGGTTGGGGTCGTTGTCGTAGGCAGCGTCGGGAAAATCGAGCATCTGCATGCGCACGGGCCAATAACCGTTGAGGTTGAACGCCTGACGAGGGGTCAGCCGGTAGCGTTTCCAGTTGAGCAGACCCTCGCCCTTGGCGGTGTCGAACGACACGAGGCTGTCGGCCAGGAAATAGGTATTGGCGAGGTCGTTGAAATCGGCAGTCATGTCTTTGGGCTGCGCCTGCAGATACTGAAAACCGCCGTTGGTTTGGAGTTGGGCGTGGGATGTGGCAATGCCACATCCTACAAGACAAAGAAAGGTGATGATTCTTTTCATGCTATTTTTATTTGATGATGATTTCTGAAGAATTGAGGCCCACGCCGCGGGCGGTGAGCTTGCCCTTGCCGCGCACCACGACGAGGCACTTGCCCATGAAAGCGCGGCGCTTGTTGTCCTTGAAACGCTCCATGGACGTTTGGCAGCCATTGTCAACACCGACGATTTCCAGCCCGTCGGTATCGAAGAAAATCTGATTATCGGCCAGCGGACAGAGCGTTCCTTTGGCGTCGAGCACATCCACGGCAACGAAGGTCAGATCGTTGCCTTGGTAGTCAATGCTCAGCCCGATGCGCTCGGCGGCACCGGCCGTACGGAGGGTTTGTTCGCGCACGGGCTTTCCGTCCTTGCGGGCCACCACTTTCACCTCGCCCGGCTCAAACTCGACGCGCCACATAACGTGGTATTCGGTTTGGTTGATGGGTGATGGGTGTTGGGTGTTGGGTATTTGATCGCTAACATGCAGCGGTCCGGCCTGCTTGCGGCGGATGCCCTGACTACGGCCGTTAATGAAGAGCTCCACCTCGTCGGCATCGTTGTAGTAACACCACATGTCGATGGTTTGGCCGGGAAGCCAGTTCCAGTGCGGGAAAAGATGCAGCACGGGCTGCTGTGTCCACTCGCTCTGATACATATAGTAAGTGTCCTTGGGGAATCCGGCCAGGTCGATGATGCCGAAATACGAGCTGCGGGCGGGGAAACCGTAGGGCGTGGGCTCGCCGATGTAGTCGAAGCCCGTCCAGATGTACTGTCCACCCACAAAGGGCGTGTGCTTCACCACATTCCACGTCTCCTCGTGCGTGCTGCTCCACGAGGCATGCATATTGTCGTAGGCTGAGCACATAAAGCTGGGGTCGGTGTAGGGGAGCCACCACTCCTTGGGCGCTTTGAAGACCGTGTCGCTGGGCATCATGTAGTAGCCGCGCGTCTGCAAGGCACTGACGCTTTCGCTCATGATGAAGGGCTTACCGGGGAAATTCTTGGGCACATCTTTTATCCACTCGTGATGGTAATTGAAACCAATGATGTCGATGGCGCCGCTCTTGAACAGGTGGTTGTTGGGGGCGGGCTCGTTACATCCGGCGGTGATGGGGCGCGTGTCGTCGAGCCGCTTCACAATCTTGGCCAGATGCTGGGTGAGCAGCGAGTTGACGCTCAGCTCGCCCTCCTTGGCCAGTGTCGAAGCGTCGTGGCCGGCGTTCAGAATGAGGTTGGCCTGCTCCAGCGTGAGCGTGTCGGCCTCGGCACTCGACCACTGTTCGAGCACCTCGTTGCCTATCGACCACATCAGCACGCAGGGATGGTTGCGGTCGCGCAGCACAAGGTCTTCCAGGTCGCGCTCGTGCCACTCGTCGAAGAAGCGGGCGTAGTCGTTCTGTGTTTTCTTGCGGCGCCACATGTCGAAGCTCTCGTCCATGACGATGAGCCCCATGGTGTCGCACATTTCGAGCAGTTGTGGTGCGGGCGGATTGTGCGAGCATCGAATGCTGTTCACGCCCATGGCCTTCAGCTTGGTGAGTTTGCGGTGCATGGCATCCTCGTTGAAAGCCGCACCGAGGCAGCCCAGGTCGTGATGCTCGCAAACGCCGTTCAGCTTAAAGTTCTTGTCGTTGAGCCAGAAGCCTGTTTCGGGGTCGAAGCGGAAATCGCGGAAGCCCGTGGTGGTTTCGTAGGTGTCGATTACCTTGTTGCCTTTCATTATTTCTGTGCGCACCGTATAGACGTAGGGATCTTCAACCGACCACAGGTGCGGATTATAGACCCTCATGGTGGACCATATGCCCCGCGACACTTTCTCTACGACCTTGCCTTCGGCGTCGAGCAGCGTGTTGACTATCTGCAATTTGTCATCCCCTTGGTCGAGCGTAACGTAAACATCCACGCACCACCAGTCGCGCGTTTTCAGGGTCTTTACGCGTGTGCCCCAGTGAGCCACGCGCACAGAGCCGGTTTTGGTGAGCCACACGTGGCGATAGATGCCGCAGCCGCTGTACCAGCGTGAGTTGGGCTGGTCGCTGTTATCTACTTTCACCACCAGCGTGTTGGTGCCCTTATTTAAATAAGGTGTCAGTTCGTATTCAAAAGAGCTGTAGCCGTAAGGGCGGTGACCCAGCTCGTGGCCGTTGAGCCAAACCGTACTGTTCATATACACGCCGTCGAACTCCACGAAATAGCGTGCCGACAGGTCGTCGATGCGAAACGATTTCTGATACCAGCCAATGCCGCCGGGCAATGCGCCACCGCCGGCTCCGCTGGGATTGCCCACGTGGAAGTCGCCCTCGATGGCCCAGTCGTGCGGCAAGTCGAGTGTGCGCCATCCGTCGGCATTCTTCAGTTCGTCCCACGTGCGTTTATCGTCGAGCATAAACTGCCAGCCCTTGTCGAAACAAGAACGTTCGCGAGCCATGGTCGTCAGCGCCATGCAGCAGGTAAGCAGTAGCAACACCATTTTGAATCCATGCTCAGCAAATCTTCTTTTTGTCTTTTTCATGTCAATCGCTTGGGTTAGTATTTTTATAATAAGTATGTTTTCTCTCAAACAATATGCAAAAATAACGAATTATCTTTAATTTTCGGTCATTTTTACTTTTTTTATATCCTTATCTTTTGTCTCTTTTCCGCACGACAAGGTGTTTCGCACCGTGCATGAGGTTTCTTTTCCGCGGCAACAAAAAAATAACTCACGGCAACGCTTCAAAATTTTCTAGAGAATTTCAGCGTAATGTCGTGAGTTATGCCAGCAAAGTAGCAAGTTGAGAAAATAACTCACGACAATACGCAAAAATTCTCTAGCTTACATTATTCATAGTATATTTAACAACCTGTTTTATGAATAGTTTCAATAAAAAACAGAGAAAAACAAACAAAAACAGAGAAAAACAAAAGGTTCTTTCCTGTTTTTCCTGTTTTTCCCTGTTTTACTTAAAAATACCATTTACCATGAAGAGCCGAATTCAGCGCAGTGAATAATCCAGGCTAGAATAATTCAGCGTCATGTCGTGAGTTATGCCAGCAAAGTAGCGAGTTGAAAAAATATCTCACGACAATACGCAAAAATTCTCTAGTAAATTTCAGCGTAACGTCGTGAGATAATTTCGTAACGTCGTGAGTTATTTTCACAATGTCGTGAGTTATTTTCACAATGTCGTGAGATAATTCTGTATTGTTGTGTGCAATGTCATCCTCTCAGGCGTTCGAGAGCGGGAAAGCTGATGGTGCTACGGGAGAGGACGATGAGGTTCTCGCTGTGCATGGCGTTCAGTTCGCGCGAGAGGTTGAGGCGGCTCTCGCCGATGAGTCGGGCCAGCGTTTCCATTTTGATGTGGAGTTTTTTCCTGCCTGTGGGGCGCAAACTGTGGGTTTCAACAAACGCCGTCACTTTCTGGCGGATGGTGGGCGGCTGTGGGCGCCAGGGATGCCGCATGAGTTTTTGGCTTTGCGTGCAAACGATGTTGAGCAGATTCAGTCGGAAAATCTCGTAGGATTGCGCCAGTCGCAGCACCTCGGCTTTGTCGATGCGCATGAGGCTGCATGGCGTTGCAGTGGTGAAAGTGTGGGTAAACCGCTGGTGCAGTCCGAAGATGTGCTCGGGTTGCAGCAGGTCGGGTGCGCGCAATTCCTCGTCGAGGCTATAGCTGTGGTCGTCGGCATGGGCTGTGGCCGTGAGCGTTCCGCTCATCAGGAAGTACAGATGGGTGCATGGCTCATCCTCGCGCACCACGTGTTTGCCTGTGGCGTATTTCACAAAACCAAATTTGGTTTTGCTGACCACTTCGTCCAGGTCGTTGCGGCTCATGCCCTGGAAGAGTGGAAGCTCGAGCAGACTGTCGTAAAGCATTGTCTTGACTGGCGGTTTGTTCGGTTGCCTTTTACGGTTATGGTTCTCGGTTTATTCTGCTATTTTCTTGGCCATCGAGGGTGAATACCACACGGCATTGTTGCCTTTTTCGTCGGCGTAGATGAGATAGACCATCAGGTCGGAATGGTCAGCGAGAATCTTTTTGGCTCCTTCGAGTCCCATCACCATGAAGGCGGTGGCATAGGCATCGGCCTTGGCGCAGCGGTCGGTCAGCACGGTGGCCGAGAGAATGTTGTGTTGCACGGGGTAGCCGGTTTTGGGGTCGATGGTGTGGGCGTACTTCTTGCCGCCCTTATAGTAGAAACGGCGGTAGTTGCCGCTGGTGGCCATGGCGCGGTCGGTGACGTTGAGCACCGTTTGCAGTTCGCCGCTGGTGTTGAGCGAGTCGTCGGTGGGCTTGGTCACACCGATGCGCCAGGGCAGTCGGTTGGGATTGATGCCACGGGTGACTATTTCGCCGCCAATCTCCACCATGTAGTTCTTCACGTCGTGGCGGCTCAGCACGCGGGCCACTGCATCGGTGCCGTAGCCTTTGGCAATGGCGCTGAAATCGAGCATCATGCCGGGCAGTTGTTTCTTGAGATAGTATTTCCCGTTGGTTTTTTGCAGTTCCAGTTTCTGATAGCCAATAAAACGTTTCAGACTGTCAACGGCATGAGCGGTTGGCATCTGCTCATGCTTGAACCCAAACCCCCAGGCGTTGACCAGCGGAGCCACCGTGATGTCGAAAGCTCCGTCGGTGGCCTCAGAAATGCTCTTGGCCAATTGGAACACCTCGATGAACATGGGACTTAGTTCGGGATTTTCGCCGCGGTTGATGCGTGCGATGGTAGATTGCTTGTTGAACATGGAGAACTCGGCATCCACCTTTTTCAGTTCTTCGTCTATTTCTTTTTGCAGGTCGTTTTCACACTGGTAAGTAATGCTATAGGCCGTGCCGAAAACGAGTCCTTTGTTGTGCTGGTAGGGCATGGCGCGCTGCTGGCGGATGATGAGCACGGTGCCTATCACCAGAAAGGCAAGAAATGCCAGTTGCAGAAGGTTTTTCTTTTTCATGGAGTGGGGAAGGGGGAATAGGAATAAAGAAATGGGGGTGAGAAGTAGGGTAGTAGGTGAAGTGAGCGCTGCGGATTAAATGTCGATAATCACATTGAAAGTGCCGCCCAGCCGGGTGCTGCCCGACAGGCCGAAGCCTGGCACATACCACGCATTGCCGTTGTCGCCTACATCGTAGGCAAGGCGCTTTTTGTAGCGCACACTCCACCCCAGATGGATGGGACCCATGACCGACGCATCGACACCGATGACGAATTCTGCCCAATGGTAGTAGCTGGCCACGTCGCGAATCTCCCATTTTGCGTCGCCGCCCCATTTGGGGTCGGGAACACCGGGGTGGGTGAAGGTAGATTTGAAATTGGTGTAAGCGTAGCGCGCACCAATGTAGAAACGGTAGATGTCGTGCTTGTTTTTCAGCAAGTTGAAGTCGCAACCAATGCGTCCGTAGGGTGCTTTGGCCTCGCAGTTGATGAGTGTCACCTCGTCGTTGTGCTTGCCCTTGCCGTAGCCCAGCTCAAAAATGGGAAACCACCGGTCTTTGAGATTGATGCGCAGGGCAGCCTCGAATTGGCCGTAGTCGCCCACGCCGAGTTGCAGCAGTCCGACGAGGTCGCCCGAAACGGCAAAACCGTTGAAGAAAGCCGTAGAGTCGGTTTCCTCAACCTCTGTGACCTTCTTGTTCTGTGCGGTGGCCAAAGTGGGCAGCAGCAGACTAATAGCTAGAATGCAGATATATTTTAAGATGTGTTTGCGTGTTGTCATAATCTACAGTCTTTTGGTTCAAGCCAATCGAGTCGATGGCATTGTGGGTAACCCACACATTGGTAATGGTATGGAAAAATCTGGGGCTGCAGTCGGGCGACTCAAAGTGAGGGGCACTCTCCTTGGTGACCCTGATAGTGTCATACAAATCGTAGTCCTCACCCCAGATGTGCAGGTAGTATTCGTCTTCGCGCTCCTTGTAGCTCAAAGGCAACGTAAACCAGTGTTTCTGTGTAAGTTTGTTCACCACGACAGGGTCAAGTTCTGCTGTGGTGGGCTTGATGCTGATGGTGATGGTGTCGGCAATGGACACAGAGTCGCCGCGATGGCTGAAGAATCCGCATCTCATTAGAACCATGTCGTTTAGCGGGCAGTCGATTGACGAGCAGGCCGCCATCAGCAGAATCAGCGAAAAGAGGACAAAGAAAAACGCTGTCCGTTTCATTTTAGTTTCTCAAATAATAATTTAATTCGTTAAACTCCTAACTCCTAACTCCTAACTCTCAACTCCTAACTCCTCAAATGGTTTCCTCAATCTGATAGTCGTTGCGGTTGGAAGACGAGCGGCTGATGAGGTCGCCCAGAAAACCGGCCAGAAACAGCTGTGTTCCGATGAGCATGGTGGTGAGCGAAATGTAGAACCAGGGTGAGCTGGTGATGAGTCGCTGCGGAATGCCGTTGGCCAGGCAGTAGAGCTTGTCGGCACCCAGAATGACAACGGCCAGGAAGCCGATGAAAAACATGATGCTGCCGAGAAAGCCGAACACATGCATGGGCTTTTTGCCGAAGGTGCTGAGAAACCACAGGGTGAGCAGGTCGAGATAGCCGTTGACAAAGCGGTTGAGCCCCATGAATTTAGAAGAACCGTATTTGCGGGCCTGATGGTGAACCACCTTTTCGCCAATCTTGTCGAAACCAGCGTTTTTGGCCAGATAGGGAATATAACGGTGCATTTCGCCATACACCTCGATGTTTTTCACCACGTCGCGACGATATGCCTTCAGTCCACAGTTGAAGTCGTGCAGGTTTTTAATGCCGCTGATTTTCCGGGCAGTGGCATTGAACAGTTTCGTGGGAATGGTTTTCGAAATGGGGTCGTAGCGCTTCTGTTTGTAGCCAGAAACCAGGTCGTAGCCGTCCTTGGTAATCATGTTATAGAGGGCGGGAATCTCTTCGGGCGAGTCTTGCAAGTCAGCATCCATGGTAATCACCACGTCGCCCTGCGCCTCTTTGAAACCGCAGTAGAGCGCCGGACTCTTGCCATAGTTGCGGCGGAACTTGATGCCGCGCACGTTTTGGGAGTTGCGGCTCAGTTCGCTAATCACTTCCCACGAGCGGTCGGTAGAACCGTCGTTGACAAATATCACTTCGTAGCTGAAGTGGTTTTCGTCCATTACACGTGCTATCCATTCATAGAGTTCGGTCAGCGACTCGTCTTCGTTGTATAAAGGTATTACTACTGATATATCCATAGTTTACGATTTCAGAAATGGTTATGTTTCTTACTGCTGTTTGTTGGCTGCTTTACCTTTTGATATCCATGCTATGACGATGCTCACAGCGAAGCCCGTTAGTATGTTCATAGAAAGAAAATAAAGGGCCCAGTCGATGGGGCGCATCGCGCGCATGGTGGCCACCGTGGCTTTTACCTCGGCTTTGGGGTATTGGCCCGCAATGAGCATCTGCTCTACTTGGTCGAGCATGGTGGTCAGAAAGTTGCTCTTGTCCAAATAGGCGAAAAACACAAACTGAGCCAAGGCCAACAGCAAGGCAGCATAGAAAAACATAGAGGTGGAGTAAATGTAGCCATTCCAAAACGAGAGTTCTCCCTGGCGAATACGGTCGCGGAAAGAGCGTATGCGACGTATGATGAAAAATGGGGTCAGCAACGCAAACGTCAGCCCCAGTGTACCCATGAACGGCACATGAGCACCCAGCACCGAACACACAAAACTCACTATCCACAAGATGCCCAGAAAGGCACCGTCGTAGCGTGCAAAAGCGCGGAGCTGACTATATTCTGTTACTGTCATTGCAAGGGAGAAATGATGAATGCTGCAAAGGTACGAAAAAGATTAAACATAAATGATGAAAGACCGAATAATTTGCACCATGGTAGCCTAAAAATGTTAAAAACAGAAAAATTCTACTTGTTTCATCTTTTATATTTCATCTTTTTAGTACCTTTGCACCCGATTTCGGAAAAGCGTATCCGGAAATACTGTTTACACAGCGAAAAATCATTGACACGGGCAAGTCCCGTACGGCCAGCTCCCTTCGAATCCTCCAGGACGGGAACGCGATACGGGTAGCTTGCCCACCCGCCTCTTTAGCTCAGTTGGCCAGAGCACGTGATTTGTAATCTCGGGGTCGTTGGTTCGAATCCGACAAGAGGCTCGAAAAGGATAGAGGATCGCGCAAGCAATCCTCTTTTTTGGTTCAAATGGAAAGGAGGATAGCGCAAGCAATCCTCTTTTTTGGTTCAAATGAAAAAGGAGAATTGCTTGCGCAATCCTCCTTTCTTTGATTTATAAGCAGGTTTGGACTTTGTCCAAACCTTTCGCATTTTATTCTGCTGGAGCAAACGTGAAAACCAAGTCTTCGAGAGTACAGAGCGACTTCTCTTTGGTGTCGGACTTAAAGAGAAAGAAGATAGCATGTTTGCCTGCGAGATTCTTCTCTTGGGCTTCTTTTGAGATTCCAATAGCCGCGTCCATGACGGTCTTCGGCATGTCTGCCTTCAGCGCAAACTCACCAATCTTCTTACCGCCCTGCGACTCCCAAGGACGATCCATCATGACCTCGATGGAGCCGTCAATGCCCTCGGGAATAAGGCGCAAGACGAGCATCAGATTGTCCTTCGTGGCCAAGCGCTCTGCATCGAAATTGAAGTACTTGTAGCCTACGATGCTGCCGTCGGTATTGTTTACCATGCGGTTGGTGTTATAACGGATGTCGTAAGGAGCACTGAACTTATCGGTGGACGCGAGGGCCTGCTCTTTGGTCATGTCGGGTGTGCCGCCGTAGCTGGCCTCTATATACGAACCGAAGAACTTGTTGTTAGGCCACTCGTGGATAGAGGGCTTCGGCCCTGTATGCCAGCAGGCCAGACCTGCAGAGTGACGCTCGAAGGGGTTAAGGCCGTTCAGAGCAAAGCCTTGGCTGTTATACTCACCCTCTGATATTTCCACTTTGCCGCCCTTGCTTTCTACTACATTTACGCTGATGGGAGCTACCATGGCCTGGCGGGCATATTCGTCGGTTCCTGTCTGACGGTGATAGAACACGTACCACTGGCCGTTGATCTCGCAGATGCTGCCGTGGGTGTTGCCGTCGGGCGTAGCGGAGGCAATAACTTTGCCTTGTTCGTCCTTTTCACGGGCACGGCCGTCGATGATGGTGCCACCGTAGGTCCAAGGGCCTAAAGGCGAGTCGCTGTAGCAGTAGGCCAGGGTGTAATTGCTGGAAGGCAGGCCAAATTCACCTTCCTCGGTGAAGCGGCTGTAGATAAACACGTACTTGTCCTTGATCTTACGGATGCTGGAGGCCTCGAAGAACTTAAACCGTCCGGGCTGATTGCGGCCGCTGATCATGTCTTCCACAATCTTAGTGCCGGGCTTGACGGTAGCCATCGTCGTTGGGTCGAACTCGGCAGCATAGCTACGCTCGAAGCCCCAATAGCCATAAACCCGGCCATCGTCATCGACGAAGACTGCGGGGTCGAACTGCAGCACACCGTCCACGCCGTTAGGATTCTCTGCACTCCAGTTGCACACTTCGAAGGGACCGTCTGGGCGGTCGCTCTTGGCAATGAGTCCGTTGCGCATTCCCGTCTGGTCGTTGGGGAAGAGATAGTATGTTTTCTTGCCGTTCTTGTCAGTTACCAGCGTCACGTCGGGCGCATAGAGCACATCAGCGGTACCAGCCGAGTCGAAGGGTTCGCCGTTGCGGTTCTTGTTCACTACGAGGATGATGCCGTCGTAGCGCCAGTTGTTCAGACTGTCAACCGATGCTGACCACACTACTTGGTCGCGGCCGCAGTATTCGGTGATAAGGTCGTCGTGTGAGCCATAAACATAGACGCGGTACTTGCCCGGCTGGTCGGGGTCTTCAAATACGTAGGGCTCGCCGTCGGGGATATGCTCCCACAGGGGCATGTAGGGATTGCCTACGGTGGTCAATCGTGTGGGTTCGCTGTTTGTTGTGGCCTGTTGTGAACAGGCGTTCAACGTCAGGGCGCAGGTGCCAGCTAATGCCAAGCGGTGGATGGTTGTTTTTGTGTTCATAATATGGATTCTTTTTAAGTTTTTCCTTTTTCTTGTTACCGGTTTCTCTTAATCCAAGTCAACAACTGTGATACCTGCGCCTCCAAACTGCACGTGCTCGTCTTGGAAGTGGGTGACGTTGGGCACAGTAGCAAGATACTGGCGGATGAGTTGGCGCAGAATGCCGTTGCCCTTGCCGTGAAGGATGCGCACATGCGAAATGCCTACGAGAATGGTGTCGTCGATGAAGTGCATGACGGCATTGATGGCCTCGTCGCCTCGCATGCCTCGCACGTCGAGGTCCTGGCGGTAGTTGTATCTGCGGTTGTCAATAGCCTCACGTGTCTGACGGCTGATGGCTCCCTCGGGTTTCTCTTCGCGCTTGGGAGCCTCTGCGGCTTCGAGCCGTTCAGTCTGGATTTTGGAGCGCATGCCGCCGAAAATGACAGTTGCCGTGCGGCCGTCGGTCTGCTCAATGGTGCCCACGCTGGTCAGTCCTTTCATGCGTACCGTGTCGCCCGCCTTGAATGTGGGTGCTTTGTTTTCGTTAAGTGCAGCGGCCTTGAGTTTTTCGGCAGCCTCTTTGTCGTGCTGCTCTTTTTCGCGTCGGCGTTTGTCTTTGCGTGCCTTGCGTTCTTCCATTTGTTTCAGTTTGCGGGCAAAGTCCTCGTTGCTCATCACACCCCGCTGTTCTCTGTTCGCAAGGTCGTTCTCGAAAGCTTTCAGTTCTTGGCGAATTTTGCGCGTCTCCTCTTTCTCTGCCTGGCTCTCTTTGATTTGGCGGATGGTGTTTTCAATGGTTCTGTTGCTCTCTTTCAGCAAATCCTCGGCCTCCTGCTTAGCTTTGGCCAGGATATCCTTTCGCTGTTGCTCAAGGGTTCTTATTTCGTCCTCATAGCGGGCGATGGTGCGTTCCAGTTCTTTCTCACGCTGGTGAATGGTGTCGCGTTTGTTTTCCCAGTAGCGTTTGTCGCGCACAATGTCTTGCAGGTATTTGTCGCTCTGAATATAGTCGGAGCCAACAATGTTGCTTGCGTCGTGAATCACCTCTTCGGGAATACCTGTTTTGCGGGCAATCTCGATGGCGAACGATGAGCCGGGCTGTCCCATCTGCAACTGGAAGAGCGCGCGCATCTCGTGTCGGTCGTAGAGCATGGCTCCGTTCACCACTCCCTCGTGACTGTCGGCAAAGTGCTTTAGATTCTGGTAGTGGGTTGTGATTACACCGAAAGTTTTTCGCTTGCAGAACTGTTTTAGCACACTTTCGGCAATGGCACCACCAATGGTGGGCTCGGTGCCGCCGCCAAACTCGTCGATGAGCAACAATGTGCGGCTGTTGCAGTGGCGCATCATGTTCTTCATGTTCAGCAGATGACTAGAGTAGGTCGATAGGTCGTTTTCGATGCTTTGTTCGTCTCCTATATCAATCATGATGTTGTCGAAGATGCCCGTCTTCGAGCGTTCGCCAATGGGGATAGACAATCCGCACTGCAACATGTATTGAAGCAGTCCCACGGTTTTCAGGCACACCGACTTTCCACCCGCATTGGGACCCGAAATAATCAGCAGCCGCCCGATATTATCTTTTCGAGTTAGGAGTTTCGAGTTAGGAGTTAGGAGTTTCGAGTTAGGGTTGTCGTTATCGTTAACGTTCTCGTTATCGTTAGGGTTATCGTTGACGTTCTCAAGTCTGATTTCGAGAGGTACCACCGATTTCTGCTGGCGGCTGAGCGACAGTTGCAGCAGCGGGTGGATGGCCCGTATCCAGTCAATCAGGGGGCGCTGCTCCACGAGAGGCTCGTAGGCATTGAAATACTTGGCCAGTTCGGCCTTGGCGCGTATAAGGTCTATTTGAGCCAGAAACTGGTAACTCTCCAGAATGTCGCGCACGTGGGGACGCAGCTCGTTGGCAAACTCGGTCAGGATGCGAATAATCTCGCGGCGCTCCTCGGCCTCCAGCTCGCGGATGCGGTTGTTGGCTTCCACCACCTCCGAGGGCTCTATAAACACAGTTTTACCCGAGGCACTCTCGTCGTGAACAATGCCTTTGATGCGTCGTTTCAGTGCGGGTGCTACGGGTATCACCAGTCGGCCGTCGCGCAGGGTAGGTGTGACATCTTTTTCCACCAGTCCCTCGTTTTGGGCCGAGCGTAGAATAGTATATAAGGTGCGAGAAATGCTGCCTTCTGTTTTGGCCAACTCGCGGCGGATGTTGCCCAAGGCCGCTGAAGCCGAGTCCTTCACCCGGCCAAACTTGTCGAGAATCTGGTCTATGCGCCTTATCAGCTCCGGAAACGTCACCACGTATTCGGCTAGGCTGTGAAGCGCAGGGTACTCGTATTTTGCTTGTTCGCCCTCGCCCTCGTGGCGATTCAGAAAGCCCACCATGCGGTGGATGGTTTCCAGCGAACGACGCAAGTCGAACAGCTCGTTTTCCTCCAGGTGAGTGTTTTCGATGCGGATGCGCGACACGCTCGCCCGCACATCATAAAAATACTGCAACGGAAAATCGTCGTGCTCTTCAGTGAGCCGCCTGAATTCTTTCACCTGCTGAAGCCATTCATTCACCACGTCAGCTTGGTCGGAAAAAGCCACCGAGTCAACCTTTTCCTTACCAAGCGTACTCAGGCAGCGCTCTTTCAGAAGCTGGCGAATCTCGTCAAATCCTATTTTGTTCTCAAAATTCTTCGGATAAATCATGCTGCAAAATTATACATTTTTTTTGAGAATACAGACCCGACGAAAGAAAAATTGAAACAAATAGCCGAAAGCCACCCATCACCCAACACCCATCACCCAACACCCATCACCTAACACCCCCATGCTCCCGGGGATGGCATATCCGGCAGCATGGGGGTGTTAGGTGTTAGGTGATGGGTGTTAGGTGTTAGGTGATGGGTGATGGTAAAGAGAACTTCTACAACTGTTTCCCGTCGGCGAAAGCTTTGCCTACGGTTTTTCCAAGCTGAATGTAAGTGTGATGAATGGGGTCGAAAGTAATCAGTTCCATCTTTTCTACATCGGGCTTCCCGTCTTCTGTCAGGATCTTCTCGTCACAGAGGATGTTCACGATTTCGGCAACCAGGTAATAGCCCGTGTCACTCTCGTCAAACTTCTGCTTCACCCTGCATTCCAGCGTCATGGGAAACTCCTTGAATACAGGAGCATTCACATGGGGGGCTTTCTCTATGGTCCAGCCCGTGCGTTGCATCTTGTCTGGAGTTTTTCTGCCGCTCACAATGCCCACATAGTCAGCGGCAACCATCGTTGCTGCGGTAGCAAAGCTGACTGTAAACTCTGGATTTGCTGCCAGATTGTCGGTGGTCTGATGAGAGCCAAGCGAGATCATGATCTCGTGCATGTCCCATTGTCCGCCCCAAGCGGCATTCATCGCATTGGGCTTACCTTCTTTGTCGTAAGTGCCGATAACCAGCACAGGTTGTGGCAGTAGCCACGCCATTGATTTAAAACTCTTCATAATTATACAATTACACATATTGGAAGTTATCTGAAGTTATTTGGAAGTTAGCGGAAGTTATCTGAAGTTATCTGAAGTTAGCGGACATTAGTCCTCTTTAAGGAAACTATTGTCCGTTAACTTCACGAGCCAGGCTCGTTAACTGCCGCTAACTCCCGTTAACTCCCTGCAAGCGTCCGTTAACTTCACGAGCCAGGCTCGTTAACTGCCGCTAATTCCTGTTAACTCCCTGTTTTCTTTACCTGCGCAAAGTTACGACAATTCTTTTTATTCCCAAATATTATTTCAGTTTTCCCTTACTTTCCAGATAGTAAGTGAACAATTCCCACTGACCGGCGTTCTTCTTGATGTTTGCCTTCACCTCGGCGGTGCCGATGAATTGGAGGGGATAGCAGTCGTGCAGATAATAATGGCCTTGGCCAGGGTCGGAAATCACATCATAATGCAAGACGAGGTTGGTGAACACCCTGCTGTCCCAATCGCCAACAAAACTGCTGACCACGAATAACTCATTATCGCCAAGACAGAACTTGATCTCGTGGAAAGGCTCCAGGCGCTTGTAGAGCGGTTCGTCCATATCGCGGAACTTGATTTCGCGAGTGGTAACATCCAACCACTCAATATCATCCTCGGTGAAGAGCACACTCTGCGCATCATTGGCCGAACGCGTATCCGGCTGACCGATGCCACAAGCATAGAATGTGACCTTTTCTGAAGGGCACGTCGTGAAAGGTTTTTCGGGTTCATAACTGTCACTGCTGCAAGCAGTCGTCACTGTGCTGGCCATGGCTATCGCCATCATCCAAGCGAGGGGTTTGTAATGTTTCATTTTTTTTAGAGTTAAATACCCCAGTTCGGGATAAGATATTCTAAAACAATATGAGTTGTTTTGTATTTTCAATGCAATATCCCTTCCCTGTCGTTGCAGACCAAGTGTAGTTTGAAACCATGACACCATCCCATCGTCCCTTTCCCGTTCGTAGCCAGTCCTTTGAACACCTTGTTTGCATAACGCCTGAGATTGTGGCATACAGGCACCATCGTTGAGTCCACGAAACTGATACCTGTGCATCGCCCGAAGGCCGAGAGGTTTAGGAAGAACATCATCAGGAAGAAGACACGGCTCTGAAGTTCCACGAAACGGTTGTAGGATACGGCCTTGGGAAAATAGGACTTTAGATGCTCCTTGATGAAAAACAGGTAGTAGTGCTTGAAGTTGCGGAACGAACCAAACTGAAACACTATCAAGATGGTCATAATCTCGCTGTCGGAGAGCGATGCCTTGCGGTAACGACGAGGCTTACCGTCTGAGGAAATGAGAGACTTTTTGTCTGTCTGTTTGTCAAATTCTTTACAAAATTCATCCACGGCACAGAAAATTTCTGTAATTTTGTCATTGGTAATCATGAGTTTATTCTTTTGTTCAACTTTATAAGTGACTGAATATCAAGCCTAAAGTTACAAAGAATATCTCAGATTACCAACTTTTTAAGAGGTTTTCTTATCCCGAACTGGGGTAACAATGCTAATCGTTATGCTTTGGGCTATGATGTTGGCCTTAGGAACCTGTGAAGTCCTCCAACCATCATCAACGGAAAATATCCGCAGTGCAGCTATAGCGATTCCGCACAACCTTGTGGCGAACGCCACACAAGCTAAGATTTTTTAAGCCGGAGAACCAGTTAAAAAATTCAATTTTGCGCAAACGTTTGCATATAAAAATTGTGTCAATTATTTGATTTTCCTTTGAAGTTCATGTACTTTTAGTAATTTTGCACCGATAAACTGTAAACAAAAACTATAATTTAAAAAAGCAATGAAAAGACTATTAACTTATCTTGGGTTGCTGGCTACACTGCTGGCAATGCCTTATCATGCCAAGGCAGACAATATGTGGCTACACTTTTGGGGCGGATACGACGGTGACCATGAAATGCAGGGCACTGGTGACAACAAGTGGGCATACTCATTCTATACCGCAGACTGTACGAACCAGACTGTCAACCTACTGCCTAAAGCCAACAATGATGTTTGTATGAAAGCCTACAGTGGGGAAACATATTCAGATCTTGGAAATGGCAGTTCTGTATGGTGTTGGAAAGAAGGTGGTAATAACATACATGATGTAAGCATAAAATTACCCTCCGACTATAACACGACAAACTACAAGGTAACGATTTCTGCTACCGATTACAACAGTTCTGATTATGGTATAAAACTTACAGTAACGTGGGAAGTTGCAATACCGACAGAAGAGAATGTCACCCTGCGCACCGATGCCTATAAGCGAGACAACAATTCAGATTGGATAGGTATCCGCTACAATGAGTTCGACAGCGAGAACAATGTCTATACATGGTATCTGAACACCATTGACGGCTTCACTGCCAGTTCACGCTTTAAGCTCGAACTGGGCAATCAATGGTATGGTAACAGCGAAAACGTGGGCGACTCGTGGACAACTCTGGCAGTTGGCCCCGACGACTGTACACCTACCATCCCGACTCTTGCCAACGGACAGGTGGCACGTCTCGAGGCCAAAAAGGTAGGAGGAAACTGGCAGGCTCGCATCGTGGCTGGTGACGGCGCGCACGACTACTACTGGGTATCGCCACAGATTACCAACGGCGAGAAGTGGCCGTCGTTCAAGATGGTGCCCTCGCGTAACCGCTATTGGGATGGACACCAAGTGATTGGCGACGGACTTATAAGCACCAAGTACTACACCTTCACCATCAAGGACGACGACCTCGTTACGTGGAAAAGTAAGAGTGCGATTGGCACAGACACGCAGATACAGTGGTACATCCTCCGCGACGACGACGTTGTGGTCTATCGCCCAACCACTGATCTTACCCCGGGCTATCTGCCTAACAGCGGCAACTCCTACGATGGCGACCACCCCATTTCAGGACAGCTTGACTCCTATGTCAGCTTCATAAATTTCTGGAACGGCAGCAACTACGACGGTGCTACAGCCTACAAGACTTCTTCTGAACCCTACAATACTGGTTCTTGGTCGTTCAGCAAAGGCTCTGCCAAGGCTCACACCTTCAACCTCAATGTAGACCGCGGCCACGTGCTCTACAACTACACTACCACTGGGGCCAGCGATGCCAGTGGCTATAAGCTCGCAGGTAACTGGACAGCAGGCCGCGAGGTGTCGATAGACATCAGTCAGGCCAAGCCAATGACTCCTTACTACTACAAGAATGGCGTAGGAAGCACATCTTATGTGGCTGAGAGTGACAGTATAGTATATAAGATTAGCGTGGATCGCCCTGAAGCAGGCTGGGGTGGACTCTATCTCGACGTGCTGCCTGCATCAAACACCAACTGGGATCATGCCATACGTCCGCTCATAACGCTTGGCAACAGCCTCGACGGTCGTGCCCTGCACGGTGCTATGACAACCGCAAGCTCTGACCAGTCGCTCAACCCTGAGGCCAGCCCCAACTATTTGGGTTACACCTTCTCGTTCAATGCCACAACGATGACCTACCGACTGGAGTTCCACACACCCGATGCCACACTGTCGCCGGGAACCGAAGATGGCAATGTAGACTTCAAGGGTTCGGTCAGTGAATACATCGCAGTGGATTTGACTGATGGGTCTGACGGCATACATACTGAAGCAACTCAATATGCTATAGGCTTCGGCGCAAATGCTTATTTTGACCTCAGCGAAACAAATATGTACACCGATACAAAGTTCAACCTTTCGTTCGATGGCTACACGATAACCTATACCAGTGCAGTTCCATTTATGTTAAGGTGCGCGGCTTCGATAGTTCCGGCAACTACGGTGACATTCATACATATAAGTACACCTTCCACTCCAGCATTGGCTTTGAGCCGCATGGAGGACTGTTCATCAACTCTGCCAAGATAAATATCGAAGGCGGCGTGCCTCCGTACAGATACGAGATATGGCACTACAACACCAAGACCGAGAACGGCGAGACCGTAATCGACTATGATAATAACCCCACAAAGCTTAGCGAGGGTACATTCAGCGATACCGCTTACGATGCCGACGACGACAACTTCCGCATCTCCACTCCGGGCTTCCTCAAGATTATCGACAAAAACCATGACTATGTAAGCTTTGAAGAAGTGGGTGGCGGCTTCGACTTCACCTACTCCACATCTGAGAACTACAAGCGCAACACCACCGGCGCAGCCATCACCACCGTGGACACCAGCGATGCCGGTGCATATCCCAACGGTGCCGACTACTGGCAGGCTGCTCCTGGCGACCTGACAAGACTCCTCAACCCCACGTGGCAGTTGGAAGGCTCAACAGAAACAATAACTGCTAATGATGTACAACCTTCATGGAATGGTGAAAATGATTATACCATTCCCTTGAACACAGGTAACGAAATTTATCAAACCGTCACCAACCTCGCTGCCGGAACCTACACCGTGCAGGCAATAGTACGCGGCGAAGTTGCGGACATATCTCTCAAGCTGGATAATAATGTGGTAAATACGATTACCCTGACAGGCGACGGCTTAGGAAGCATCGCGTCTATCAACCCATTCGGACGTTGCGAGCATCTGGAGAATATGCAGGAAAGCACAAGTAACAGGGCTTGGCACAAGCTTGAAGGCAGTGCAGACGTCAGTGCTGGTGGCAGCCTGAAGATAGCTATCAGCGCCGAGGGAAGTGCTTACGTTGCCGACGTGGTGCTTCTGAAGGACGCCAACACCACCTCAGGCTTCCGCACCACGGCATCTACATCGCCAACCGACATCACGCGCTACGACTTCCGTCGTCGGCAGGTAAGCGGTCAGCCAAGCCAGAGGCAGAACAATGCCTACAGCTTCTTCGACAGAGGAAAGAACCAGAACGCAGTGATCTTCGCCAACAACAAGACGGTGATAGCTATGGATCCTGCCAACCTTGCCGACGTTCCGCAGAACGAAGCACTCAAGGCAGTTGACCGCCGCCACCCGTTCAATGTGGTCGGCAGCACCGAGCAGGATGCCGCTATGGGCACAGCCAAGGCTCTCTACCTCACCGATGCGGGCTATGACCCGAGCGATGCCAACTGCCTGCCTGTGCGTATGGGCACAAGCGGCGATGCCAACTACAACTCCACGAACTACCGCACCCACGGCTATTCGTTCTGCCCCGGACTGGCGTTCTATGCCGAAGACCTGATCTTCGACCGCAACATGAGCGAGGTGGCAGTCAAGAAAACCACGTGCATGCTCCCGGTAGCTTTCACTCCGGCACAGCTGAAGACCTACTACGGCAACGACCTGAAAGTGTATAAGTGGACAACCATAAGCGGCAACGACCTGACGTTTGAGCAGCAGGCCGACAATACAGCGCTCAATGCCAACGAACCCTACATCTTCTGGGGTGCAGAGGGCTCGCTCGACACGCGCGGACAGTCAGCCGGCAAGACCGACGGCAAGTTCACTATTGGTGCCATCACCAGCACCGACCACAACGCCGCAGCTAATCACTCTGGCTTCCCGGGCACATACGCCTACAAGAAGATTACCCGCTATGGCGACAGCAGAGGTGCCGGCACAGCCGACGTGAGCCAGGCTGCCGAGACGCGCTTCGTCTACAGTGCCACAAAGGGCGTGTTCTCAGTGGTGTCGGCCAGCGGCACCAACGTGAAGCCGTTCCGCGCCTACTTCGTTGTTCCCGTCACCGATGCCGCTGCCTCGGCCCCGCAGCTTACCCTGTTCTTCGACGACAGCATCATCACCGGCGTTGACTCGGTGGAGACCACAGCCCCCACAAGCGGCGACATCTACACAATCGGTGGCGTGCTCGTAGCCAAGGACGGCAACATGAGCGGTCTGCCCAAGGGTATCTACATTATGAACGGTAAAAAGTATGTTGTAAAATAAAGGAAAGGAGGATACAGACATGGAAAAGAAAAAATATATACGTCCCTTGACAGAGGTGATAACCAACGACTACCTCTGCGAAGGTGAAACCATAAAGTGGAGTCAGGAAGCCGAGGATGCCGGTGCCCGCGGCACTGACTTCATGGAAGACGAGAGCGAGGACAACGGCATGGGCTACCGCCGCTACAACCTCTGGGAAGACTAAGTTATCTATAGACTATTTGGTGGCGACGAGGAGAGGCAACACCGAAACGGCCTCTCCCTCACAGCCCCACCGAATATAAAAAAAGATATAATACCCCAGTTCGGGATAAGATATTACCCCAGTTCGGGATAAGATATTCTAAAACAACATGAGTTGTTTTGTATTTTCAATGCAATATTCTGTTTGAGGGGATTTGCAATCTGTTTGAGGGGATTTGCAATCTGTTTGAGGGGATTTGCAATCTGTTTGAGGGGATTTGCAATCCCCGATTGCAGGGCTTTTGTTGCCACGACAGTTGTACGATGCACGGGCAATGGGATAATCACAGGTTCCTGTGGTCGTTCTGTCTGTTTGAGGGGATTTGTAATCCCCGATTTCCTCTGTTTGAGGGGATTTGCAATCCCCGATTTCGTCAGCATAACGTCTCTATCTATAAAGTCCTGCGATGAAGAAAAGACTGCACCGTCATCCGCGTTTTATTGATAGTTTTCACATCTTTTAAAACTTTGTCTATAGCCTGTTCTTTTCGGTGTTGCCAGCACCGGTGCCCTTGTATTTCGAGCGTACGGGGTTAAAGGCGTAGCGCAGGGTGAGTTTCAGGCTACGGTTGTCGGTTCGCTTGTCCAGGTAGAACTGGCGGATGTCGCTGAAGATGGTTATCTTTTGGCGCATGGAGGCGAAAATATCGTTACAGGCCAGTTTCACACTTAGCCGGTCGTGGAAGAAAGCCTTGTAAAGACTCAGGTCGAACTGCCACGACGGGGCCATGTGAATATTCTCCGAATCGCCTGCCGAACGCCACGACAGGTCGGCATTCAGCCAGATGTCCTTGGGCAGGTTGACGGCATTGTTGAAGCGGACGATGCGCATAGGCTCGGTCATTCCCTTTGTCTTACCCAGATAGCTCACTTCCAGATCCTGCCACATCAGGGCAAGCATCAGTTGGGGATGGTACCAGCCGAATGTCGGCGAAAAATGCAGCATCGCCTGCAGATTGTTGAAACCATTGGTATTGTTTTTCTGGAGCAGGGCAATGGTCGGGTTGCCGTTGTAGCTGGAGTATGAGTTGATGATATAGTCGTGAACGTGGGCATAATCAATCATTGCCATCATCCACTTCCAGTTAATAGCCAGCGAGAGGTTGTCTCGATAGGTAGGGCGCAGGTAAGGATTACCGCTCTCGTACAGATAACGGTTGATGTAACTCAGGTCGCTGGTCAACTGGCTGAAAGCAGGCCGGCTGATGTTGCGGGCATAGCTGAGCCGCGCCTGCACCTTGCCTATAGGATAAGACAGCATTGCCGAAGGGAAGATGTCGTTATAAGTGCGGGTTGTATCGCTGTTTGTCGCACTAAAGTATCTGCTTGCCACATGTTCGAACCGGAACCCCAATTTGGCGGTCAGCTTGCCCAGCTGTTGCGTCAGTTCTGCGAATAAAGCCCCGTTTGATTCTTTGGTCTCTGTATGGCTGCTCATAATGATATTCTCAGGGTTGGTGAATGCATCGGTACGACGTACATGGCTGCCCTCTGCGCCCATTTCGAGTTTTCCTTTCCACAGCGGTTGTCCAGTCACAAGCTTGGCTGCATAAAGCCGGTTCTTGGCCTCGCTGCGTGTCGTAACGTTTCGGCTTTCGCTTTCTTTGGCAATCTCTTGGGTAAAGGCATCGGTGGTTTCGTTTTGAGTCACCATGTCGGCATTGACATCTATCGACCACTTGCCCACGCTGCCCGAATAATAAGCGTTGACACGATGTTCAATTCTTTTGGTGGTCTCATGGCCGTCACCTGTCAGGTGGTCATCGTTTGTCTCGTTCTCGAACGTGTCTGTCATAAAGTTGCTTCTTTGCCGTGAAGGCCGCGAGGCTACGGTGCAGGTCATGCCGATGGCGTGATGGTCGCTGAACATATAGTTGAATCCCAGTTTCCCATAGTAGATGTTCGTATGAGGTGTATAATGGGTTGTGCTCTGCTGCACGAAATGGGTGTTGGGTGATGGGAGATGGGTGTCTTGACGGCTCGTGTTCTTCACCTTCATCCTAAAGTCTTCAATGTCGGCCGTAGCGAAGAGGTCGAGCCCGCCAGCCCGATAGTTAACATTTACCTCTTCCTGCCCGAAAACGTAATGGTTAATCCCTGTCAGCGTCTTATTGTCGAAGCTGAAACCTTCACCAACAGGGCGGATGGTCTTGATACGGATTACTGAACGCACCGATGCATCATATTTTGCGCCAGGCGTCATGACAACTTCCACCTCCTTAATCTGGTCGCTGCTCAGCTGGTTGAGCTCACCCTGATCGCGCATCAGGCGACCATTGATATAAACCAGCGGTGCTCCCCGTCCTACGACCTCTATGCTACTGCCACTGCGCAGAACGCCTGGTATATGCGTCAGCACATCGTAGCCCGTACCCATCTTCGAGAGGTAGCTGCCTTCGACATTGGTGACAAAGGCGTCGTCTTTGATTCTGACCAGCGGGCGAGAGCCTTTCACCTCTACACCGTTCAGCTTGTAGCTGTCGGGCTGCATGCGTATTGTTCCGAGCTGAGTGCTGTGACAATACCTGTAAATAGTCTTATAGCCGACGTAAGAGATTCGGACGAGGACGCCCCCCTCCCGACCATTCCCGACGTTCCGTCGCCTACCCGTAGCCTTTCCCCCCGATTGGGGAGGAGTTTCGTAAGGAATGACGAAGAGGCCAGCCTCATTGCTCACACCTCCACCTATAAGAGTCGAATCAGATGGATGAAGCAGGCAGACATTGGCGTATGCAACGGGCTGGCCTTGTTCATCGATGATAGTACCGGTCAGATGTCGGTCGGTCTTGTGGATACAATAAGCATACAACTCATGCGCCCCACGTTTCACGACACGGACGGGATAGAAACCAATGATCTGGCGTAGGGCATCGGGCACGGATTGATGCTTGATGCTGGTAGTCACGCGGAAGTCTTCCAACTCATTATACATAAAACTGATTGTGTAATCAGGTGACAACTCGTTGAGGTCGCGCAAAGCCTCAGACATTGAGACGTTATCATAGTTACGTGTAATCTTTATTCCCGCTGACGCGCCTGCCCGTAGCCTTTGTCCCTGGACGTCGATGAAACAGCACAGGGTGATAAGAATAATAGCAAGGTGTTTCATCATCTGACAATCAGTTTGCCGTTCTCTACAGACAGATTGACCTGCTCGAACATGTTCAACTTCTCTATGACCTCTTTCAGACTATCGTCTTGATTCCATACGAAATAGAAACGAAGCTGACTGGCCTGCATTCCCGCTGACGCGCCTGCCCGTAGGCTCATTCCCGACGTTCCGTCGCCTACCCGTAGCCTTTCGTTCTGTAAGTCCATGTCAAGGTGATGATAGCTGGCAATGTCCTTGACGATGCTGTCAAGGGGGACATTATCGAACACTACAGGCTCAGCCTTGGCAATGGTATCTGTAGGGAGGCCTTGAGATACGGTGATGGCAGATTGAGGTTTCTCTACTGCCGTTACCGGGCGTTCCTCATGTTGGGATTGACGCGCGATGTGAACTGCCGCGAAGGCAATACCCGATAGCGTTAATATGCCAATAATCATGGCAGCAATCTTATGCCACGTATGTATGGGGCGGTTAGAGTTAGGGCTATCGTTAGGTGTTAGGTGATGGGTGTTAGGTGTTGACCGCTGAGTGAACTGCTGCCATGCTTCATCTACATCGGGCATTTGGTCAAGATAGTCCATCATGGCCTCTATCTCCTGGTCGGAATACTTGTTGGGCTCTTCCTGCATATCGCGGTAAAGCTGTTTGTTGTGGTCATTTGTTTTCATAAGCCTTTCGGATTAAAACGGTTTCTGATTTCTTTCAAGGCGTGTGAAAGATGTTTCCATACAGCCACGCGGCTGATGCCTTCCGTAGAAGCAATCTCCTCATAACTATAACCTTCGGCGAAACGGAGGTGGAAGATGCGTTGCTCTTGTTCTGTCAGATGGCTGACAACAAACTCGACGATTTCGATTAAGCGATCGTTTTCACCCTCTGCATCAGACGGCTGCGCTGCAGAAGTAGCCTCCATGCGGAGTTTCGTTTCCTGATGGCGGATGCGCTTCAGACACTGGTTGCGAACGCTTGTCAGCAGGTAGCGTTCCTCCGTGTCGGGCATCAGCACCGTCTGCCCGCGGAGCAGACTCTCAAAGATGTCGCTGACCACATCCTTGCTCTCCTGCTCATCGTAGAGAATCGTGCGTGCCACTCTCAGCATCTTGGCGTAGTGCTGCTTAAACAGCCTTTGGATAATATGTCTTTCCATCACGTCTTTTTTATAATAATACCCTTCAGCCGTTCGAAATGCTAACCCCCGTAACAAACTTTTTTTTGTTGCGAAGTTACAGAAAGACCCACGAAAAAGCCTCCGGCACGCCCGAAACACTTTTGCCGGGGGCAAAAGTCTGAAACTAGTTTAAGAATTTTTTCCTGTTTCTGCTATTCTTGGGCCCAGAAAGTGATGTTTTTGCGAATATTTTTGGGGGATAATCACAAACGGCCGAACAAATTCTCTACAAACCGCCGAACAAAATCATCACAAACAACCGAATAAAAGCGCCACAAACAGCCGAAAAAGCATCGAAAGATTTGTGTAATTCAATAATCTTTGCCGCCAAATTAAGTAACTCAAGTTTCGCAAGTTTCGCTTGCAGGGAGTTAACAGGAGTTAATGGCAGTTAACGAGCCTGGCTCGTGAAGTTATCGGACAATAGTTTCCTTAAAGAGAACTAATGTCCGCTTACTTCCGCTAACTTCCTATAACTCCAGATAACTTCCTATATGTAAAATTGTGAAATTGTGAAATTGTGATGTTGTTGCTATTTTTTCAGTCTTTCTTTCAGGGCCTTCAGTTCCATATCGATGTTGAAGAGGCTTTGTATTTTTACGTCTTCGCGCAGACGGAGGCCGTCGGGTGTGAAGGTCTCAGAGTAGGGGATGCCGCTGAACAGGAAGAGCTCTTGCAGATGACGGAAGTCGGAGAGGCTGACGCAGACCGCCTCTTCGTCGGCTAGCCATTCGGCCACATATTTCTTATAGGCATCGCTGCCCCCGGGCGTGCGTTCGCCGGCAATGAAAACGAGTTTCACATCGTCGCGCTTGGCTATCTCGGCACGCAGGCCCCTGCTGTTCTGAATTTCTATCCGGCAGCCTCCGCAGCCCATGCCCCAGAAGTCGAACACCAGGTAGCGGCCGGGATACTTGGCTATGATGTTGCGGATGATTTCGCCCCCCGGGCCTTCGGGCATAGGAGAGGCAAGCTCGCGTTGCGACATCTTGGCCTGATAGAACTCTTCGGTTTTCTGGCGGACGTAGGGATGAGTGAGCTTCGAGAGATATTGGTTCATGACGGTGGGGAGCGACTCTTCGTTCTGCCGCCAGGAGTTGAAATTGTCGAGCACGTCCTGAAGAATGCAGAGCTGTGCCGTCAGATTGTGGCTTTTGCCCGTCAGCTCCTGCAGCATGGCCATGCCGCCGTCCAGTGATGCTTGTTTGGCCTGGCGCACGGGCGGGGCTTTCCGGATGCGGTTGAGGGTGAAGTAATAGTCGTCGGCAACCATCAGCAGGGGATTGTTGAAATCAATGCGTTGCAGGGCCTTGTAGTTGCTGGCATCGGCAAGGGTTTTCATCCCTATGCTGTCGGTTACGCTTTGTGTGAAGCTGCCGTCCTCGTGCAGCAGAATAGGCATATACCTGAACTCGCTGTTCATGGCACAGTCCATCAGGGCCGTTGCAAAGTTTGACTGCATTTCGCCTAATGCCAGGCCGACCTCCATGGGGGTGAAGTGGTCGCGGCGGCTGATGCGGTCGATGCGGGCCAGCATGTTCTGCCACACCTGGTCGGCTACGGTGCCGGCCTCACTGAAATTGCCTTTGAAAGACGAGAGGGGCCTGGTCATCTCTTTTAGCCGCAAGTCGGACTTCAGCAGCCGTTCCGCCTCATGGCAACTGCCGACGGGGTAGCAGCACTCCCACTGCCCGTTCTTGTCTGGGCGAATAGCGATGTCGATGGTTTCACCGGGACGGGCAAAAAAGGGCATTTCTGTGAAGTCTGCATTGGTGTCGGTGTTGTCGATTTTTACATAGAACGCCGATTTCATGGGATAGCTGAGCCGTATGGTTTTTTCGAACGTGCCGTCGGGCTCTATCTCTATCAGTTGTGTGCTATGGTCGCTTATCATCACGTCGTAGATATAGGCTTCCATCGAGGTGAATCCCATGCGCTCTGCGTCGTAGCCTTCAATACGGCCGCGGATGGTGACATTGCCTGTGGTCAGCCAGTCGGCTGGAAGCGTATATGGATTGCGGGCATAGAGCTCTTGTATCGACGGTGCCTTGAAGGAAGTCCCCTTGTCGTGAATACCGAGAATAGGCACTGCCCAGAGAGCATCATCCTCGATGAAGTCAAAGAGCTGCACGTGCGGTGGCATGGGCTCGAAATGAACCTTAAACTCTGTAGTGCCCGGCGACTTGATCCATGTGCCGAGGGCAATACCCTCAGCAGAACGCAAAGGATAGCGATGACCGTCCTCATCGACGAGGTAACTGTTCTTCACGAAACGGAAGGTCTCGTTTTGAGGACATACCATCGTAAAATGGAGGGTGGTGGCCGTGTCTGTCATCATGACTTCGTCAATCTTCAACTCACCAGTCAACACATCCGCCTGAACCATCACCTCTGGGGCCTTGATGGATTTGTAAACTTTCGCCTGCCCTGCCATCCCGACGAGGGCGAGCATCATTGCAATGATAGTCTGCTTGTTGAATAGAATGTTCATATCAATATGTAGCTCTTTTATTATATATACGGTTTTTTTTCAGGAATATCCCGCTGCGAGGTGTTAAATTAATCGAATTCTTGATAAGATTCTTGCGGCAAAAACATGGGACGTATCACTACGCCCCATGTCTTGCCATAATTTAAACCTAAAAAATGTCATTGAATAAAATCTAATCATGCAGTTTCTTTAATACGGAACCGAGTTCTTCAACGTTACGAGGGCAAGCCACGATAGTGCCTTTTGCATCGATGACTATCAACTCGGGATAGGAACGGATGCCGTAGGCTGCAAGTGCGTTTCGCGGGTTGGTGTCTGGATTGGGCATGAACTGCGGCCATGGCAGCTGGCGCTTCTTTACTTCCTCTCGCCATCCTTGCACACCGAAGTTGAAAGCCAAGGTGACGAACTCCACTCCGCGTGAATGGTAAGTGTCGTAAAGCGTCTTCATGGACGGATGGATTTCATATCCATAACCGCCAAGACCATGCCAGAAATGGAGCACTACATATCCCTTGCCGATATATTCGCTTAGCTGATGTGGGCGGCCCTTCGTGTCCACCAGTTCAAGGTTGGTGTAGGGAGTGCCCGGACGGCGCCTCTCCAGTCCTTCCACGTATTCGCGCATTGGTGACAGTAGGATGTGATGCGAGAAAGCATAGTCGTCACTGAGGTAAGGCTTCAGTTCTTCGTAGCTCATTTCGGTATAGACCTGACTGAGCGCATAGGCTGAGATGATATTGTCACGGTTTTCACGTACAGCCTTGAGAAGCCGCTCGCCGCGCTGGCGGTTGATTTCCGCTTTTTTCTGAATGTCGGTCTCATGGAGTTCGGCCATGCGTTCGCGTTCTACTGTCTGCAGGAAGTCGTTAACCTTTTGGCTGGTCTTGCCTCCTTTTACTGTCAGGTGCTCCATGTCCGCAATGATAGGCTTACCGTCGGTATAGAAGTAAACGACTTCTTTGTTATCGAGATATATCCGGCACACCTCGTTCTTCGGCAGTTTGCAGGTAAAGGAGAATTTGCCGTTGGTGATAGGGCACGTCCCCAATAGTTCAGAGG
>OMZS01000008.1 GCA_900315565.1 uncultured Prevotellaceae bacterium | reverse complement strand
GTTCAGAGGCGTGGGGGATATCAGGTTCTTCATGTACAGACTAGCAACACTTTACTCTTGATTAGCCTACACCCACCAACCTGGAAAATCCGCTGACCCGTGATAAGGAGGGATTATAAATCGTAGAGAGATAAAAAGGAAACCGCCCTGAACACACAAGGTGCGCAGGGCGGCGGGGAAATAAAATGAAGGGGGGAGAATCTCGCTTTGCTACTTCGCTTCCGTCATGTTGCCTTCCACATAAAGACGGGTGAGCTCTGTGGCTCCGTTTGTACGGATGGTAATGGTTTTCTTAAAGTGACCGGGGAATTTTCCTTTACCATTGTATGTCACTTTGATGGCACCCGTTGCACCCGGAGCGATGGGCTCTTTGGTGTAAGAAGGCACTGTGCAACCACAACTGGCAACTGCCTGATTGATGATAAGAGGCGCCTCGCCCACGTTTTTGAAAGTAAAAGTACACTCCACAACAGGCGAACTCTCGGAGAAAGTTCCAAAGTCATGGGTGAGTTTGTCGAACTTAATTTGTGCCTGCTTCTGAGCCGTTGCCATAGTAAAGGTGGCCATGAGCAGAAATGTTATCATTAAAAGCTTTTTCATCGTTTCGGTTTATTGTTGATTAAACTGACTGCAAAAATAATAATTATAGTTGATAAGTTGTGCTAATTTTTGTATATTTTAAGATATTATTTTGCTGTTTCATTTTTATTCGCTAATTTTGCACTTTGATAGCCACATAAGCATACACATATTATTATATATAAAAATGTACAGAACAAACACTTGTGGAGAGCTTCGTCTCTCTGATGCCGGCAAGCAGGTGACACTGGCCGGTTGGGTTCAACGCACACGCAAGATGGGTGGTATGACCTTTGTTGACGTGCGCGACCGTTATGGAATCACTCAGTTGGTGTTCAACGAGGCTGTTGACGCTGCCCTTTGCGAGCGTGCCAACAAACTGGGTCGCGAATATTGCATCCAGGCAAAGGGTGTGGTGAGCGAGCGCGAGTCGAAGAATGCCAAAATGCCCACTGGCGACGTAGAGATACTGGTGAGCGAGCTGAACATTCTGAGTGAGAGCGTCACTCCCCCATTCACCATTGAAGACAACACCGACGGAGGCGACGACATCCGCATGAAGTACCGCTATCTGGACCTGCGTCGCGCTGCTGTGAGAAAGAACCTGGAACTGCGCCACAGAATGACAATCCTGATACGCAACTTCCTCGATTCGAAAGACTTTATTGAGGTGGAAACCCCCATCTTAATAGGCTCTACACCCGAGGGAGCACGCGACTTTGTGGTGCCCTCGCGCATGAATCCCGGACAGTTTTATGCCCTGCCACAGAGTCCACAGACGCTGAAGCAACTGCTCATGGTGAGCGGTTTCGACCGTTATTTCCAGATAGCCAAGTGTTTCCGCGACGAGGACCTGCGTGCCGACCGCCAACCCGAGTTTACCCAGATAGACTGCGAAATGTCGTTTGTTGAGCAGGAAGACGTGCTCCAGCTGTTTGAGGACATGGCACGCCATCTGTTCCGCGAAGTGCGCGGCGTAGAGTTGCCCGTGTTGCAACGCATGACATGGCACGAAGCCATGCGCCGATTCGGAAGCGACAAGCCCGACCTGCGCTTCGGCATGGAGTTTGTGGAACTTGACAAGCAACTGAAAGGCACTGGCACCTTCCCCGTGTTCAATGATGCTAATTATATTGGCGGCATTTGTGTGCCAGGCTGTGCCAACTACACACGCAAGCAGCTCGACCAGCTGGTGGATTTTGTAAAACGTCCGCAAGTAGGTGCCAAGGGACTGGTGTATGTGAAATTCAACGACGACGGCACGGTGAAATCGTCGGTGGATAAGTTCTACACACCCGAAGTTTGGCAGGCCGTTAAAGAGGCCATGGGTGCCAACGATGGCGACCTGGTGCTGATTATGAGTGGCGACAATGCCAACAAGACCCGCATACAACTTTGCACCCTTCGTCTGGAAATGGGTGACAGACTCGGACTTCGCAACAAGGATAAGTTTGTTTGCTTATGGATTGTGGATTTCCCCCTCTTCGAATGGAGCGACGAGGAACAGCGACTCATGGCTACCCACCACCCGTTCACGCTTCCCAACCCCGACGACATACCTTTGCTCGACTCTGCCCCCGAACGCGTTCGTGCCGTGGCCTACGACTTTGTTTGCAACGGCGTAGAACTGGGTGGAGGCTCGCTGCGTATCCACGACGGCAAACTGCAGGAAAAGATGTTCCAGATTCTGGGCTTCACTCCCGAGCGCGCCATGGCACAGTTTGGATTCCTCATCAATGCCTTCAAATACGGCGCACCGCCACACGCAGGACTCGCCTTCGGTTTGGACCGTTTCGTGAGCATCATGGCCGGATTGGACAGCATTCGCGACTGCATTGCCTTCCCGAAAAACAACAGTGGGCGCGACGTGATGCTGGATGCTCCCAACGAAATTGACCCCAAACAGCTCGACGAATTGCGGCTGAAAGTTGATTTAAGTCAAGAAATTTGATTTTTGCCTTCTAAAACGCTAAAAAACAGCAACTTTTCTGTCAGAAAACGTGCAAGTTTCGAAGAAAAACACTAACTTTGCACTCGAATTTTAAAACACTGATACTTAACTAGTTCAGTAACATTTAATAGTTTTACTAATTATGGCAGAAAAGAAAGCAACAACAAAGAAGGCTGCCGCTCCCAAAGAGGCAGCTGAGAAGAAAGCAACAGTGAAGAAGGCAGCTACTAAGAAGGCAGCTCTGGTTATCAATGCAGAAACCGTAGGTTTCAAGGCAGGTGACGTTTATCAGGCTCTGGCAACAGCTGAGAAGGCTCTTACAGTAGCTGAGATTGCTAAGGCAGCAAAGATTACTAATGAAGAGGCTCTGCTCGGTTTGGGTTGGCTTCTGAAAGAGGGTAAGGTTGCTGACGCTGAGGGTAAACTCGCCCTGGCTTAATCAACTGAAAGGATATTCCTAAAAGGGGCTGGTAAATGATTCTTTTACCGGCCTCTTTTTTTGATTATTCATTCTCTCACAAGCTCTGCTGCTAAGGGAGTGATTGAAAAAGAAGGGAGAAAGAAGAGGAAGGGAGAAATGATGGGAGGAAAGAACAATTCTTTATCGTATTTGAATGGACTACGAGGGCGAAATTGTGCGGATACTGAGTGAGGCTGGTGCCGACGGACTGAGTGTAATGAAAATCAGCCGCCACGTGTATAATGCCTCTAACACATTCTTCGAAACTATTGATTTCGAAGAAGTTCACCGCTTTGTTTCTAACTGGCTCTTTAGAAAATCCAGACAGTCCAGCCCGATAGTTGAAAAAACATCTCGTGGCGTTTATCGTCTCCATCCTCATTCAGCTGTCTTAACGCAGCTAAAGTTCGCTTTCGACAACGAAACCACAGATGACAATGAGAAACCTGTTCTACAGGATCTCTCACTTTGCATGTTTGACGACGACGAGATGGGATAGATACAACACCTTAAGAAAACACCTTGAATCAACACCTTAAGAAGACCTATAAAAAACGCATAACTCAGAATCAAACCATTTTTATTCTTTTTTCCTAGGGGAAAACATCTGCTTGTTCGTATTATAAATAAAATTACAGATTAATAATTTATTTAATACGAAAAAATATGGCAAGATATTTATTAGGCTTCGATGTAGGCAGCAGTTCTGTCAAGGCATCGTTGGTTGACGCAGAGAGTGGCGCTTGTGTGGCCACTGCGTTTTATCCCGAGAGTGAAGCACCCATTACAGCCATCAAGGCCGGATGGGCAGAGCAAGACCCCCAGATGTGGTGGGACAATGCCAAACTGAGTTTGAAGAAAATCATGGTCGAGGCAGGCGCTACGGCCGACGACGTGAAGGCCATTGGTATTTCATATCAGATGCACGGACTTGTGTGCGTTGATAAGTACCAGCAGGTGCTCCGTCCGAGCATTATCTGGTGCGACTCACGTGCCGTACCTTACGGCGAGAAAGCTTTCAACGAGCTGGGCAGCGAGCAATGCCTTTCTCACCTGCTTAACTCACCGGGCAACTTCACAGCCTCGAAACTGGCTTGGGTGAAAGAGAATGAGCCCGAAGTGTTCGACAAAATCGACAAGATCATGCTCCCTGGCGACTATATCGCCATGAAGCTCAGCGGTGTGGCAAACACTACCATCAGCGGACTGAGCGAAGGCATGATGTGGGACTTCAAGGAAAAGAAGCCAGCTAAGTTCCTGCTCGACTTCTTCGGATTCCCCGAGAGTATCATCCCCGATATTGTTCCCACCTTCAGCGTGCAGGGTGAGCTTTGTGCTGCCGCTGCAGCCGAACTCGGCCTCAAAGAAGGCACTCCCATCAGCTATCGTGGTGGAGACCAGCCTAACAACGCATTGTCGCTCAACGTGTTCAACCCGGGTGAGATTGCCTCTACCGCAGGCACGTCGGGCGTGGTTTACGGTGTGCTTGGCGAAGCCAACTACGACCCCAAGAGCCGCGTGAACACATTTGCCCACGTCAACTACACCACCGACCTCGACCGTCTGGGTGTTTTGCTTTGCATCAATGGCACAGGCATTCTCAATGCATGGGTGCGCCGCAATGTGGCTCCCGAAGGCATCAGCTATGCCGACATGAACGTGATGATGGAGAACATCCCCATCGGCTCAGAAGGCGTGCGCATCATCCCCTTCGGCAACGGTGCAGAGCGCGTACTGGAGAACCGCGAAATAGGATGCTCCATCAATGGCATCAACTTCAACAAGCACTCTAAGGCTCACATCATGCGAGCCGCTCAGGAGGGCATTGTGTTCTCGTTCTGCTACGGCATGGAAATCATGCAGCAGATGGGTATGGACATCCGCAAGATTCATGCCGGAAAGGCAAACATGTTCCTCAGCGACATTTTCCGCAACACTCTGGCAGGCGTAAGCGGCGCCACCATCGAACTGTATGAAACCGACGGCTCGGTGGGTTCTGCCAAAGGTGCAGGCATGGGATGCGGCATCTATAAAGACCACGACGAGGCATTCGCCACGCTCAAGAAACTGGCTGTCATTGAGCCCGACGTGCAGAAGCGCAGCGAGTATCTGGCTGCCTATGCTGCATGGAAAGAGACATTGGAAAAGAACATTTGATTCCAACTAATTATTATTCACCAACAAAACAAAAAAACTAAAAAAAGAAATGGCAAAAGAGTATTTTCCGTTTACCGGTAAGATTCCTTTCGAAGGAAAAGAAAGCAAAAACGTAATGGCATTCCATTACTATGACCCCGAGAAGGTGGTAATGGGCAAAAAGATGAAAGACTGGCTTAAGTTCGCCATGGCCTGGTGGCACACCCTGGGTGGTGCCAGCGGCGACCAGTTTGGCGGACAGACACGCTCGTACGAGTGGGACAAGGCCGACGATGCTGTTCAGCGCGCTAAGGACAAAATGGACGCAGGCTTTGAAATCATGGACAAACTCGGCATTGAATATTTCTGCTTCCACGATATTGACCTTGTAGAAGAGGGCGAAACCATTGCTGAGTATGAGGCCCGCATGAAAGCCATCACCGATTACGCTCAGGAAAAAATGCAGCAGTTCCCCAACATCAAGCTGCTCTGGGGCACGGCCAACGTGTTTGGCAACAAGCGCTATGCCAACGGTGCCAGCACCAACCCCGACTTCGATGTTGTGGCACGTGCCATCGTTCAGATTAAGAACGCCATTGACGCCACCATTAAACTCGGTGGTCAGAACTACGTGTTCTGGGGCGGCCGTGAGGGCTACATGAGCCTGCTCAACACCGACCAGAAGCGTGAGAAAGAGCACATGGCTACCATGCTGACACTGGCTCGCGACTATGCACGTTCGAAAGGTTTCAAGGGCACATTCCTTATCGAGCCCAAGCCCATGGAGCCCAGCAAGCACCAGTATGACGTTGACACAGAGACCGTCATCGGTTTCCTCCGTGCTCACAACCTGGATAAGGACTTCAAGGTGAACATCGAGGTGAACCATGCCACTCTGGCCGGACACACCTTCGAGCACGAACTGGCTTGCGCTGTTGACGCTGGTATGCTCGGCAGTATTGATGCCAACCGTGGTGACGCTCAGAACGGATGGGATACCGACCAGTTCCCCATCGACAACTACGAGCTGACTCAGGCCATGATGGAAATCATCCGCAACGGTGGTCTCGGCAATGGCGGCACCAACTTCGATGCAAAGATTCGCCGCAACTCCACCGACCTGGAAGATCTGTTCATCGCTCATATCAGCGGCATGGATGCCATGGCACGTGCGCTGGAGAATGCAGCAGCCATTCTGGAAGAGAGCGAGCTGCCCGCTATGAAGAAAGCCCGCTACGCCAGCTTCGACAGCGGCATAGGCAAGGACTTCGAAGACGGCAAACTCACCCTTGAGCAGGTATATGAATACGGCAAGAAGGTAGAAGAGCCCAAGCAGACTTCGGGTAAGCAGGAGAAATACGAAACCATCGTAGCCCTCTACGCCAAGTAAACAAAACCGTACTAAGACAGCGTTTTACATCGTTCGTAAAACTACACTCAAAAAGTTGCGCCTCCTCAGCAAAGGGGGCGCAACGTTTTTTGATGAAATTTTTTGGAGCAAAATGAGGAATAATTCAAAAATTTTATGTATGTTTGCAAAATAAAACCAGAACTTGTTTCTAATTTCGCTTATGGCAATTCAGACACTCGACCTGACAAGGTTTACCAATAATGAGCACTACACGGTGGTTGAGCTGGTTTTGCATACGCTCTCCTCCGCCAGGCTGACCAACAATTTGGCCTCTCAACGCATGGAAGGGCTGAAAGAGGCATTCATGCGCGAGAGCGAGGCTTTCAAGGCGTTGCACAAGCGATTCAGCAAGAACGACCTCAACGAGATTGACCGCCAGTTGTGCGACAAAACAGAATATAGCCGCCAAATGCAGGAGCTGATGCGCATGTGTACAGATGAAGCTGTGCTCGAGGCCGTCGATAAGCTAAGATCTGTTCGTGCGGCCACCGACCTGGCATACCGCCAGATGGTGGAGATTCTGAACGCGCTGCTCGTGGTGAGTCCAAATGATGAACTTGAACGTATTCAGACTCAGATGAATCAACAAGCCGAATACGTGGAGTACAAATATCAGGGCGGTAAAAAGGCTTCGCACGAAAGTGCCCTGCTGAAGGCTGGCGAAATTCCAGCAGGCCTGTCGGCCTTAGCATCGGAGAACAACGAGGCTCAGGTGAGGCTGATGACCATTCCTTTAGGTCAAAAAGTAAAAGAAGGATAGAAAAGGCATATTCTCGTAATGATTCTAAAGCACCCCGAAGGTGTAGAGACTTTAGCTATTCGAAGCATCCTAAGGAGAAACTATCAGTAAACCAAACATAAAGGTTATAATCAATTATTCTATGGCTCAGAAAACAAATCATCTGGTAATTATGGCGGGCGGCGTAGGTAGCCGCTTTTGGCCTATGAGCACCACAGAGCGCCCAAAGCAGTTTATCGACGTGCTGGGGGTAGGCAGGTCTTTGCTTCAGCTTACTTTCGACCGATTCGAGGGTATTTGCGACCCGGAGAACGTATGGGTTGTTACCAACCAGAAATATGCTGCCCTTGTGCGTGAGCAGCTTCCAGAGGTGCCAGCCGCCAATGTGTTGTGTGAGCCATGCCGCCGCAACACGGCCCCATGCATTGCCTATGTGAGCTGGCGCATCAAGTCGCAAGACCCCAAAGCCAATATTGTGGTGACCCCGAGCGACCACATTGTTGCCAATACCGCCGAGTTTCGTCGGGTGATAGGACAATGCCTGAAGTTTACCAGCGAGAGCGACGCTGTGCTGACGCTCGGCATGAAGCCTACTCGCCCTGAGACAGGCTACGGCTATATTCAGGCCGATCTCTCGAGCAGCAGCCCCCGCAACAGGGAGATTTTCCGCGTAGATTCGTTCAGAGAGAAACCCGATGTGGAGACGGCTCTGAAATATATTCAGCAAAAGAGCTACTACTGGAATGCTGGAATCTTTATCTGGAACGTGAATACCATTGTCAATGCGTTCCGCGTGTATCAGCCCACAATGAGCAAGATTTTTGAGCAACTGCTGCCCTACTATGGTACCGACAAAGAGCAGGAACTCATCAACAAGTGGTTCCCCGAGTGCGAAAGCATTTCGGTTGACTATGCCATCATGGAGAAAGCCGAAGAAATATTTGTTTGTCCTGCTGACTTCGGATGGAGCGACCTGGGCACCTGGGGAAGCCTGCTGATGCAAAGCAAGCGTGACCTTTATGGCAACAGCACCATTGGCGACAACATCACCATGGTTGATTCGCACAACTGCATTGTTCACACCCTCGAAGAAAAGAAAGTGGTGATTCAGGGACTCGACGGATACATTGTGGCCGAGAAAGACAACACCCTCCTCATTTGCAAACTTTCTGAAGAGCAACGCATCCGCACGTTTGCTGAGGAGAATTGAAGTTCCTCCTTGTTAGCAACTACCCACACACACTTCTGACCAACAAAAAAACATGTCTAAAAAAATAGCATTAATAACAGGTATTACGGGTCAAGACGGTTCTTACTTGGCCGAGTTTTTAATTGAAAAAGGCTACGAAGTACACGGATTGTTACGCCGTAGCAGTTCGTTCAACACAGGGCGCATAGAACATCTTTACCTCGACGAGTGGGTGCGCGACATGAAGAAAACCCGACTAGTGAATCTGCATTGGGCCGACATGACCGACTCCTCGTCACTCATTCGCATCATTGGCGAGGTGCGCCCCACAGAAATATACAATCTGGCCGCCCAAAGCCACGTAAAAGTGTCGTTTGATGTGCCCGAATATACGGCCGAAACCGACGCCGTGGGAGTCTTGCGCCTGCTTGAAGCTGTGCGCATCGTGGGCCTGGAAAAACAATGCCGCATCTATCAGGCCTCAACGTCCGAACTCTATGGCAAGGTGCAGGAAGTGCCCCAGAAAGAAACCACTCCCTTCTACCCTCGCTCACCCTACGGCGTGGCCAAGCTCTACGGCTTCTGGATCATCAGGAACTACCGCGAGTCCTACGGCATGTATTGCTGCAATGGCATTTTGTTCAACCATGAGAGCGAACGGCGGGGTGAGACCTTTGTCACACGCAAAATCACTCTTGCCGCAGCCCGTATTGCCCAAGGATTTCAGGACAAACTCTATTTGGGCAACCTCAACTCGCTTCGCGACTGGGGTTATGCCAAAGATTACGTGGAGTGTATGTGGATGATACTTCAGCAGCCTGAGCCCGATGACTTTGTCATTGCTACAGGCGAATACCACACCGTACGCGAGTTTGCCACCCTGGCCTTCCGCCATGTGGGCATCGAGCTCGAGTGGCAGGGCGAAGGCGTCAACGAGCGCGGTATTGACAAGGCCACAGGCCGTTCGCTCGTCGAAGTGGACCCCAAGTATTTCCGCCCCGCCGAAGTTGACCAGCTGCTAGGCGACCCCACCAAAGCAAAGGAAACTCTGGGATGGAATCCGCGCAAAACCACCTTCGAGCAACTGGTGAAAATCATGATCGACCACGACATGCGCTTCGTCAGGAAACTCTATCTGAAATCCAAACTCACCAACGACTGATGTTAGACAAAAACAGCAAAATCTACGTCGCCGGCCATCGGGGACTGGTCGGCTCGGCCATTTGGAACAACTTGAAAGCCCGAGGCTACAACCGCCTCGTCGGGCGCACACATGCCGAGCTCGACCTGACCGACCAGGTGGCCGTACGCACGTTTTTCGACCAGGAGCGCCCCGATTCCGTAGTGCTGGCTGCCGCCTTTGTCGGTGGCATCATGGCCAACTCACTCTACAGGGCAGACTTCATCATGATGAACATGAAAATTCAGTGCAACGTCATCAGCGAAGCGTATGCCCACGGCGTCAAGAAACTCCTTTTCCTCGGCTCCACCTGCATCTATCCTAAAAACGCCCCCCAGCCCATGCGCGAGGACGCCCTGCTCACCTCACCCCTCGAGTACACCAACGAGGAGTACGCTATTGCAAAGATTGCAGGACTCAAGATGTGCGAGAGCTACAACCTGCAGTACGGCACCAACTACATAGCCGTGATGCCCACCAACCTTTACGGCCCCAACGACAATTTCCATCTCGAAAACTCCCACGTCATGCCGGCCATGATGCGAAAAATCTATCTCGCCAAACTCATCCACGACGACAACTGGGAAGCCATTCGACGCGACATGGACAAACGTCCCGTGCAATACCGCCACAACGGACAGAAACTCACCGCCAACGGAACCTCTTCGCGCGAGGAAATACTCCTAGCCCTGGCCAACTATGGCATTTACCCCAACAAAGTAGTGCTTTGGGGCACAGGAACACCCCTCCGCGAGTTTCTTTGGAGCGAAGACATGGCCGACGCCAGCGTTCACATACTGCTCAACGTTGACTTCAGCCAAATCATCGGCATCGAGAAATATTCCAGCGTGTTCTTCGGCACCCAGGCCGACGGCTCGGTTGACCGCAACAGCAGCGAGGGCCGTGGCGGAGCCATCCCCTCGCTGGGAGAGATACGCAACTGTCACATCAACGTAGGTACAGGCAAGGAAATCACCATCCGCGAGCTTTCCCAGCTGGTAGCCAATGCCGTTGGCTTCGAGGGAACCATCGAGTTCGACGCCACCAAACCCGACGGCACCATGCGCAAGCTCATCGATGTCTCAAAGCTCCATTCCCTGGGGTGGCATCATCAAATAGAAATCGACGAAGGCGTCAGGTGCCTCTTCGATTGGTATCAGCAAAGTATTACTCAGTAGAAAACAAACTTCCACAAGCCCAGGACAGATTCTTGTCTTGGGTTTTCTTTTGGGGACGATTCCTGCCAGTGCCGGATTTTTACTCAGGCCGTTGCCCGATAGAACCCAAGTAGCCCCGTTCCATAGGATGAAAGACCCCGCGGAGCGGAGCATCCTTACCACCAAAAAATAAGAGGTCGTGTCTGTTACTTTTGACACGACCTCATTTATGTTAGTTTGTTGCTTTGTAATGTTTAGCGTCGATTGCAGACATCCTTGGTGCCTTAATCAAAGAATCCAGGCTGCTTGTAGTCGATGCCCTGTTCCCTGTCAACGGTGGCCAAAATGCCCTGCACCTGACCGAGGGCAAACATTCGTCCGAGCAAAGTGTAGCCAGCATTGTGGCCGTGGCTGCTCTCATCCATGATGCCTCCGGGCCGGTCGGTAAAGGTCATGCCGTGGTCAACGCGCATGGGCAGCTGCGGATTCTCTTTCTCGAAGATGCGGCAGAGCTCAATGATGTCGGCACGCCCGCCTAAATGGCTGGCTTCTGTAAAGTCGCCGTTGGGGAAGATGTGGCATGAACGAAGGTGTACAAAGTGGGTGCGCGAAGCAAATTTACGGGCCATCTCCACCACATTGTTGTAAGCTCCGGCAGAGAGGCTTCCGGCGCAGAAGGTGAGTCCATTGTGAGGGTTTGGAACGGCATTGAGGAACCACTCTATGTCTTCTTCGGTACGAACAATGCGGGGCAACCCAAGAACCTCGATGGGGGGGTCGTCGGGATGTACGCACATATTCATATTGTACTCCTCGCAGGTGGGCATGATGGCCTCAAGGAAATATTTCATATTCTCGCGCAACTGCTTCTTGTCTATTCCCTTATATAAATCGAGAAAGTCACGGAACTTCTGTATGGGGGCCTCGTCGTTCTCGCTGAAATTGCCGCTGACGAATCCCTGAGTCTTGATGATAATGGTATCTACCAAGGCGTGGTCTTTCTCGGGGGTCATGGTCTTGGCCAGCTCGTCGGCCTCGGCCAGCACGTTGCGCCCCTCTCCCACTCCCTCTGGGAAGCGGAAGCGGGCCCACTCTTCGCGGGCACCCTGACGCTTGAGAATGTAAATGTCGAAATAGGCAAACTCGGCATAGTTGAAGTAGAGGTTCGTGGAGCCGTTGGGATTGGTGTGCAGGAGGTCGGTACGGGCCCAGTCGAGCACGGGCATGAAGTTGTAGCAAATGCAATGAATGCCTTCGGCAGAAAGGTTGCGCAGACTTTCCTTATAGACCTCAATCTGGTGGTCGCGGTCGGGACCTGCATACTTGATTGTTTCTACCACGGGCAGGCTCTCCACCACACTCCATCGCATGCCGTAGCTCTCGATGTACTCGCGTAGGTCGCGAATTTTCTCGCGTGTCCACACTTCGCCCAGGGGCACGTCGTGCAGGGCTGTCACAATACCTTCAACTCCGATTTGTCTTAGCATGGCAAGAGTTATTTTGTCTTTCTTGCCAAACCATCTCCAGGTTCTTTCCATGTATTATTTCTGTGTTAAATAGTTGATGAAAATGTTTTCCAAATATTCTTTACTCCTAGCTTCCATACCTCTAACTCTATTCGTGGTGGTAGGGTTCGCCCTTGATGATGGTACACGCCCGATAGAGCTGCTCAACGAACACTAGCCTCACCATCTGGTGGGAGAATGTGAGGCGCGAAAGCGACAGTTTCTCGTTGGCACGGGCATAGACGGCGGACGAAAAGCCATAGGCTCCCCCGATGACAAACACCAGTCGGCGCGCCTGCTGCTGTTTTCTTTGCAGCCATGAGGCCAGCTCAACGCTTCGCATCTCGAGTCCGTGCTCGTCGAGCAATACCACCGTGTCGGCGGGCTGAATCAGGCGCAGGATCTGCTCGCCTTCGCGCTCCTTCTGCTGTTCTTGCGTCAGGCTCTTAGTATTTTTCAGTTCTGGCAGCGTGATGATGCCAAAGGGCATGTAGTGGCCGATGCGCTCGGTATAGTCGCTGATGCCGGCAGCAAAGTGCTTGTTCGTGGTTTTACCCACCAATATGAGTTCGGTCTTCATAGCCGCACGCTATTTCTTGCTTTTCTTTTTCAGTTCCAATTTAGGTATTTTGAGTTTCTGGCCTTCAGATACTTCCTTGATTCCGCCATTCAGCGCCTCTACGTAGCACTCCATTCCCGGTCCGAAGAATGCTTTAGAGATAGACTTGAGCGTTTGGCCTTTACGGACCGTAACGGTCTGGTCGATACCCACTATGCGATAGGCTCCCAGCCTGACGGCGGCGCTCATCTCGTCGTATTTCGACGACGAAACGGGTATCACCTTGTTGGGTGGAGCTGCCTTTGCGGGTTGAGCGGCAGGCTTAGTGGTGGTGGTTACGGGTTTGGCAGCAACTTGTTTGGCGGCAGCAGCAGGCTTGGCAGCAGCAGCTTTCTGGGCATTCAGTTTGACAGCAGCCTGTGCCGCTTCTTTTTTCTTTGCCTCGGCTTGCAACTTAGCCTGACGGGCCTCGGCCTTTGCTTTCAGTTCAGCCTCGTATTTTTCTTGTTCTGCTTTTTCCTGTTGTGCCTTTATGCTGGCAATTTCTTTTGCACGCTCACGAGCCGTCTCGTAGGCGGTATTGGTCTGCGCCGATTGCTGTCGTGCCTTTCGCCTCAAATCGGTCTCCTCGCGTAGTTTGGCTATCTGGGCAGCTTTGGCCGACGAGTCGGCTTTGGCCTCCACAGCCATGGCGCGCTCGATGGAGTCTTGCGAGACATTATCGACGAGCATCGACTGATATTGCTCTGTGAGCCTGTCGCCTGTGATTTTCGAACCGGCATAATAGCCTCCCACACATGCGGCGGCAATCAAGATGCACGAAATCAAGGCCAGCCATTTCTTACTGTTCTTCTGGCGCTCCAGCTGATACTCCAGCTCCTCGTTCATGTCGCGATACTGCTGCAACAAAGTGGCTTTTCGGTCTTCAAAGATATTGGGGTTCACTCTCGACTCCTGCTCGGGTTCGGATGGGGATGAGGTGTTGGGGTCCTCGGGCTCAACAGGTACCTCGGGCTCAACAGGTACTTCGGGTTCAACAGGTACTTCGGGTTCAATAGGTACTTCGGGTTCCTCGGGTGTTATTATTTCCTCTTCGCCTTGGTTCGTTTCTGTTATTTCATTCTCTTCGACCGGCTCCACGATATTGTCTTCGGCTGGCTCTACGATACTCTCTTCTTCTCTTTGTGCATTTTGAATAGCAGCCAAAGCGACTACAGGAGCAGCCTCTTCTACAACGGGAGCAGGTCCCTCAACAACAGAAACTGCAGGCTCCTCAACAACAGGAGCTGCAGGTTCCTCAACAACAGGAGCTGCAGGTTCCTCAACAACAGGAGCTGTAGGCTCCTCAACAACAGGAGCAGCAGGTTCCTCAACAACGGGGGCTGCAGGTTCCTCAACAACAGGAGCTGCAGGTTCCTCAACAACAGAAGCTGTATATTCCTCAACAACGGGTGCAGGCTCTTCCTGTACAGGAAGAATATCATCAACTGTTTCTGTAACTTGGGGTTCAACAGCTTCCAAAAGGCTATCGGGCATCAAGTCGGCATTGTCAGGGTCTTCCTCATTGACGGGGGACATATCCTGCTCAATATCGTCGAAACTGACACCTTCGTGGAGCTCAACGGTCTCGAACTGGGCAAAGGGTTTGTTAATAAGGTCGCGAAGGGTGTTCTCAGGAGTAAAAGTGATTTTTCCCCTACCTTCAATCACGATAGCTTCGCCGGTTTTGATATTGACGCTTTTCCGGTTTTTGGTGTCAATCACCTTGAAGGTGCCCAGCCCCTTAATTTTCACCTGTTTATCGTATCGCAGGCCATTATTCACCACGTCAATAAACTCCGCGATGAACTTTTCGCTTTCGCGGATGGTCATTTTGTGCTTTTTTGCAACGGTCTTTGCAAGGTCGGAAATAGAAATCTTACTCATTTGCCTGTCCTCCATTCTTTAGTTTCTCCTTGACAGCAGCCACAGGCTTGAAGCCCAGCACCAGTTTTGGCGGCACCAGCATTCGTTTGCGGGTAGAAGGATTCACCACCACGCGCTCCATGCGTTTTTTCACCTCAAAGGTACCAAAATTGGGCAGCAACACGGTATCTCCGTTTTGCAGGTTTTGGCTCATGGCATCAATTGTTGTGCGCATAACTCTCTGGGTGTCGTCTTGCGTAAATCCCATACGTCTCGACAACTCTGCTATGAAATCCTTGTTGTTCATTGCACAATTCCGTATATATCAAATTCTTCTGAATGAGTAATTTTCACTTGGTAAAAGTTTCCCACCCGCAGGGCCCTATCGTGGGCAGGTATCAGCACTTCAGGGTCAACCTCGGGCGAGCAGAACTCTGTGCGGCCAATATAGTAGTCTCCTTCTTTTCGGTCGATAACAACCTGCATAACGCTGCCCACTTTCTCGGCTTCTATTTCGGCACTAATGTTCTGTTGCAACGCCATGAGCTTGTCGAGCCGGGCTTGTTTCACCTCTGCCGGTACATCGTCGGTATAGTGAATGCCGCTGTAAGTGTCTTCTTCCTCCGAATAGGCAAAGGCTCCCATGCGCTCGAATCTGGCCACGCGCACAAACTCCATGAGCTCGTTGAAATCGGCCTCTGTCTCTCCTGGAAATCCCACCATCAGGGTGGTGCGCAGATGAATGCCCGGCACCTCGTCGCGCAAACGGCGTATAAGCTCATAAGTCTCAGCCTTGGTCACATGGCGGCGCATGGCCGTGAGCATGTGGTCGGAGATGTGCTGCAGGGCAATGTCGAGGTATCTGCACACGTTGTGTTTCTCGCGCATCACCCTAAGCAGTTCGTAGGGGAAATGAGTTGGATAGGCATAGTGCAGACGAATCCATTTCACTCCCGGCACGTCGGCCATGGCTTCCACCAGCTCGGCTATGTGCTGGTGACCGTCAATGTCTATGCCGTAGTAAGTAAGTTCCTGGGCTATCACCTGAAACTCTTTCACGCCCTGGCTCACCAGCCGTCGCACCTCGTCGAGAATCTCGTTCATCGGCCTGCTGACATGCTTGCCGGTAATGATGGGTATGGCACAATAGGCACAATGGCGGTCACAGCCCTCGCTGATTTTCAGATAAGCGTAGTGACGGGGAGTGGTAAGATGGCGCACTCCACTACACTCCTTTACCTCGGCTTTTCCCAAGTCGTAAAGCAACTGCTTGTAGTTGAATTTGCCGTAGTATTTATCAACTTCTGGAATGAGTTTCTCCAGCTGTTGCTGGTATCGTTGTGAGAGGCAGCCCATGACGAAGAGCTTGCTGATGCGGCCTTCTTGCTTTGCTTGAGCAAGCTCGAGAATAGTGTTAATACTCTCTTCTTTGGCGTCGTTGATGAATCCGCACGTATTGACCACCACAATCTCACCGTTCGGGCGTTTGCTGTCGTGCTTGCAGGTGAAACCGTTGGCCTCGAATTGCTTCATCAGCAACTCGCTATCGACAAGGTTCTTCGAACAGCCCATCGTAATGATGTCAATCTGATTCCTTACCACGCTTGCTCCTTCATGTTAGGGTTAGTCGTTCTTGAACAGGGAATCAACAAACTGCGTCTTATTAAACAGCTGCAGGTCTTCCATGCCCTCTCCCAGTCCTATATACTTTACGGGCACCTTGAGCTGGTCGCTGATGCCAATCACCACTCCGCCCTTGGCCGTTCCGTCGAGTTTGGTAATGGCCAGACTTGTAATGTTGGTAACGGCCGAGAACTGCTTGGCCTGCTCGAAGGCATTCTGTCCGGTGGAGCCGTCGAGCACGAGCATTACCTCGTCGGGAGCCTCGGGAAGCACTTTCTTCATCACGTCCTTGATTTTCTTCAGCTCATTCATCAGCCCCACCTTGTTGTGCAGGCGTCCGGCTGTATCGATGAGTACCACGTCGGCACCGTTCGCCTTGGCCGAGCAGAGCGTGTCGTAGGCTACCGAGGCGGGATCAGACCCCATCTGTTGTTTCACTACTGGCACTCCTACGCGCTCGCCCCAGATGCAAAGCTGCTCAACGGCGGCGGCACGGAAGGTGTCGGCAGCACCCAGATAGACTTTCTTGCCCGCATGCTTGAACTGGTAAGCCAGTTTGCCGATAGTAGTGGTCTTGCCCACGCCGTTGACGCCTACAATCAGAATGACATAAGGACGATGATCGGCGGGCAAATCCCAGTTCTCGTTGTCGTCGGTATGGTTTTCCGAGAGCAAAGCGGCAATCTCCTCACGCAAGATACGGTTGAGCTCAGAGGTGGACACATATTTGTCGCGCGCCACTCGCTCTTCGATGCGCTGAATGATTTTCAACGTGGTGTCAACGCCGACGTCCGAAGTGATGAGCACCTCTTCAAGGTCGTCGAGCACGTCGTCGTCCACCTTCGACTTGCCAGCCACAGCACGAGCCAGTTTGTCGAATACGCTCTGCTTGGTTTTCTCCAGGCCTTTGTCGAGCGTTTCTTTTTTGTTTTTGGTAAAAAGTCCGAATAAACCCATAAATTATACAATTTGCCACAAAGGTAGCAATTTTTATTGATAATGGCACATTTTTTCGAGATAAAAATAAAAAAGGCCGTCAACCTTTTGGGTTGCGGCCATTTTGCATTTCCTTTATCTTTTGCGAAGATTAGTTCTTAAAGAAGTCCTTTACTGCCTCGTTGGGAACCATCTGCTCATCGAAAACATAAGCACCGGTCTTTGGACTCTTCACCATTTTGATAACCTTTGTGTAAGCGCGACCATCCTTCGAACCTTCGTGGAGGGTAGCAACGGTTTTCTTTGCCATGTGTACTAATAATTATTTGATTTCCTTGTGAAGAGTCATCTTCTTCAGGATGGGATTATACTTCATCAGTTCCATTCTCTCAGGAGTGTTTTTGCGGTTCTTAACCGTTACGTAACGGCTGGTGCCCGGCATGCCACTATTCTTCATTTCGGTACATTCCAAAATGACCTGAACTCTGTTTCCTTTAGCTTTCTTCGATGCCATAGTGCTTAGTCTCCTATTACTTTAATGTCCTTCCAGTCAACGTAGCCTTTGTCAACAGCCTGCTTCAAGGCTGCGTCCAAGCCGATTTTGTTAATAAGACGAAGACCAGCAGCGCTAATCTTAAGTCTAATCCAGCACTCTTCCTCCACATAGTAGAATTTCTTGCTGAACAAGTTTACGTCAAAGCTTCTCTTTGTGCGGTGCTTTGAGTGAGACACATTGTTTCCGATCTGTGCCTTCTTGCCTGTAATCTGACAAATTTTCGACATTTCTATCTGAATTTTTTGTTTTCGTTTTTTGATACCTATTCCAAACAGGGTGCAAAATTACAAACTTTTCTTGGAATAACAAAATAATTCTTTAATTAATCCTTCTATTTAAGGATTTTTTTCTCTTTTTTCCTCTCCTTTGCGTGCTTTAAGGACGTTTTCAGCGGCTTATTCCTCGGTTTTAGTCACGTGTTTGTTCAGAAAACCCAAGAAAAGATGCAGCGCTTTGCTGGTGGCATTGGCCAGATTTTTGTCGCGCCCCTCATCTTCTTCTATTTTGAAAGTTTCAATCTCGTCCGACGAGCCACAGGCCAGCCAGATGGTGCCCACGGGAATCTCTTTCGTGCCGCCTCCAGGACCGGCAATGCCCGTTGCCGCAATGGCATAGTCGGTATGCATGGCTTTGTTGGCGCCTCGCACCATGGCAATGGCCACCTCCTCGCATACGGCTGTTTTCTCGGCTATCAGCTGAGGGTCAACGCCCAGCAAGCGCTCCTTAATCTCGTTGGTATAGCTGATGATGCCACCCTTGAAATACTCCGAAGAGCCCGGCACGGCAATAATCGACTCGGCAATATGACCGCCCGTACAACTCTCGGCAGTCGAAAGCGTAAGACCAGCCTCGTACATAATGCGCTGTATCTCACTACTCAACACTTTGTTCTCAAATTCCATGACAATAATATTTTAATGCATAATGATAAATGCATAATGCATAATGATAAAACTCCCAACTCTTAACTCCTAACTCCTAACTCACTCAAACGTTACCTTGCTGAAAGCCGGGGCGTCGATGGGGCAGAACACCCCGTCGAGAAACTTGTAATAGCCCGTAATGCCAATCATGGCTGCGTTGTCGGTGGTATAGCTGAATTTGGGGATGTAGATTTTCCACCCGTACTTCCTTGCATGCTCCTTAAAGGCATTTCGTAGCCCAGTGTTGGCCGATACGCCTCCCGCCACGGCAATATGTCTGATGCGCGTCTGCTTGGCCGCTAAGCGAAGTTTTTTCATCAGGATATCCACAATGGTAAATTCCAGACTGGCGGCAAGGTCCTCCTTGTGGTGCTCCACAAAGTCAGGGTCCTCCTTCACCCAGTCGCGCAGGTTGTAGAGGAACGACGTTTTCAGTCCACTGAAACTATAGTCAAGTCCGGGTATGTGAGGCTCGGCAAACTGATAGGCATGAGCATTGCCCTGCCGCGCCAGCCGGTCGATGATGGGGCCGCCAGGATAGCCCAGGCCCATCACCTTCGAGCATTTGTCGATAGCTTCGCCAGCCGCGTCGTCAATAGTCTGCCCGAGCACCTCCATATCATTGTAGGCGTTCACCTTCACTATCTGCGAGTTGCCACCACTCACCAGCAGACAAAGAAACGGTAGCGGAGGAGCCGACTCATCGTCGTCGCTCTCCTTGATGAAATGGGCCATCACATGCCCCTGCAGGTGGTTCACGTCAATCATCGGAATGTCCAGCGCACGTGCAAAGCCCTTGGCAAAGCTTACGCCAACGAGCAGCGACCCCATCAGTCCGGGGCCTCGCGTAAAGGCCACCGCCGAGAGCTGCTCCTTAGTGATGCCTGCCTGCTTGATGGCCTGGTCAACCACGGGTACTACATTCTGCTGGTGGGCTCGCGAAGCCAGCTCGGGCACCACTCCGCCGTAAGCCTCGTGAACAGCCTGCGAGGCCGTCACATTCGACAGCAGCACACCGTCTCTGAGCACAGCGGCCGACGTGTCGTCGCAGCTCGACTCTATACCTAATATATAAATATGTCTGTCAGTCATTCTATATACAATCCTTTAGAAAATGGCCGAATGCTTACAAGTCATTTCTTTTTCGGAGTGCAAAGGTAATCAAAGGATATGACATTCGCAAATAATCGAATCAGTTTTTACAAATCGCCCTTTCCATCTATTCACAACTATTCACCATTAACCACCCACAAGGCCGTAATTATCAATAGGACAGAACGAAGAACAGAGCCTATTGACGATATGTATAGTAACAATCTTTTCTCATGCAGGGTTTCTTCACGCTGAGGCGCGGAAGGGAGTTGTGCACGCAATGAGAATCATCTCACACAGAAAAAAATCATCTCACACAGAGTAAAACAGCTCCTATTGCTTTTATTGCTTACTTGAAAGGTTGAATTTGTTTTTCAGCAGTTTGTAGCCCTCAACTCCGAGTATCGTCAGGCCTCCATACTGGCAGGTCTTTGCCATCCCGAAAAGCACAGTCCACAAGACGCCCTTGGCCGCCACGCTGATGGGCAAAAGCATCTGGGCGAACGACAGGATATAGAAAGGAATGCAGCAGAGCAAGACTATCACACCCGTCCTGAACGACAACGACTGCAGCCATTGTTTCACTTTTATTATCATTTTCCCGATGGTCATGTTTCTTGTTCTGTTATTATTCTTTCTTCTCCAGGTAATCGAACAAATTGATGGTACCCGCTTCGCTTTCTACGTCAAGGGTTGGAACATACTCTATCATTCTCGTCGTGCCACTTGTTTTCTCGACATAAAAATACACGAAAGCACCCGTATAACTACGGAATATCACCTTGTATTCTGATGCCGTCTCCTCTCCCATTTCCACATACATGATGGAGGGATTGCTCTCGGCCACACTCCAGTCGTACTCGTTATGGCAATAGTTGTTGACTCCTTCGTAGGCCATTTCTGCCGTGATGGCAGCCGGCTGGGCCGAGTCGGTTTTCTGATCATGGCACGAGCATAAGAGCAAGGCTATGAATACGAGCGAAAAAAAAATATGTCTCATTTTATTTCTTCCAGTTCGCCTGTTTCTGAATCAATAATAAAGCCCCGCACCGCTATGTCCTTTGGAACCAGCGGATGGGTCTTGATGGTCTCCACGGTCTTGCGGACAGACTCGGGCGTATCTTTAAATCCCTCGAGCCAATGATGCAGGTTGATGCCGCATTTCTGTATGGTGTCGAGCGTCTCGTCTTTCACGCCACGGGCTCTCATTTCGTGGTGAAAATGGTCGAAACTCATGTGGCATGCTCCGCAATTCGAGTGAGCCACCACCATGATTTCCTCTACGCCCAGCTCATAGATGGCCACAATCAGACTACGCATGGCCGAATCGAATGCCGAAATCACCAGTCCGCCAGCATTCTTGATAATCTTGGCGTCGCCGTTCTTCAGTCCGAGAGCTGCCGGCAGCAGTTCGGTTAGCCGGGTGTCCATGCACGAAAGCACGGCCAGCTTCTTGTCGGGATACTTGTCCGTGATGTACTTCTCGTAGCCTTTTTGTGCCACGAATGTCTTGTTGTAGCTAATTATCTGGTCAATCATATGCGAAAAATTGAATGAAGCATTTAGTATGTCAGCACCTCTACGCCGTGATCGGTCATCAGGAGCGTGTGCTCCCATTGTGCGCTGGGCTGCTCGTCCTCTGATATCACCTCCCATCCGTAGGGGTCGTCGGCATCGATAAACACACGCCAGGTGCCCATGTTGATCATTGGCTCGATGGTGAACACCATGCCCGGAACGAGCAACATGCCCGTGCCCTTTTTGCCATAATGCGTCACCTCGGGGTCTTCGTGGAATTCAAGGCCTACGCCATGTCCGCAAAGGTCACGCACAACACCATAGTGGTAGCGTTTGCAATGTTTCTCGATGGCGTTGCCTATGTCGCCCACAAAACCGTAGGGTTGGGCTGCCTCCATACCTATTTCCAAACACTCTTTGGCCACGCGCACCAGCTGCTCCTTCTCGGGTGTGGTCTTTCCGATGATGAACATGCGCGAGGCGTCGGCATAGTAGCCGTCGAGAATGGTGGTGAAGTCAACGTTGATGATGTCGCCTTCCTGGAGCACATCCTCAGCTTTGGGAATGCCGTGGCAGACCACCTCGTTGATGCTGGTACACACGCTCTTTGGGAACCCCTCGTAGCCCAGACAGGCTGGCGTGGCCCCGTGGGCGGTACAATAGTCCATACATATCTGGTCAATCTCCAGAGTGCTCATGCCGGCACGAATGTGCTTGGCCACCTCGTCCAACACGCCCGTGTTCACCACTCCAGCACGCCGGATGCCCTCTATCTGCTCGGGGGTCTTGATAAGATGACGCGAGGGCACTTCCCTACCCTTGTGCTCCCAGTACATCACCCGCTTGTCCATCTCGGTAATGGGTTGTCCGGGCAGCAGATGCCATTTCTTTTTCTTCTTCAAACTCAACATGATTATTTATGTTCTGTTCAGAGGGAACAAACTTGTAAGCTCTCCCCAAACTTTTTTTAAAGTATTTCAACTGCAAAGATAATGCTTTTTCGTTCACAAGCCAACTCTTCCATAGCTTTTTTTACTCCCCATTTGTGATGACTACAATAGTTTCACGACTCGGATGCCCGTCTGTGTGGGGTGTTTGCCCATATACTGACGGAGCGTCATGGGTTCTTCAACGGTTTTTTTGTGTATCTGCGAGGCGTTCAGCAGATGGAGCCCGTCAGCATGCCATACGGCTATACCTACGTGCGAAGTGTCGAGGCCCTTCTTGTTGGTGAGTATGGCTATGATGTCGCCGTCGGCCACGGCCTGGTGCATGGCTAAGGTGTTGCTGATGTCTGTTTTCACTATATAGCGGTACTGGCGCCCGTTAAGCGCTTTCTCCTGCTGGGCAATAATGTTCTGAAACTGCTGATTGTCTTTCAGCATGTCGTAGTATTGCGGATGCTCGGTCATAAACCCTACTTTCACAGTCTGCACGGCATTAAAGGGAGTGGTTTTCTGCTGGGTTTCCTTGACGAATCCCATGCGGGTGTTATCCTCTATCCAGTCGGTAAAATAGTGCAGGCGCGAGGTGTAGTCGGTCAGCTGGCCGCCACGGTAACGCAACTGCCCGAGCCAATGGCAATAGTCAGCAAAGGACGTTTGCCCATGCTTAGCACAGAGCGTAAGGGCGCAGACGGTTTCTACGTAGGTGGTACAATCGAGCTGGCGCAGATTCACTACCAGCTGCTCCTCGGCGTTCACCTCCAAGGTGTGCCCAACATAGGGAATGCCCAACAACTTCCGGGCAAAGAAAAGCATAAAATTGGTGGTTGTATCGCGTTTTTTTGCCTCAGCGAGCAAAGACTCCACTTTCAGGCTGTCGGCCTTTTGGTAAGTGATATTCAAGATGGCCTTAGCGTCTGACCTAGCTTCTGCTTTAGCTTCTGACTTAGCTTCTGCATTGCCTTCTGAGCCTGGCTCATCCGCCGGTTTGCTATCATCGGCACTGACGGAGCCTCCAGTTGCGCTAACGGCCGTTTCCGTGCCCCGGCAACTACTTTGATGGGCCATCGTTGTGAGGGCGATGGCAAGCACCAGAACTACAACCAGAAAGTTTTTCTTTTTCTTCATCTTCCTTATTGCTATTTATTTCGTTTTTATTGCCCATTAAAATTCATTTCGTCTTCTTTTTATGTTCCCTGTGGCGTTTGCCAAAGTTGTAGCCCGCATAGACGTTGAAGTTTCCGAATGTGCTATTCAGACTGATTCGGCTTTTGTTGTAGTTGTAAGTATGCAAAATGGCACTTGCGCCCGCATACCACCTCATGTTATTATATACCAATCCGAAGCGCCCCACTCCGTCGATATTCAAGTTGCTGAAACGGAATCCGCTAAAGGGAAACCTGAAACGGCTGCTTTCGGCATCGGCCACCGTACGCTTGTAACCCAAGGCCACCGATAGCGAGGCGGCAAACAGAAACTTCGGCGCCAGCACCCAGTTGTAGGCGTAACCTACGCTCAACGAGGCGTCGGTATAGTTTATCTGTTTCAGGTTCAGCATGCTGTCGAGCAGCATTTCGTTGCTGGTTTTGCGGGCAATGAGCTGTCGCAACTTATCGTAATCGTATTTTACGTTATGATGCGTGTAACCAATTCCCATGAGCCATGAGCCAGCACTACGCTTTTGCACATTGGTCTGGCTGAAGGCAGCCGGATAAGAAAACTTCCTGTGGTTCTGTATGTAGTAAAGGTTGAAGCCTTTCACCCCCACCTCTATGCCGTCGAAGTTGGCATTGTCTATCTCGTCGCCATAGTTGTTGCCGTTTTGCGAAGCCTCGCTCACACGATAGCCGCTAGCATTTTTCCTGTAAAAGATGTCGATGCCGAGCATCGAAGAGTAGAGACTCAGGTCGAACTCGCTCTTTCCTTCGCCCGACAAATGCGACAAGTCAAGCTGGTAACCCCAGAAAATCCAGCGCCAACCCACGTAGGGACCCAGTTTCAGGCTGGGCTTCGGCGTGAGCACAATGCTCTGACCGCTACCGCTTCGCAGGGTGTAACGCTCGTAGGTGTGAGTGCCCTGCAACATGACGGTATAGTTGTACTTCTGAGGCGTAATGTAGTTGGTGTCTGGCCGGTCGAAATCTTTCACTATCTCGTAGGCGTTTTCAAAGAGCCGCTTCAGCCACGGTTTCTTGGCGGGAATAGAGTCGTCGGCCTGTAGCGTCAGAGCACTACAACAAAGTGCTATCAGAAACAAGGCACGAGCCAGCAAGTAATATGTTTTCTGCAGTAAGTTCACTTTCAGAATTTGTTTAAGATGCGATCCATCACCCAGTTGACGGGCGTGGCCGAGACGCAAGTGCAATTGCAGATGCCCAGCCCTTGCAAATCTTCTATCACTGACTTGATGATGGGCAGCTGCACGTAGGGCGGATTAGGCACGGCTATGCTCTGCTCGCCTTCGGTAGTGACAAGCCGGATGGGGGCATAGTCGTAAACCGAGAAAGTAAGTAGCCCTTTGTCGCCAATCACTTCGATACAGTCCACGGTGGCCGACGGATGGCCCACGAAACACCACGAACCGCTACCCACCAGTCCGCTCTCGAACTTGAAACAGGCGCTTACCGTGTCCTCGGCTTCGTAGAGTCCGCCACGGTTGGCACACAGACCGTCGGCCTGCACGATGACTCCGAAATACTCTTGCATGAGGTCGAGCTGATGGGGAGCTAAATCGTAGAAATAACCGCCTCCCGCTATTTCGGGCTGCAATCGCCAAGGCAGGTCGGCAGCGGCGGCATAGTCGCAATCGCGGGGCGGGCGTGCAAAACGTATCTGAACATTCTGCAACTTGCCTATAGCTCCGCTTTCCAGTATGCTCTTCACCTTCGTGAAATAAGGCAGATAGCGGCGGTAGTAGGCAACGAAGCAAGGCACACCCGTCTGTTCGCTCACACGATTGATGCGGGCACAGTCCTCATAGTTCGAGGCCAGAGGCTTTTCCACATAAACGGGCTTGCCGGCCTTCATGGCCATGATAGCGAAAGTGGCATGGCTCGACGGCGGCGTTGCCACATAAACGGCGTTCACGTCGGGGTCGTCGATGAGTTTCTGGGCGTCGGTGTACCATTTGCGCACGTGGTGGCGCTCAGCATACGAACGGGCACGATGCTCCGTGCGGCTCATTACCGCCCAAATCATGGAACCCTCAACACTATTGAAAGCAGGTCCCGACTTCAGCTCGGTCACTTCGCCACAGCCAATAAAGCCCCATTTCAGTTGTTTCATACAATTATACGATTAAAAACCTTCACCTATCTACTATAAACTCCTTTTCATCAAAATCTCGGCGAAATTACAAAGATTTTCTTAAACAGACAACTATCGGCATACAAAAAAAGCAAAAATCACTTCTTTTGCAACAGCCCTAAGATTATTCAACAAAAAAACACTCAGATATTTTTTGTCATTATGATTAATTGTTGTATCTTCGCATCGTCATCAACATGGCCAATTGCCAAATGAAGAAAGAAAACATCATGCATACCGCCCCTTGCGCTAAAATCAACCTGGGGCTCAATGTGGTGAGCCGTCGCACAGACGGCTACCACAATCTGGAAACCGTGTTCTACCCCGTTCCCATTTTCGACTCGCTCAGCATCTGCGAGGCCGAAAGCACCCGTCTGACCATCGTTGGCCACAACATAGAAGGCGACACCGAGCAAAACCTGGTGATGCGTGCCTACAGAATGCTGGAAGCCGACTTCGGTCTGCCGCCCGTATCCATTACGCTCGACAAGCAAATACCCATGCAGGCCGGCATGGGAGGCGGATCGAGCGACGGAGCTTTCACGCTGACGCTACTCAACACGATGTTCGCCATTGGGCTCTCCCAAGAGCAGTTGTGCCGCTATGCCGCGCGCTTGGGTGCCGACTGTCCTTTCTTCATTACGGCCAAGCCCGCCTACGCCGAGGGCATTGGCGACAAGCTGACGCCGGTCAGCCTCACGCTGGCCAACTACTATCTGGCCATTGTGAAACCGCCGGTAGCCGTTTCCACCCGCGAGGCTTACGCCGGCATCACGCCACGCACGCCTGCTAAGAATTGCCGTGAAATAGTAAAGCAGCCCGTCGGCACATGGCGCAACGAGCTGCTCAACGATTTTGAGGAAAGCATCTTCAGCCTCTATCCAGAGATAGCCGCCATCAAACAGCGGCTCTACGACCTGGGTGCCGACTATGCCATCATGAGCGGCAGCGGCAGCAGCGTGGTAGGCCTGTTTGAGCAAGCGCCCTCGCTCGAGGGCTTTGAAGGCTGCTTTACACGTGTAGTGAGATTGTCGGTCTGACGGTCTCACTTTCTTTTTTTCTTATTTCATAGAGTCTTCGATGAAAGCGAGCGGCAGCAACGTGCGCACGCCGTCCATCACATACACCCCGTCGGTCCCATAAAGCAGAATGCGCATGGGCTGGCTGTGGCGTTGCTCAGCCTCGAGCATCACCTGACGGCAACTGCCGCAGGGCGACACCGGATTGGCCACCAGCTCGCCTTTCTCATTGCGCGCGGCAATGGCGATAGCCACAATGGGCACATCGGGATGCTGCACCTGAGCGGCAAAAATGGCGGTACGCTCGGCGCAAAGACCAACGGGATAAACGGCGTTCTCCTGATTGGCTCCCAGCACTTCGGTTCCGTCGGCCAGTCGCAGGCAGGCCCCCACGCTAAAGTGGCTGTAGCGCGAGTACGAACGCCGGGTGGCTTCTATGGCGCGTTCGACAAGCTGTTGGTCGTCGGCCCCCAGCTCGTCTATCTGGCAGAGGGTAACGGTAGATTGCAGATTGAGTGTTTTCATAAGTGTCAGAAGTTTGTATTGTGCTTCAAGAAAAATGTATTTGTTAATTCTCGGTTTTTGCTTCCTCAAACTCAAAGCATCCCATGTCGGGCTGGTCGTCGCGCCGCCGCCCTTGGCGGTCGGTAGGCATCGATTGGGCTGGCAGGGCTGCGCCAATGGCCATCGACGTTTTGGCCAGACTGAAATCGTAGATGAGATTGTCGGTATCAACGAGGGCAAAATTTTTGTCGCCCGCGGTAATGGTATCTTTCACGTCCTCCCAAATAGTGGCTTTGAAACGCACGCTGTCGGCAGTCTCCACCTTGGGGGTGCGAATGAGGCAATGGTCGAAAGCATACTCAGCAACCACGGCCGAATCGGCCAGTTCGCCCATCAGTACATCGTCGGCATAGCCCGTAATGATGGTGTTGCTCACCTGGAGGCGCTCAAGGGGACAGGGGCTGTTGTCGCCCGTATTGTTAGCAAAGCGGATGGCCGCCCCACGGTTGGAGTCGAACGGGTAGAACTGAGCCAGCGTGCAATTGCTCACATCCACCATTCCGCCGCGCACGCAAAGGCAGTCCATCAGCGTGTTGGTAATCTGGCAGGTGTTGATGCTCAGGCGGCAGTTGGTGGCCATGAGCCCGTAGCCCTGCATGTTGTGAATGGTGGAGTACTCCATGGTGAGTTTGCTCCGCGCCGTTGACGACGAGTCGCACACAATACCGTTCGACCCGCTATGCAACTCGGTGTGGCGTATCACGTTTTCGAACGAGGAGTCGTGAAACGTGATGCCTTGCCACTGGCCCGACACGCGGTCGTAGGGCAAATAGTCGAACATGTGGTCGAGACGGTCGCCACGGAGCAAGGTTTCGCGTCCGTCGTGCTCATCGGTTATGAGCCGGCCGTAAACGTCGATACCTGCATTGGCCCGAAAGTAGAGGGTGGTGCCGAGCAATTGGAGCGTGGCATTTTCGGCCACCTCAATTCCCCCCGAAACCACCAAGGGGCGAGTGGTGCTGATGGTAGTGTCGCGGCTCACCACCAAGTGGTCCACCATCTCTGCGTCCCAGGTGAACGCTCTCAGGTTGACCTTCTGCTCTGCCCCACTCTCGAGCGTAAACACCAGGTTGTCCTCGAGCAGTTGCGGGTCGGTGTGGTTATTCATGGGCGACGTCAGCTCTACAAACACGCGGAGGCTGTCTTTGTTGCGCAACTCAATGTCGGAGGTCTGATAGCCCTCGGTAGCTCCCAGATAAATGCCATCGACATTCACCCGGAAGCCGGTCTGATTGCCTTGTTGCAAGCGCACATTGCTGCACCTGATGCCGTCGCCCGAGTGGTTGAACACCCAGAAGGTGCGCGTGGAAGACGGCACTCGCGAGAATACCGTGTCGAGCATCACCGTGTCAACGGAGAACGTGAGCCGGTTGGACGGCGAGGTGGTGAACGACTCGTTGTCGGAGCACGACAGCAGCAGCATAGCCGCGAGCAGGGGCAGTATCAGAAACAATTTTCTCATTATTATCTATAACGCTGCAAAAGGCATTTTATTACAATGTCTCCAGTTCTTTCAGCCAAATGGCACTCGAGGCATCGCTTGGCATGCGCCAGTCGCCGCGCGGCGAGAGACTCACGCTGCCCACCTTGGGACCGTCAGGCAGACACGAGCGTTTGAACTGCTGGCTGAAGAAACGGCGATAGAAAGTGGTGAGCCACTTCTTGATGGTGTCGTCATCGTAGGTGGCAGAGGCCGAGTCGTTTTGCTGAAAAGCGGTCTGGGCCAGCAAGAAAATCTTTCGCGGCGAGAACCCAAAGCGCAGGAAATAGTAGAGGAAGAAGTCGTGCAGCTCGTAGGGGCCCACCAGGTCCTCGGTTTTCTGCTTGATGTTGCCCTTTTCGTCGGCAGGAGTCAGCTCGGGGCTGATGGGCGTATCGACAATGTCGAGCAGCGTGGCGCGCGAAGCCTCGTCAACCTCGTTGTTGGCCACATAGCGCACCAGATACTGAATGAGCGTCTTGGGAATGCTGGCATTAACGCCGTACATCGACATGTGGTCGCCGTTGTAGGTGGCCCAGCCCAGAGCAAGCTCAGAGAGGTCGCCCGTACCCACTACAATGCCGCCCACCTGATTGGTGAGATCCATGAGAATCTGCGTGCGCTCGCGCGCCTGGCTGTTCTCATAGGTCACATCGTGAATCTTTGGGTCGTGGCCAATGTCCTCGAAATGCTGCATCACGGCTTTGGCAATGCTGATTTCGCGCAAGGTGATGCCCAGGCTCTTCATCAGGGCCAGCGCATTGTGGTAGGTGCGGTCGGTGGTGCCGAATCCGGGCATGGTGACGCCCACGATGCCTCGGCGGTCGAGTCCCAGCTTGTCGAACGTTTTCACGCAAACGAGCAAGGCCAGCGTTGAGTCGAGCCCGCCGCTGATGCCCAGCACCACGGTTTGTGTGTTAATGTGCTTCAGGCGCTTGGCCAGTCCGCCCACTTGTATGTTGAATATCTGCTCGCAACTGGCAGCCATATCGGCCGACGAGGGAATGAAAGGATGCGGGTCTATGGCTCTGAACAGCTTGAAGTCGCGCGGCGAATAGCTGTGGCAATCCACATAGTTAACCTTTTCCTGGCCCTCGGCAAGGCTCTGCTTCAGGTTGCGCTGGGCGTTGACGTAGGTGCTGTTGGTGCGCCGCTCCGAGCGCAGGCGCTCAACGTCGATTTGCGCCACGGCCATCTGCGAGTCGAGCGAGAAACGCTCACCCTCGCTGAGCAGAATGCCATTCTCGTAAACCATCGAGTTGCCGCCGTAAACCACGTCCTGCGTGCTCTCGCCAAAACCGCTGCCACTATATACGTAGCCCGTCATGGTGCGCGCGCTCTGCTGCGCCAGCAGGCTTTGCAGATACTTGTGCTTGCCTATGAGCTCGTCGCTGGCCGAGAGATTGAAGATGATGTCGGCTCCAGCCAGAGCCAGCTCGTTGCTCGGCGGCGTGGGAGCCCACACGTCCTCACAAATCTCTATTCCGAAGAGCACACCGTCGCACGTGCGGAACAGCGTTGGGTCGGGCGACACCATGATACGGTTGCCCGCAAAGCGTATTTCCGTGGGCCGCAGATCCTGTGCCGAGGCAAACCACCGCTTTTCGTAGAACTCGCTGTAGTTGGGCAAATAGGTCTTGGGCACAAGCCCCAGCAACTCACCGCGCTGGATAACGGCTCCGCAGTTGAGCAGCAGGTCGCCCACCACAACGGGCAATCCCACTATGGAGATGATGTCCAACTGGCGGGTGAAGTCGAGCAACTGCAACAGGGCGTTTTCGGCTGAGTCGAGCAACTGCTGCTGGCGAAACAAATCCTGACACGTGTATCCCGTAATGCTCAGCTCGGGAAACACTATCACCTCTATGCCCTTGCCCTCGGCTTGGGCTATCTGGCTCTCTATTTGCTGCATGTTGTAGTGGCAGTCGGCCACCTTCACAACGGGCACGGCAGCGGCCACATTGATAAATCCGTATTTCACAGTTCCTTATATTTTATTGTTTACACTTTTTCTGCTTTTTGCAAATCCTCGGATTCCTCTCATCGCTTATTGCCAACACATCTGCAAATATAGGAAAAAAACGGGAAAGTCAAACACTATCTGCAAAAAAAATTCCATGCGACCCTTTTTTCGCCTCATTTTACCAGCGTAACGTCGTGAGATATTTTTTTATTACCGTGAGTTATTTTCGTAACGTCGTGAGTTATTCTATAATTATCTAGCCTATAAGATTCATAAGTTTCTTATTCTACGCTACGCGCCTTTCAAAAACAAATAAAAACAATTGCAAACAAGGAAAAACAGGTTTTTATTTGTACCCCCCCGGTTTTTATTAGTTTTTCCTGGTTTTTCTTGGTTTTTTTAAAGGCGCGGAGCGTAAATCTTCTTTTATAGTGAATAATCTAAGCTAGAGAATTTAGAAACAACGTCGTGAGTTATTCTGAAATTATCTAGAAAATTTTGAAACAACGCCGTGAGTTATTTTCGTAACGTCGTGAGTTATTTTCGCAACGTCGTGAGTTATTATCATAACGCCGTGAGTTATTCTAAAATTTTCTAGAGAATTTGAACGTATTTCATGGAATTATTGTAATTTTGAGCGCAAAAGAAAAATTCTGGCCGAGCCACGCTGTGGCCAAGCCAGAAAACGGAAGAAAAAAAGCGGTTAGCGACTGAAGCACCTTAACCGCTGACAAGCAAAAAAACGACAACAACAATAACCAAGAGAACCATGAAGTTTCTAGCTGTGATTCCTGCCCGCTACGCCTCGACGCGGTTTCCGGGCAAACCGCTGGCCATGCTGGCCGGCAAAAGCGTCATTCAGAGGGTTTACGAACAAGTGGCCGGAGTGCTCGACGATGCCTACGTGGCCACCGACGACGAGCGCATTTTCAACGCTGTGGCCGGCTTCGGCGGCAAGGCCGTCATGACATCGGCCCACCACAAGAGCGGCACCGACCGCATTGAGGAAGCCGTTCAGAAGATTGGCGGAGATTTCGACGTGGTGGTCAACATTCAGGGCGACGAACCTTTCATCCACCGCTCGCAAATAGAGACCGTTTGCCGTTGTTTCGACGACCCGCGCACACAGATTGCCACTCTGGGCAAACCTTTCAACCCTGCAGAAGGCATCGGCCCTATCGAAAACCCCAACTCACCAAAAATTGTAGTCGATAACCAGGGCTACGCCCTCTACTTCAGCCGTAGCATCATACCGTTTGTCCGCAACGCCGAGCCGCAGGAGTGGCCCGGCCGCTACCCTTTTCTGAAACACATCGGACTATATGCCTACCGCACCGAGGTGCTGGCCGAAATCACCCAGTTGCCCCAGTCGTCGCTCGAACTGGCCGAAAGCCTGGAGCAGTTGCGCTGGCTTCAGAACGGATATAAAATAAAAGTGGGCGAAACCCACATCGAGACGGTCGGCATCGACACGCCCGAAGACCTGCAACGGGCCGAGCAATTCCTGAAAGGCGCATAGCTGAAAGTGGAAATCTTTCCAACTATGTAAGAAAGCTACATTCTGAAAACATGAAAACGGCCCTCCTCGGGAGGCCGTTTTCTGATGGGTTATTCAACAACGTGCAGCGAAAGTGCGCCCGCATACGAAATAATCACCTCTACCGCGTAGCTGCTTGAGCTGTCGGGCTTGGCCAGCATCGCAGTATAGTGAACGCCCTGCTGGTCGAGTTTCTGGAACTCAAAGTCGCTCAGCACGCTTTGACGAAGAAAATCGTCGGGCACCTGGCGGGTGAAGTCTTTCTTGTAGAAGTCTTTAGAGAACACTTTGCGCGCTCCGTTGAAAACGCTGATGTGGATGATGTTGTCGTAATAGATGTTCTGCACCTCCACGCCCTCGTCGTTGTAGGTCGAGGAATAAACTTTATAGGTGGTGGGGTTCACCTGCACATAGCAATGGTAGCGCTCGTTGTTATATACCACCACGGTGTCGCGCTTAATAAGCTGGTGCTGGTTGACCGAGAGAATGCGTTTTTCCTCAAATGAATAGATGTTGTCGGGGTCGTCGCTCTTCACCAGACGCACGGCCTCGTTGTTCTGGTTCATGAAAATAAACAAGTGGGGAGCCTGCTTCACGATGGGGTACTTCACGGTTTTCTCGCCCTTGAGCACCAGCGTGTCGCCCAACACCATGAAGTGTACGGGCATGCTCGTGCTGTCGGGATACTGAATGGTGTCGCCCACGGCACGAAAGGCCACGTCGCCCGCGTCCTCGTTCACCCAAATGCCCTGAAGCATTTCTTTGGCACGCTTGTTCTCTTCGACTACGGCCACAGGAGCATCGTCTTTGCTGGTTTTCTTGCAACCGGCAAAGCAAACGATGAGTAGCAATATGAGGCTGTAGCGTGTCATTATTTTTGTGTTTGGTTAATTATTCTCGTTGCGTACCTTATTTAATATATATATGGGCAGGAAAATCTTATTCGAAGAGTTCGGCATCCTTCATACGTGGAGCCTTCACGTCTTTGTCGCTCAGCAGCATGTCCTTGCTGTCGATAGGCCACTCAATGGCCAGGTCGGGGTCGTCAAAACGAATACCCGCCTCTGCTTGCGGCGCATACACGTTGTCAACCTTGTAAGTGAAAACAGCCTCCTGGCTCAGCACCAGAAAACCGTGGGCAAAGCCGCGCGGAATGAAAAACTGGCGTTTGTTGTCCTCGCTCAATTCCACCATAACGTGCTGTCCAAAGGTGGGCGAGCTTTTGCGGATATCTACAGCCACGTCGAGCACCCGGCCCTTGATGACGCGCACCAGCTTGGCCTGCGACCACTCGCCTTTCTGATAGTGTAAACCACGAAGCACACCGTAGCTCGATTTCGACTCATTGGCTTGTATGAAATCAATCTCACCTACATGCTCATTGAACTCGTCCTTCTTGAAAGCCTCGAAAAAATATCCGCGGGCATCGTTAAAGACTCTCGGCTCAATGACAAATACACCAGGTATGCAGGTTTCCTTATAATCCATTGCTATTTATTTGTACAAATATCCTATTTTATGAAAACAGATGCAAAAGTAAGAATAATATTTCGTAATGCAGAACAATTTTAATGGTTTTTTGTTTTTAAAGGATTTTTTATTTGCAGATTTCAGAAAAATCGACTAATTTTGCACTCGTGATTGAACTGGAAAGACATATCGAAATTCTTCTGTTGAGCAACGATTGCGTCATTGTGCCCGGATTGGGAGGCTTTATGACCAATCACGTTGATGCCCGATACGACAATGACGACCGCATGTTTCTGCCGCCATTGCGCACGCTGGGCTTTAACCCTAAGCTCACCCTCAACGACAGTCTTTTGGCTCAGTCGTACATCGAGGCTTACGACATCAGCTATCCCGAGGCCATCCACCGCATCGAGGACGAGGTGAACGAGTTGCGCCAGCATCTGGAAAACAATGGCAGCTACGAACTCAACGACATCGGAACCCTCTTCCTCAACGACGACGGCAACATGGAGTTTAAGCCTTGCGAGGCGGGCATTCTTACGCCTTCGCTCTATGCGCTCAGCTCGTTTGAGATTGAAAAAGTGGTGCCGACAGTTGAGGTGCGCACAGCCATCGCCAAAGACCCGAAGCCTGCCCCACTCTCCCAGCCTTCCAACGACGAAGCCCTGGTCGAAGAGCCTGAAAATGCCGAAGCCCCCCTCGTTCAGCCTGTGCTCGATACTGACAGCGTCAACACCGACGACGACCACGCAGAAAAAGCTCGCACCGTGAGCATCAGCGTCAGCTTGTTGCGCAATCTGGCAGCGGCTGCCATCGTGCTCGTGGCATTCTTGCTCTACACCAGCCCGCTGAGCGAGAAAGCTCCCTCAACCGCTGCCATCGACAGCAGTATGCTCCTGAAAGTGATGCCCAAGAATGCCACCACAGGCTCGACGGCCATCACTAAGACGATGCGCTCGGCATCGGTCACCCCTTCTGCCGCATCCGTCGTGCCCGTCAAACAGGCAACACCTGCAGCACCTGCATCAGAAACCTCAGAAACCGTCTTCAAGCCTTATTATACGTTGGTGCTGGCCAGCCATGTCACCAAGACCAACGCTGCCGCCTACGCTGAGCAGCTCAAGAAAGAGGGTTACGAGGCACAAGTGATTACCCGCTCCTCCACAAAAGTGATTTACGGACAGTTTGCTACCGAAGGCGAAGCCTACAACCGTCTTCACCAGCTCAACAACCAGAAACCTTTTGCCGAGGCATGGGTCATGAAGATTGAGAAACCATGAAGCGAGTAAGATGTCCCAAATGCGACAATTTCATCACCTTCGATGAAACCCAGTATCAGCCGGGGCAGTCGCTGGTGTTCCAGTGTCCCGAATGCAACAAGCAGTTTGGCATCCGCATGGGCGTTTCCAAACTCCGCAACACCCAGAAAGAAGAGAATCCCGACGAGAATGCCGAAACCAACGGCTGCGGCTCCATTGTGGTCATTGAGAACGTTTTCCACTACAAGCAAGTCATTCCGCTCCGCATGGGCGACAACGTCATCGGCCGCTACATGAAAGGCAATCCACGGTGCAACACCCCCATCGAAACCGTTGACCCCAGCGTCGATATTTGCCATTGTGTCATTCAGGTGTCGCGCGACAAAAAAGGCCGTCTGCGCCATATTCTGCGCGACGGCCCCAGCAATACCGGTACTTTTGTTGACAATCAAATCCTCGGCGACCGCGAGCGTCGCATCATTACCGACGGCACCCTCTTCACCATTGGTGCCACCAGCATCATTCTGCGACTAAGTCAGGAGGACAACGTATGAGTGATTTTGCATTCTTTCTCCTTCCTTGAGATTTAAAGAAAACAACCAGTTTACTCCCACTCCACCAAATCTCTATTCAGCTTTATCGCCTTAGCCTTTCCACGTTGACCATCAATGTAGTAAAACTTTGCAAGCTCTTCGTCAAAATTTGTAATAAAGGCTCCACGGATACGTGCGCATTTCTCGTTGATGGAGTTCAGACATGGGTTTGTAACATCTTCGATACTTTTCCGTGCCTGCTCTGTCAGTCCGTTGGGTTTCAAAAGCTTGTATATCTCCATCAGTTCCTTGCGGAAATCGGGCAAATGCTTGAATATGATACCTTCAGGATGGCGAAGAAAAAGCAGATAAACAGCTTTAACGAGCGGCTCCATCCGAACCTCTTGCTGTTTGTCGCCAAGATAGATTTTGTAATTCCTGCTCACAATCAATCGCTTTAGCGGCTGTTTCTTGAGGAGGTGTGATACTATCTCGTTCTCGTTCATTCCATAATCTTTGAGTATTTGCACTTTCTCTCTGACTTCCTCCATGAGAATAGAACAATGAAAACGCTTTAAATCCTCATTCTCTGTTTTCTTCGTGTGTTTTTCCATTGCTTAGTTGTCTTTAGAGTAGTTTTTCGTAAAATATTCATTCTCGCATTGTTTCACTCATCAGAGAACACCTGCTTTCTTATAAGGCGAAGCAGGTATTCTACTGCCTTCGGAGCTTTCTCACGGGTCGTAACCAACTTCTGAACAAACTCCTCTGCCGAGATGTCCGAGTTGAAGTCATCCACCAGTTCACGAGGAGCATCCGATGTCTTCACAAGCGCCACCCCCTTTCGCTTCATCAGATAGCGAAGCGACAAGATGCCCTTGTTGTACTTCGGCTTTGCCTTGATGAGCTCTTGCATCAGGTTCAGTCCATTGTCTCCGATGTGCAACTCGTTGAGCATGGCAATCATGTAGAGCACCTTGCAGTCAGGTGTTGACATGTCAAACACATCTCCCATCAGCACATTCACAGCATCAGCCTCTTCGTAACGCTCCAGTTTAGCCAGACAACGTGACTTTACATAGAGAGCTTCCTGACACTGATGCTGAGCCAGAACATTGTCAGCATACGCCAGAGCCTGCTCATACTTTCCTGCATAGAGGCTCAGCAGGGCCACGAGGAACTTCGGCGCCCAATGGTCAGCAGCCATCAAGCCCATAGGCACTTCCTCCACACACCCAAACAGTGCATCGTCACAAATCACCGTGTCGAGAAACCGCTTAGCCTGTTGCATCGCCACTTTGATGTCGCCGTCGGCAGTCTTTTTCTGCACCAGCATCAGATACTGCTTAGCGGCCTCATCGTAGTCATGATGAGCCAGCAATTGATACACAGCCTTGCCACTCTCTATCTCGCTGCTGATCACCTGCTCGTCATTGTAGCCACTGGCGTAGGCCAGCACCTCGCGGCTGGTATGAGCATACTGCGGAATAATGCACCGAGAAAGGAACAGGCCCTGAAGCGAGCGCACTCGGCTCAATGCAACATACAACTGCCCCGCAGCAAACATCCCTCGACTCAGGTCGAGGTACATTTTGTCGAAGGTCATGCCCTGACTCTTATGCACAGTGATGGCCCAAGCCAGTCGAAGCGGATACTGAGTAAACGTTCCTTTTAGCTCCTTCTTCATCTTGCGTTCCTCACGGTCATACTCGTAACTGTACGACTCCCACGAGCAACAGGGCACCACGTATGTCTCTCCACCGTCAGTAGTCACCTGTATCTCGTCCTTCGCTAATTTTGTCACTTTCCCGATGGTGCCGTTTACCCAACGCTTATGCTGATCGTTGCGGGTGAACATCACCTGGGCACCCACCTTCAACTTCAACGTCAAGTCCACAGGAAAGCGTTTCTCCTCAAACTTTCCCGTCACCGTTCCTTCGTAGATATATTCCTCTGCCTCAATCTCTGCCAGCCGTTTTTGGTTGAGTACATCAGCCGTCTTGTTGAGTGAGGCTAATGTAATCACTGTGCCATCCTCCTTTGTCGGCAGACAAACTCGCTCATTCAGGTGCATCAGGTTCTCTGGCGTCGCCTTATTCAGACGTACGTTCTCCAAGATGCGCAGGAAGGCCTCGTCCTCCTGACGATACACCTTCTGAAACTCAATCTTAACTAGTCGCATCCGCTTAATGACATCTGCCTTGTAGAAGAAGAAATCGTCCGTATGATAGAGGTCATGCATCAGGTCGCGCTCTGCCCCCTGTTTCACCACTGGCGGCAACTGAAACATATCGCCCACGAAGATCACCTGCTTGCCTCCGAATGGCAGCGATGAACGCAATGTCTTCCTCATCGTATAGTCGATAGCATCAATGATGTCGCAGCGCACCATTGAGACCTCATCTATAATAATGGTGTCCGTATGGATCAGCGTCAGGATTCTCGCCTCGTTCATCTTACCCATCGTGCCAGGAGTACAGACATCCATAGGCAGACCAAAGAAAGAGTGGATGGTGTCGCCACCCGCCAGAATGGCTGCCACTCCCGTTGGGGCCAGTGTGACAAACTGCTTGCCTACCATCTTCTGTACGTTGCGAAGGAAAGTGGTCTTACCAGTTCCTGCACGTCCTGTGAGGAAAAAACTGCTGTTCGTGTTGGCAATCAGCTCGTATGCGAGCAACTGCTGCTTGTTCTCTTGGCCGAATATGTTCTTCATAATGGTGTAGTTTTTTGTTTTGTAATTTAGTTGCTTTGTTCTCTGGTCTTATCCATCAACGAATAGCTACATGAGCAATTCGTTGAGATAGACCATATCCATTTGCTCCTCCATTTCAATCTGGCTCATGAGTTCCTCAAGATAAACCTGGTCTGCGCGTTCCTCCTCGGCCTCTGCGTACATGAGTTCCTCAAGGTAAACCTGGTCTGCGTGCTCCTCCTCGGCTTCTTCCTGAAGGAGAATGTCATCAAACATGTCGTTATCAATGTCTTTCACTTCGGCCTCACGATATCTCGCATAGACAGACTTCTTGCTTGAAAGGTTATTTACTCGGGCCTGAGCCTCATTTGTTGTCTGGTGAATCTGAGTCTTCATATTTTTTCAGATTTAGTTCCCACCAATAAGCATTTGCAGCATCAATCTCGAGGTGGTATCGATGATTGACGCTGCAAAGATAAGGCGACTTCTGCAACCTTGCAAGAAAAACAACCTTGTGAACGGTTCCGTTTTACTTGGAACCGTTTCTTGATCTTACTTTTGCTGTTTTATGGTCTTTGATTTCCCAATTGGCAGCATTTTGTTCATAGTCACCATTCTCTTTCAAATATTTTCTATACCAAAGAATTAAATCGCATAATTGAAATACGAAACTTTTAAGTAGAAGGGTGGAATTGTCAACGCTTTTCAGGTATTCTTCTTTTTTTATTTTAGAAATCTCTCCTTTTTTGTCAGAATGACAGAAAGGAGGAATTATTATTGACATTCCTCGCAGCGTTTCCTTAAGCACAGGTGACAGTACTTGTTTTTTGCACTCAATTACCACTTTTTCTTTACCTTTTTCGTCTTTTATAGTTGCAGACATCCCTGATAACAAACAAATTGACCATTGGAAATTCACCTTTTTATCCCAATCTGGAAGAATGCCATATGATGCCATTGACTGGAAAATATATTCGAGAACTTCACGTGCTTTCTCGAACTTGTTATTGTAGTCCTTATCCTTAATATTTTTGGGAAAATGTATTGGCACTAACAAATCTTCCAAAGCATTATAGCCGTTGTCATCGATTCCGCATTCTTCAACAGCTTGGAAAACATGGCGGTACATTTCTTGTATTTGAATGCGTGGAGATTTGTAAGCATGATATCGTATTCTTCGATACAAGTTTTCGTTATCTACATTTTTCGAATAATATTTTTTGTTTTCACTATCAGTCCAGTCTTTATCCCATTGTAAACGATCATCATTTATGGAATCTGAGACTTCGCTTTCATCACCGCCAGTTAGTACATACCATGGAATGATGTGATCGTTTTTTTCGCTTAACTTTGAAATATCTTTTAATGCTTCACCAAGAAATTTTATAGCATTATCTGCACTATCGCGATGGTGTTTGCACTTCGCGTCAAGTATAATTCCAGACCATCGATCATAATCACGTTCTAATGCGGCTTTGGCATCATCCCAACAAGGGAATGATACCAATTCCAAACCATACTCTTCCGCATCAAGCGGATAAGCTTCTATTACAACAGGATCGTCTTCGACCCAAAGTACTTGTATAAAATCGTATGCTTTCATATCTTCATAAATTGGTTACATTTCTTTAAAATGATCTCTTGCTCTTCTAATACGGTTAAAAGTTAAGACATATTTTACCTTAAACTCTGCATCTGGAGAAGATAAAATTTTTACTTTTCCATCATATCTCTGCATAATTTCATCTATTTCGTTGCAACCAATTCCATTATGACCATCTTGATGGAATAATGTTGAAACTCCATATTGTAATAATGACGCAGCGTCCCTGTCTCCAGGAATAGGATTTCCATTATTCTCTATCTCAATAATCAGAGACGTTCCATCAATATGCCATGAGAACTTAATCTTGTAATCGTTACGTGCGCTGTCTGTAAATCCATGTGCCTGCGCATTGGATATTGTGTTGTTGAAAATACGTTCCAACGCATCCTTAGGGAACATGAATTGATTCCATGAATCTCCTTTATGCATAACAATCTTATCGTGGGCAGCGTAAATATCATCAGCTGCCTGATTATTACCTTGCTGCCAATCCACAATGGGCTTAAAGTTAAGCCAACCATTTTCATGGTGCGAAATATATCCTTCAACAAATTTCTCTGGGTCAATCCATTCGGGTTTGTTAAAGGTGTATTCGACATCTGCGATATGATCTAATGCTGGCATCAAATCATTGATGTGTTGAGAAAGAAATTCAAAGGCTCGACGAACTGTTGTACCTTGTATGGGCGAAATAATATCTTCATCATGAATCTGCCCCCCTTGTTTAATGCGATACCTGTTTAATGCATTAAACATGGATCTAATAGCAGAAAGAGGTTGAGTAAGTGCATGTTTTCTCATTCTCACAGATTTCTTGTAGAAATCCTTTTCCTGAATAGCTTCTTTCTTGATTGTGTTTAGTGCATCATAACAAGCTTCCGCTAAATACTTTGCTCGCTCTTCTTCATTCTGACATGGTACTATGATGCTGTGTAAAAACATAGGCAGAAAAACCATCATGTTACCATAATAGAAATCCAAATATATGGCTGAGATTTGTTTTGCCACAATAGGATCAAGTAGCAGCGATGCTACATATCTTAAGTCTACGCCCTCTTTCGCCGTAAAACAGGCTATAGGGTCAAGTACGGCATAGGGCAAATCAGTTTTTGTCGTTATACCAGCATAAACTATCTCTGTTCCACCATAAAGAAGAATGCTCGGGAAGTCAACGTTGTAGCAATCGGATGCTAGGTTATCATAATTCTCGCCATATTCTGTCCCTTTTTTAAAAGTTCTATGTCTTATATCTGCATCTTTAAAAGAACAACCTAAGTCTTGAGGAAATACTATAGGCTGATTCAAAGAGACTTCTTGTTTTACGCGGCTGTTATCGTAATTATTCAAAAGATCTGACAAGGGTATTCCATTTTCCGGTCTTTCTACAAGATAGAAACCAGGCAAGAGAATCAGAGCTGATAATTGTGATATATTAATACTCTTAGATAATTGGTTTACCCTATCTTGAATATCCACCTCAGAATGCTTCTTTTTCTCAACAACTAAAACGTATCGGAAGATGCTGTGGTCTTTTGAGTATTTTATAATGGATTTAATTGCTTTATCTGAGACCAGTCGTTTCCTGAACGAAACAGCGTCTTTCTCAAAACCGGCCATGAAATGGGGATGTGCCAGCATAATCATCGTTCCATTATTCGCCAATGTGGCATATAAGGTCTCGAAAGGAATGATGAATCCAGGGAAAAAACCAGAACCCGCTATAATTATGTCGATAGTTTCTTCTTCAATTCTATCGACATTCCTATACTGAATGCCAGCAGCAAACAAACGAATCTTTTTTAGAGCAGACTCGTCATTATCTTTATTATCGCATAATATCACACATTGAGGAAAAAGCATAGCTCCATCTCCAAGAGAGTCGTTCTCGAGATATACAAAGTCCCCTGGCTTAGCCGTGACATATTTGGCTGCTTTTTTTATAAATGAGATATCACTCATCCTCAGACGAATACTATTTAAAATGGCCTCACTTCCATAATGCAGACCTTTTGAGAAAATAAAATTAACCGTATCCTTGAATTTCTCTAGAAGGAAAGCATATTCTTCCGCATTAAGAACATCTTTCCAAAAGTAATCTCTGTACTTTGATAGTCTATCCTGAACATATGAATCAGCATTTTCTCCAGCAAAGTCATTATATAGTGTTATTAGAAGCTGATGATCAGCCCATCCGTCTAGTCCATATTCCAAATATCCCAAATCATCATTATCACCTATAAATACATCGTTACAGGAAGCGTGCTCTTCTACGAAGTTACGATACTTGGCAACGAGTGCCTCTACTGTGAAGTTGCTGTTGTTGTTTGCTTTACGCATAGTTTCTATGTTTTTAGTTTTCACGCTGCAAAAGTACAACCATTATTTAATCTGTGCAAGGAAATCATCATTGTGAACGGTTCCGTTCTCTGTGGAACTGATTTCTGTATCCAAATACTTCATACCTATCCCTTCTTAAATAAATGTTCTAACCAGTTCATACTTTCCAATAGTTCTGCAAATGCAGGTTTTTCGCCATATATCATAGCGGAAGACATTTCTTTATAGTCCTTCTTCCAGTTTGCTAAGGATTCTGACGGTGGAATGAGTTGAATATTCTTCTTGATGTCAGCATCATAATCTACCCCATGCATACTGGTGAGCGTAGAACGATGATGAAGTATGGTTTGCCATAACTCATCATTTTGTATGGCTTTCTCTGCGACGCCCCTTTGCATCATCATGTGGAGGTCATAGATATGGCGAGAACGACGTTTGGCATCAACAAAGTTATTGACAGAGAATAGTTCGTGCAAAAGGAATGCCTTTTCTAAAAATGTCTTTTCAGCAATGGCTGTCTTCACCATCACATCAGTTTGTGTTGTACTAATTGTAGGCAACGCCTCTTCCACCATGCTATTAATCTGGGTTTCATCGTATGGTTCTAGTAAAGAACGGGCACCTGCTTCTATCTTGACAATGGGAGGAATGTAGGAAAGCAGGTCTTCAAACACAGACTGATAGCGAATAAAAATGCTGCGAGGCTCTGGGTATGTGTCATCACCTTCACCATCAGGCTGCACTTCTATCTGGCACAAATCTTTCAAAGACGTTTCATAAATCGCCTCCACTAGCAGATTATACAAATCATCGCGAACAAAAACAGAAGATGCTTTCCGCAATTTCTTGACTTGCTTCTTTGTAATGTCACCGTCAAGTTCGAAAACACTCCTGTCAATTGCCAAGTCAATATCCTCAGAAAAACGATTGATGAGGCCCCACACCTTGCTAAGAGAAGTGCCACCCTTGAAAACCAAACTATCAGCACATGGTAAACTGAATACAATATGCAGTATTGTTGTTACCCATAGGTCTTTCTCTATAGCCTGCTTGGGTAATGCCTTCTTGATGGCAGTCTGTTCCAATATGGTGCGTTGCTGAGCTGTGGTCAACTTAAAGTAGTCATTCTTCTTCATACAGCGACTTGATAATTGATGACACCCATGCAGGCATCAGTTGATAATCTTGTTCAATGACTTGCTTTTCTTCTTTCGCCAATAATTCCTTAGTTCGAGCAATGATTTCTGGTGTGATATGCTCTTTACCAAGACTTCTAAAAGCGGATGTCAGCAACATGGCGAGTTGAGAATGAAAGGCCAAATACTTTGGGGAAGAGCGTTTGAACTCAATAGTTCCACCATTTAACAAGGATATTTTACGGCTATAGCCATCAGTCATAAACACAACGTTCATCGGAATCTGAGTAGAGAAGCCAAGTCTATTAAGTGCATATAGCCCAGTAGGCACTGCATGAGCCTTGTCTCGTTTCGCTATTCCGTCAGCAACTTCCTCAAGTGTTGGGTAGAGGATTCCCAAGCCAAGTTCCTTGTCTATCTTCGGATAATAATAGATGCCACGACCTATACGGAGGATCGTTCCAGCGTTGGTCATTCGTTCCAGCGTCTTATTGATGGATTTTTTCTCTCCATAACGGATAAAGTCAGAGGCGAAAAGGACAGCACCCCTACCGCTCTTCTTAATTCTGTTAAGTATCTTTGTTTCAATAGATTGACTCGCCATACAATATTAATTATGTCGCAAATTTAATACAAAATTGCGACAAATGCAAATATATGAGCTATTATTTTATCATTACAAGCCATTTTTCGTTATTTTGGCTCGGAATCATCTAAGTATTGAACCAATTGTTTCTTTAAAACATCCTTCATCTGCTCTCTCAAAAATTGGGGGCTGATGACTTCAAGGTTCTCGCCATAAAGAAGGATTCGTCCTCGAAGTTCGCGATTAGGCTCTATCATCAATTTGACTTCACCATACCATTGACCATCATGCTCTCCAAAAGGTAGCACTTCTTCTTGAGAGTGATGCAAGGGCTTCGTCAAAAGAAGGCCATGTTGATATTCTGTATTCGTACGGATGACGACCTTTTCAACCTTTGCTCCTTTCTCATGCGTGACACCTATTATATTATTAAAGAAGTCCTGATAGAATCCTTTTGGAGCAGGGATGTACTCCACATCACTCACCTCACTGACTTCGCCAACGATTCGATCTAATGGTACATTATAGGCCTGATAAGGCTCGCGGTCAGCCTCACCAAATACAAACCAACGACCATTATACTCTTTGATGAACTGGGGATGGAAGATTAAAGTAAATGGTTCTTGCCCAAACCGCTGATAGGCGAAGCACAGCACTTTTTTGTTAGTGATGGCCTTATAGAAGACGGGCAGCAAATCAATGTTCGTGAGATTCTGCTCAAGTCCAGAGCAAATCCGTACTTCACCTTCCTTTGCCTCTCTGTTTGTATCTAGGAGCATCTGTGTATTCTCAAAGAATGATGAGAACCAACTTGCCGGCAGGATTCCTGCAGATGCCTTACAGAATGCCACATAATCCTCTACAGACTTCTGAACGACAGCCTTTCGCTCCTCTGCTAATGGGTCATCGTCCTTTCCAACATATCTGTATGCCTTGCCCTTGCTTTGCCCATTATCCTCTATACATTCTGGAGAAGCCTTGCGCAAAGCCTTCAACACCTCTGGAAATGCTTTCTTCAATTCGCCATTGCCGGGTTCACTATCGAGCGATATCCTTTTGTAGTAGTCCTTAGGCCTTTTGTAATGCAGGGCAAGGATATCAGCATAGCTGACGAAATCGCGCTTCATCAGCTCCTGATATATCAGGTTTACAAATTGCGACCGCAGCCCAAATCCGGCAAAGATATTCTTCGTTGGCATATTCATTACGTTTAGGTTTGTGCAAAGATACGAAAAACCTTTTACAAGAATCAATGTAAAACAAGAAATCTTTCGTTTTCACAAGCCTTGTGGGCCAGAAATGTTTGGAGGATTTGTTGAGATGGACTATTTTTGCGGTGAGAAAAACAAAAACAGACAATCAAAATCTTTTAAACAAAACAGGAGACTATAACATGATGAGAAGACAAATGACACAAAGAAAACGCGCATTGCGAAAAGGTATGTTGCGGAAAACAGCAATCGCTGTGGTTATGATGTTGAGTGTTGGAATGGAATGCCGTGGCCAGGCAGTGGAGTTCCCTACCATTGACCTTTACGACTCTGACGTTATGAACATGTATTCGCAGGCATACGCAGGAACAATTGCCACACGCATGAATACTTACAGAACTTATGCTGACCTTGCAATCAATGCATACGGGAGAAATGAACTCACCACTGCTCTTAATTATGCGAACGGCGCACTTGAAACGGGTTTGGACAATGGAACGATGTTGTATTGCAGAGGCTTAATCTACGAAGCTATGGAACAGTACAGATATGCACTCAAAGATTACAAGAAAGCGAAATCGAGCGGCATACGTGAGGCCGGTATCGCTTATGATCAGCTAAAACGTAAACTGGAGATAATTGATAAGAAATAAGAATAGCATCGGTCAACCAACTAATTATGGAGGTGAAATCATGAAAAGAATCAGCACAATGCTCTTAGCAGCAACGTTTGCAATGTTTGCAGAAGCCCAGAACTACAACGTGGGGTCATCAACGACCACCAAAGATTGTTTCGGAACGGAGACAACCACTCACCGCAATCAATATGGTCAGACAACAGGCACTTCGACAACCACTACTGACTGCTTTGGCAATCGCACCACAACGCATCGCGACCAATATGGCCAGACATTGGGCACGTCGCGAACAACAACCGACATGTTCGGCAACACGACAACCACGCATCAGGACCGTTACGGACAAACTACAGGCAGGGACCACACTTCTACAGACATGTTTGGAAACACTACTACCCAACATCAAGACGTTTACGGGCAGAATACAGGAACCTCGTTCTCGTCAACAGATATGTTCGGAAACACAAGCACTACCCACCAAGACCGCTACGGGCAAACCACGGGCACATCGAGCAGCTCGACCGACATGTTTGGCACACGCAAAACCGAGCAAAAGAGCAATGATTCAAATGGCACTATCTGGAGTTGGTGAGAACTATGGGACAAAAAAACTGGTATCAACAACAACAGATTTCTTCCACCATGGTGTTAAGTGTCATACATTCACAGGCTGATGTGCCGCTTGCTTGCATCATGCGGCCACGCACTAAGAAGGAGCACACGCCCGAAGTACAAGCATCAAAGAGAGCTTCTGCTGGCCTGTAATACTCGTTGAAGCTCTCTATCACCATGTTCTAACGCCTTGCGCATATATACAGTCGTAATCACCTCAGCATCTCGGTTAGCTCACTTATCGTACAGCACACCCCGTCAAAAAGCTTGTACATCAGCTCTGGCTCTTGCTTCTCCGGGATAAAGGCAATCGTCATTCGTCCTCGGCCTGAAAACCATCCCGCCTCCGTGTGAGCACTTCTGCCGCAGGGCAACACCAACACACAGGTATCGCAGGCCTCCATCGCCTCAATATCGTTATGGAACTGCCGTTCTGCCTTCGGGTGCTGCAGCATGTCGCGATACTGCTGCGGTGTCCATTCCATATAATCCTCACTCACGCTGCTCCATTTAAATCCAGGGTCGCCAGAAGGCGGGTTTCTGAAGTCATATACCTCGTGTCCCGCTTCTCTCAACTTAGCCACCACTTCAGGATAATACCCGTTGCGCCAGCTGCTTGCCACATATATCTTACGTCTCATTATTATTTCCTTTCGTAAATTATTTCTGACGCAAAATTACGAAAAAAGACGGAAAAGAACAGTCTAATCAGCCAAATACTTTTCCAATTCGCCAATTTATAATCAGAAACTGCCAAAGGCTAGATATGAAAGGCTATGAGAAGAGACTTTTCGTTTATCTTCGTAACAGGACAAAACGGACACTCCTCTAACAGTTTACGACGGTATTCCCTCCTTCCCTTCCCTCTCTCCCTCCCCAGCGTAAACTTTACGTAGATTTTCATCCCCCTTTTTGCAAGTATGCCAAATAAGCATTATATTTGCATCAGAAACAAGGAAAGAAAGGAAACTGTCATGTTAGAAGCTATCATCGGTTATTCCATTGGAATCATTGCAGCCATCTTGCGCATCAGATATGTGCGGAAGCTGGAGAAGCAAGGCAAACATACTGCCTGGTGGCATTTCTGGCACGATGACAATACATCTTTTGGTGGGTCCTCTTACGGACAAATCTTTTAACATTGACTCCCCTCGAAGGAGTCTTTTTTTGTCCTTTTCTCTCTTAGTCCCTTCCCCTATCTTTGCTTAAAAAAGCAAAGCCATGTCAATACAAATCGACAAACGAACACTCGAAATCGCCGTCAGACTCGACCACGATGCAAGGCATTTATATATACCTACAATTCACTCTTAATAATGAGCAAAGACAATGAAAAAGGAGGATAAGTGTGATAGCACATCATCATTTTTAGGTATTTTGTTCCGAAAATAGTGGAATGCAACTCAGTTGCAAGCGTTTTTTGTGTATCTTTGCATGCAGAAAGCAAAAAACAGAACATGAAGCTATCGGAATTAAAGACTGGTGAGAGCGGAATCATCGTCAAGGTGAAAGGCCACGGTGGTTTCCGCAAGCGCATCATCGAAATGGGGTTTATCAAAGGGCAACGGGTTGAGGTGTTGCTCAACGCCCCGCTGCAAGACCCTGTGAAATATAAGCTTATGGGCTACGAGGTGTCGTTGCGCCACGACGAGGCCGAACAAATAGAGATTGTGGCAGAAACCACGGACGAAGTCCTGATGACAGGCGAGGCTCTGGCTGACGACGCTACCGAAACGGGTAACGGTGAAGGCACGCAGACGGAGGCGCGTGTCAGAGAGAAGGCTCATGAGGCTTTTCTTCGTGAGCGGCGCACCATCAACGTGGCACTTATCGGCAATCCCAACTGCGGAAAGACGTCGCTTTTCAACTATGCCAGCGGCGCTCATGCACGTGTGGGCAACTATTCGGGCGTAACGGTGGACGCCACCGAGGCACATGCCAAGTTTGAGGGCTACGACTTCAACCTAACCGACCTGCCTGGCACTTACTCGCTTTCTTGCTACAGTCCCGAGGAGCTTTACGTGCGCGAACACCTCACGAAGAACCGACCCGACATTGTAATTAACGTGCTCGATGCCAGCAACCTGGAGCGCAACCTCTATCTGACCACGCAGCTGGTGGACATGAACCTGCGCATGGTGTGTGCGCTGAACATGTATGACGAGTTTGAGAAGCGCGGCGACCAGGTGGACTTAACTACGCTGAGCACGCTGTTTGGTGTGCCCATGGTGCCCACGTCGTTCAAGACGGGCATGGGCGTGAAGGAATTGTTCAGCGAAGTGATCAGCGTGTATGAGGATCAGAACAAAACCACCCGCCACATCCATATCAGTCACGGACACGAGATTGAGGACGGTATTCGCCACATACAACAATACCTGAAAGCCGACGAGAATGTGCGTCTGCGCTACTCTACACGCTATCTGGCCATCAAGCTTTTGGAAAACGACAAGAAGGCGGAGAAATATGTTGGAAGCATGGCCAATGGCCCGGAAATCATCAAGGCGCGCGACCATGCCGCCCGACGCGTGAAAGAGGAGACAAAGGATGATTCGGAGACGGCCATCATGGATGCCAAATACGGATTTATCCATGGCGCGCTGGCTGAGGCTGGCTTTAAGTTAGGCAACAAACAGGACACCTATCGCACCACCCACATCATAGACCGGGTGATGTCGAACAAGTATTTGGGTTTTCCCTTGTTCTTCCTGATTCTCTACATCATGTTCCAGACCACCTTCTCGCTGGGCCAGTATCCCATGGACTGGATTGAGACTGGCGTGGAATGGCTTGGCGACTGGGTGGGCGCGGCTTTGCCCGAGGGGCCGTTGCGCTCAATGCTGGTGGATGGCGTGATTGGCGGTGTGGGATCGGTCATAGTATTCCTGCCACAGATTCTGATTCTCTATTTCTTCATCTCCATCATGGAAGACTCGGGCTACATGGCCCGCGCAGCATTTATCATGGACAAGCTGATGCACAAAATGGGACTTCACGGCAAGTCGTTCATTCCGCTCATCATGGGTTTCGGATGCAATGTGCCCGCCGTGATGGCCACGCGCACCATTGAGAGCCGCCGCTCGCGACTGATAACGATGATGATTCTTCCGTTCATGAGCTGTTCTGCCCGCCTACCTATTTATATTATGATAGCGGCCACGTTTTTCAGCGTGAATTACCAGTCGCTGGCCATGATTTCGCTCTATGTGGTGGGCATCGTGATGTCGGTCATCGTGAGCAAGCTGTTCTCGTCACTAGTGATGCGTGGCGACGACACACCTTTCGTCATGGAGCTGCCGCCCTACCGCATGCCTACGGCCAAGGCCATCGGCCGCCACACATGGGAAAAAGGTAAGGAATATCTGAAAAAAATGGGTGGCATCATCCTGGTGGCCAGCATCATTGTGTGGGCATTGGGCTATTTCCCACACGACGACAGCCTCAGCAACCAGCAACAGCAAGAACAATCGTACATCGGGCGCATGGGCAAGACCATTGAACCTGTGTTCCGCCCGCAAGGCTTCAACTGGAAACTTGACGTGAGTCTTATTGCCGGTGTGGGTGCCAAGGAAATAGTTGCCTCAACGATGGGTGTGCTGTATAGTGGCGATGACTCTTTCGGTGGCGATGAAAACATCAGCGAGGACACCGTAAAATATAAGCGCCTGCGCCAACAGATGCTGGCCGACGGCATCACGCCACTCTCAGCCTACTGCTATCTGCTGTTCATTCTGCTCTACTTCCCTTGCATCGCCACCATTGTGGCCATCAAGAACGAAACGGGAAAATGGAAGTGGGCTTTGTTTGCCGCCGGATACACCACCGCCCTGGCGTGGATAGTCAGCGCAGCAGTCTATCAAGTAGGAAACCTGTTTTTGAGTTAGGAGTTAAGAGTTAGGAGTTAGGAATTAGGAGTTAGGAGTTAGGAGTTAAGAGTTAGGAGTTAGGAATTAGGAGTTAGGAGTTAAGAGTTAAGAGTTAAGAGTTAGGAGTTAAGAGTTAGGAGTTAGGAGTTGAGCCCCTAACTCCTAACTTTATTCTTCTATTTCCTATCTTTAAGTTCTTAACTTCTAACTCCTAATTCCTAATTCCTAACTCGTAACTCTCCTAACTCCTACAGCTCTATGGGTTCATAGGGAAGTCCGAACACGTCGGCAACAGCTTTGAAGGTTACTTTACCCTCCACAATGTTTAGGCCCTTATAGAGTGCAGGGTCGTCTTTGCATGCTTTCTTCCAGCCTTTGTCGGCCAGAGCGAGCGCATAGCGCAGAGTGGCATTAGTGAGGGCGATGGTCGAAGTGTTGGGCACAGCGCCGGGAATATTGGCCACGGCATAATGTACGATTCCGTCAACCTCATAAACGGGCTCACTATGGGTTGTCGGGCGTGAAGTCTCGAAACAGCCGCCCTGGTCGATGGCGACATCGACAAGCACCGTGCCGGGCTGCATGATCTTCAGCATATCGCGGGTGATGAGGTGTGGAGTTTTGTCGCCTGGAATGAGTACCGAACCAACAACAATATCTACATCGGGTAACTCGCGCTCAATGTTGAACCGGTTGGAATAAACAGCATCTACATTGGCGGGCATGTCGATAGACAACTGTCGGAGCAAGGGCAGCGAGATGTCGGTAATGACCACATTGGCTCCCATGCCGGCAGCCACACGGGCAGCAGCCTGGCCTACGGTTCCGCCACCGAGCACCAGCACCTTGGCAGGTTTCACGCCGGGCACACCACAAATGAGTTTACCTTTGCCGCCCTTAGTCTTCTGCAGATAGTAGGCACCGTTGATGGTAGCCATACGCCCGGCCACCTCGCTCATAGGAATGAGCAGCGGCAGAGCGCCATTGGAGAGCTGAACGGTCTCGTAAGCCAGACAAACGCCTCCGCTCTTTATCATGGCATCGGTCAGCGGGCGGTCGCAAGCAAAATGGAAGTAAGTGAACAACAGCTGTCCGGGTTTCACCAGCGGATACTCGGGCTCAATGGGCTCTTTCACCTTGACAATCATATCGGCAACCTCGTAAGCAGCCTCGATAGTGGGCACAATGGTGGCACCGGCCTTTACATAGGCTTCGTCGGCAAAGCCACTATTTACACCAGCTGTGTGCTGCACATAGACTTCATGACCGTGGCGCACCAGCTCGGCTACGCCGGCGGGAGTCATACCAACACGGTTCTCGTTGTTCTTAATTTCTTTTGGAATACCAATTTTCATAGTGTAGAAAGGATTTTTATGGTTAAACAATCAATAAAAAAATGCGGCCAAAAGAGTTGTTTGCTCTATTTGGCCGCTAATTTAGGAAAAAAACTGCTTGGTTGTTCAAAAAAAGACTGTTTTTTTCTGAAATAGCAATGTTTTTTACGGTTAATATGTATTGCCGACAAGACAGCCTACTCGTAATCGTCGATGACAGCATTGGCAAAATCCATCATGGGTTTTCCCACTTTGAACACACGCACCATTTCGTCCATCCATTGCTCACCCTCGAAGAACGTTTCGGGAACCTTTTTCCAGCAGCAATAGTTCTTCAGGCGCAAATAGTCTATGAACTCGTAATCACGAGGGAAACCCGCAGGTGCGGTTTTCAGGTACTCCAGTCCGAAACCTTTTTCGCTGCCCCACCCTCCTTGACACGGACGGCCGAACATGCGGAGAAACTCATCGTTTTCAACGCATGAACGCCATTGGTCAATATTGGCCATGATCTCGTTGCGGCACGAGGTGAGAATGTTGGTGGGAAGCCAATAGTTGCCGCAGGAGAGCAAACAGTTGCCTGGCTCCAAGTGGATGTAGTAGCCGCCATGAAGGGCTTTCTTTCCGTGTGCAGCGATGTAGGCGCCAATATGGTTCTTATAGGGCGACTTGTCGGGCGAAAAGCGTGTGTCACGATAGAAGCGGTAGGTGGCGTCTTTTACCGTGATGTGGGCCACGGAGGGGTCGAACTCAGCAATACGAAGGATGGCCTTGGCGATGTCGGCCTCGAAGTCGGCTTTCACGGCCAAGTATTCGTCTTTGTGAGCCTGAAACCATGGGCGGTTGTTATTGGCGCTCACGTCGCGCAGGAACTGGAGGATGCGTTTGGCGTTCATAGTTGTTGTTTGGGGCAGATGTAGTTGAATTCGCATTTAGCGCAATGGGGAGCACGCGATGTGCACACATAGCGTCCGTGAAGCAGAAGCCAATGATGGGCTTTGGGAACAAGTTCGGAGGGAATGTTTTTCATGAGTTCCATTTCCACCTTATAGGGTGTGGTGGCATTCTTGCCAACCAGCCCCAGCCGGTGGCTGACGCGAAACACATGCGTATCGACAGCCATGGTCGATTTGCCAAAGGCAACAGCCTGGATCACATTGGCCGTCTTGCGACCCACGCCTGGCAGGCGCAAAAGGTCGTCGAGATTGTCGGGCACATCGCCATGAAACTCGCTCACGAGCATGCGCGCCATTTCCACCAGATGACGGGCTTTGGAGTTTGGGTAAGAAACGCTTTTGATATACTCAAAAACCTCGGCTTCATCGGCACCGGCCATGGCTTTGGCATCGGGAAACCGGCCGAAAAGAGAAGGAGTCACCTGATTGATGCGCTTGTCGGTACATTGGGCGCTGAGCACCACAGCCACCAGCAGCTGGAACACACTTCCAAACTCAAGTTCGGTGTTCACTTCGGGCATCTGGTTGCGGAAATAGTTGAGTATGTATTCGTAGCGTTGTTTGCGATTCATGGCTTGAAAATGGCTGACAGTTATTGGGTTGGGAGTGGAAACAACAAAGGAGGATGCTGGGATTGCTTGACATCCGAAACATCCTCCTTTGCTATAATAAAGTACGTTTCTCTACTGAGATTCTTTATTTCTTGGCTTCGCCTTTCTTGTCGGCAGCTTTCTCCTCTTTCTTTTCTTCCTTCTTCAGGGGTGTTTTCTTGTAAGCCTTGTTCAGTCCGGCAATCACCTCGTTGGTGATGTCGTAACCCTTGTCAGCATAGAGGATGTTATCGCCAGCCTTGCTCAGAATAAGAGCATATTTCTTGTCCTTGTTGTAAACAGCCAGGAAGTGCTGAATGCTGTCGCGAAGGGCATTGTTGAACTTTTCGGTCTCAGCCTGGAACTCGTTGCCCAGACGGTTCTGCAAGGCCTGAAGGTCGGCTTGCTGCTTCTGCAGGTTGTTGCTAATGGCCTCAGCCTGCTCGCGGGTATAGGCGTTTTGCTGTATTTTCTGCTGGAAGTTGGCAGCAGCGGCCTGCAGATTGTTGCCCTTCTGATTGATGGTGTTCTGAATGTTGGTGCTCTTTTTCTGGAGAATCAGCGTGTATTCTTTGCAGAACTCATACTGCGACATGATGGAATCTACCTCAATATAGGCGATTTTAAGGTCGGAGCCGCCATTCTCGGTGGTTTGCGACTTTTCGTCAACCTTCGGGGCCGACTGGTTGCATGATGTGAAAGCGAATGTGGCAACAGCAGCAAGAGCCCATGTGCCCAAAATGTTCTTTTTCATTGTTTCTTTTTAAAATTGTTTCTTATTATTGTTTATTTATTTTGTTCTTAAAAAACTCAATTACCAAAAAATTATCAATTATCAATTGTCAATTATCAATTGTCAATTATCAATTGTCAATTATCAATTACCTCAGTACGCCTTGCCTTTCTGGCGTGCCTCACGGTCCTGATCGATGACGCAATGAATGTTGCGGTCTTTCATGGCCTGACTGTCGTGAATATGCTGTGAGGTGAACTCGCCATTCTTCTTGAAAAGCAACTTCACCAGCAATAAAGCCATGCAGATAGCAATTATTAACACGCTTAATAGCAGGGTTTCAATCATTTTTTCGTAATTTTGCGGTGCAAAGATAGTGCAAATCGGGATAAATACAAAATAAAACGCCCGCTTTTTACCTTTTATTGCGAGATAAACGCCAACTTGTGGTTCAATTTAAAGATAATTATCACATAGCTTACACCTAATTAATAATATACAAAACAATATTAATAATAAACAAAACGATTATGACAGAATTGAAACCTGCCCGAGTATTCGAGCAATTTGCAAAAATCAACCAAATTCCGCGTCCATCGAAACGCGAGGAAAAAATGATTGACTATCTTCGTCAGTTTGGCGAAAGCCGGAAACTGGAAACGCTGGTCGATGAAACGGGAAATGTGATTATCCGCAAGCCTGCCACTCCAGGCTACGAGCATCGCAAGACCGTGATTCTTCAGAGCCACATGGACATGGTTTGCGAGAAACTGGTTGACATAGACTTCGACTTCGACAACGATGCCATTCAGACCTACATCAACGGCGAATGGCTGAGAGCCAAGGGTACTACCCTGGGTGCCGACGACGGCATAGGATGCGCCATCGAACTGGCCATTCTCGATAGCAACGACATAGAGCACGGCCCCTTGGAGTGTGTGTTCACCCGTGACGAGGAAACGGGGCTGACCGGAGCCGAAGGCATGAAGCCCGGATTCATGACGGGCGACATGCTCATCAACCTTGACTCTGAAGACGAAGGCCAGATTTTTGTTTCGTGTGCTGGCGGGCGCAACACTACCGCCTTGTTCCACTTCCAGAGAGAGGATGCTCCCAAGGGATTGTTCTTTATGCGCGCTTCGCTCAAAGGCCTGGTGGGCGGACATTCGGGCGACGACATCAACAAGAAACGCGCCAACGCCCTGAAAATTCTTGCCCGTTTCCTTTACAAGGTTCAAGAAGCCTACGGACTACGTCTGGCCAGTTTCAACGCAGGCAAACTGCACAATGCCATTCCGCGCGACGGAATGATAGTGTTTGCCGTTTCGGAAGACGTGAAGGAGAATGTGCGGGCCGACTGGAATGTGTTTGTCAGCGAGGTTGAAGAAGAATTCCATGTTACTGAGTCCACCATGCAATTCAACATGGAGAGCACCGATGCCGAGCAGGTGATGCCGCTGGAAGTAAGCACACGTCTGGTGCAAGCTCTCCAGGGCGTTGACAACGGCGTATTTGCCATGTGCCAGGACGAGGAACTGGCGTGGCTCGTTGAGACCTCAAACAATGTGGCCAGCGTAGAAACTACCGACACCCAGGTGAAGGTGGTAGCTTCGCAACGAAGCAACGTGATGAGCGCGCTCGACAATCAGGCTGCCACAGTAAAGGCGGTATTCCAACTGGCAGGTGCCGAGGTGATTCAGGGTGACGGTTATCCGGCATGGAAAATGAATCCTAACAGCCAGCTAACTGCCATCGCTGTTGAAACATACAAGGAACTATTCAAGAAAGACCCCAAGGTGCTCGGCATTCATGCAGGCCTGGAGTGCGGATTGTTCTCCGAAAAATATCCAAACCTTGACATGGTTTCCTTTGGCCCCACTCTGCGTGGTGTTCACTCTCCCGACGAGCGCCTGCATATTCCCACCGTTCAGATGGTGTGGGACCACTTGCTGGCTATTCTGAAAAACATTCCTGCGTAAGTGTTGACTGCTGAGCAGACAACGTTTCAAAAAAACCGCTTTCATCACTCAGTACAACACACAATAGAAATGAAGAAACCTTTCGTTTTACTCCTTTTACTGGGCCTTACGTTCGTCGGTTGCGAACAATGGAAAGTCGAACGGCTCGTGGGAAATTTCCTCGACGACAACCTGAAGAAAGAATACGACTTCTCCAGAAAGTACAATGACATCGACTCCACCTTTAACGTGACCGACAGCATGGTGGACGTGCTTCGCCAGCAAGCCAACAAATATGTGGAGTTCAATACTCCCATCAGCTATGAGCCTGGCAAAGCCACGCGTCCGTTAATCATCGAGCGTGTGAGAATGAAGCAAGACGACAGCACCCAGACCAACATGACCTTCTATCTTGACAAGGAACTTACGAGGGTGGTGGCTTTCAAAGAGAACTAAAACCAGCCCCAAAGGCTTAAACAAAATAATCCCCCAGCTTATGGTATCGCTACGTAAGCTGGGGGAATTGTTTTTACCTATAAAAAATTACCTATTGGATTGTATTTTTGTATGTAGGCGAATGGGCGTCAGGCCAGCATTCGCTCCATGAAATGTCTTATCTCCTTACGTGCCGAGCCAAGCCGGTTTTCAACATTCTTGTAGTTCATATTCAGGCGGTCAGAAATTTCGCTCACCTTCAACCCGTCGTAGATATTCATGCGGTAAACAACTCGTTGTTTGTCTGTAAGGCGCGAAATGCCACGCTCAAGAATCTCATTAATCTCTTGGGCCGAATAAACCGAGTACACATCGTTGCTGCCATTAGGCGAAGCGGCCAAATAATGCTCGTACTCCTCAACCGAACGCCGATGCCGCCAATAGTCGTAGATGAGATTCCTTGCCACGGTATAAACCAGGCTGGGCATGGTGATGGGGGTAATCATCTTGTCGGACGACAGCAACCGCAAAAACACATTCTGAACAATATCCTCCGCGCCGTCGGCATAGAGGATACGTTTGGCAACAAATGCTTTTAGCTCGTCGAAATGTTCAGTATAGTAGTCGGCAATGATGTCGAACTCTGATTGAGGCTTTTTCATGAATGTTGATGTCATGTGCTTTTTCACTTGCAAATATACATTATTTTTTCTTACAACAACATCGAAAAACATTGAAATTTGTTTAAATGAAACAATTTAATAAGTTTTTGGAATCTTTCAGGTAAAAACATGCAGGTCATTGCTGATTTGTTGCAGTCGATGAAATGGTCTTTTTCTACGAATCGTACATACCTGGCTTTTTTTGGCACGTATTTTGCATTTATACAACAAACAATCCATGCGAAGAAACAACAATAATAAAATATTCAACAACAAAACAAAAACAAAAGAATCATGCAAAAAGGAAACATCGGGGTTACCACCGAGAACATTTTCCCCGTCATCAAAAAGTTCTTGTATAGCGACCATGAGATTTTTCTACGCGAAATGGTCAGCAACGCCATCGATGCCACCCAGAAACTGAAGACTCTGGCCGAAAAAGGCGATTTCAAGGGCGAATTGGGCGACCTTACCGTACGCGTCAGCCTCGACGAGAAGAAAGGAACGCTTACCATCAGCGACCGAGGCATCGGTATGACTGCCGAGGAAATAGACAAGTACATCAACCAGATTGCCTTCTCGGGCGTTACAGATTTTCTTGACAAATACAAGGATACTGCCAATGCCATAATCGGACACTTCGGCTTGGGATTCTACTCTTCATTCATGGTCAGCAAGAAGGTGGAAATCGTTACACGAAGCTATAAGGACGGCGCCCAGGCCGTGAAATGGACTTGCGACGGCTCGCCCGAATTCACCATCGACGACGCCCAGAAAGACGACCGCGGAAGCGACATCATTCTCTACATCGACGACGACTGCAAGGAGTTCCTTGAGAAACAGAAAATCCAGGAGCTGCTCAACAAGTACTGCAAATTCCTTCCCGTGCCCATTGCTTTCGGAAAGAAAACCGAATGGAAAGACGGCAAGCAGGTGGATACCGACGAGGACAACATCATCAACAGCGTGGAGCCCCTTTGGACCAAGACTCCATCAACGCTCAAAGACGAAGACTACAAGTCGTTCTACCGCACACTCTACCCCATGCACGACGAGCCGTTGTTCTGGATTCACCTCAACGTTGATTATCCCTTCAACCTCACAGGCATCCTCTATTTCCCTCGAATCAAATCGAACATCGAGCTGCAACGCAACAAGATACAGCTTTATTGCAATCAGGTATTCGTAACAGACCAGGTGGAAGGCATTGTACCCGAATTTCTCACCCTGCTCCATGGCGTAATCGACTCTCCCGACATTCCACTCAACGTGAGCCGTAGCTACCTACAGAGCGACCGCGACGTGAAGAAGATTTCCACCTACATCACCAAGAAAGTGGCCGACAGGCTCAACAGCATCTTCAAGGAGAACCGCAAGGAGTACGAAGAGAAATGGGACGACCTTAAAATATTCATCAACTACGGCATGCTCTCGCAAGACGACTTCTACGACCGTGCCAAGGACTTTGCCCTTGTCAAAGATGTTGACGGAAAGCACTTTACCCTCGACGAATACAAAACCCTCATCAAGGACAACCAGACTGACAAGGACGGCAACCTGGTGTATCTCTACGCCAACAACAAAGAGGAGCAATACACCTACATTGAGGCCGCTCGCCAAAAGGGCTACTCGGTGATGCTGATGGACGGCGAACTCGACACGCCCGTCGTCTCAATGCTCGAGCAAAAACTCGAAAAAGCCCGTTTCACCCGTGTTGACGGCGACATCATCGACCGCCTCATAGTGAAAGAAGATGCCCCGAAAAACGAACTGGACAAGCAAGAGTCTGACAATTTGTCACAAGTATTCCGCTCGCAAATGCCAAAACTCGACAAGACGGAGTTTTACGTCGAAGTGCAGAGTCTGGGCGAACAGGCACAACCCGTCATCATCACTCAAAGCGAATACATGCGCCGAATGAAAGACATGAGCCGTTTCCAGCCAGGAATGGCTTTCTACGGCCAGATGCCCGACTCCTACAACCTGGTGCTCAACAGCGACCACCCGCTCGTGAAACACGTGCTTGCCGACGCCAACGGCAACACAGCCGAAGCCCTCAAGCCCATTGAGGCCGAAATAAAAGGACTCGACGCCCGTCTGGCAGCCATCAACCAAGCACAAAGCAAAAAGAAGTACGACGAGCTGACCCAGGAGGAGAAAGATGAGAAGCAAAACACCCAGAAGGCACTCGACGAGCAGCGAGAGAAGAAGAACAAAGTCATCGCCGACTATGCCTGCCAAAACAGCGTGGTTCATCAGCTCATCGACCTCGCCCTGCTTCAGAACGGCATGCTCAAAGGAGCGGCTCTCGACGCCTTCCTCAAGCGAAGCGTTGAGCTGATCAAGGCTTAGCAACTGAACTTTTTACCGAAAACGTCAGGATAATTGCCCTATAAAATCAGAAGATTGCCCGAGAATAACAAAACAAAAGTTTCTTTCAAAAAAATGCCTCGCTTAGTTAGTAGTTAGCGGGGCATTTTTTATTCTTTCAATATAAAACAAAATATGTCGTTTCAAGAAACATTTCTTTTCGGCTTACGACTCAGAAAAGATTCAGAAAAGAGAAGAAGGACCTTGATTTCCCCTGAAAAAATTTCGCAGATTAAAATATAAACATTATCTTTGCAAAATATAAACCACTAATATTGTTGAAAAACTAATCGCATGATTGAGAAGCCGAATTTCGATTACACTTACGACCATGCTTTGAGAAAATCGTTCTCGATGCGACTAAGCTTTGCCATTCTGGTGATAGCAGCAAGTGTGTTCCTGGCGGCCATGCTCATTTACTTCTATGTTTCAGAGGAATCGATGAAAGAAGAGACGGCTCGCAAAGCCAAAACCGAGCTCCACGATGCTGTCAACCAGATGCGAATGAAGGCAGTCGTAGCCGATGCAAAGGGTGAACCCGTATCCCAGGAGCAGCTGATTGAAATTCTGCGCGAGGTGCATCCCTACAAACACTCTTACACGCTGATGACTGACAGTACTGGAAGGCTGGTCTTCATGAGTGACTCCACGCTACTCGTTAAGGGCATGAGCAGCGTAAACGAGTTACGCTCCACCATGCTCAAAGGCAAGAGCGGCATGCAAGAGGTGCTCAAGGGTAGCGACATCTCGCTACTCATTTACGAGCCGGTGGGCACGAGGGGAATGAAAGCAGCCGTGGTTTGTTCGCGTACCGACATTCTTGCCAGCTACAAATCGCTTATTTTCTATGGTGCCATAGCCTTCATCCTGGGGCTGGCCATTCTATTTGTCAGCTGCGCCATTGCCATCTACAGGATGGTGCATCCTCTGCACTTGTTTGCCGAGTCAGCCATGAGCATTGCCGAGGGAAACCTCGACACGGCCCTGCCCGACATACGCACGGAGGACGAGCTGCAACAGCTACGCCAAGCATTCGAGTACATGCAGAAATCGTTGCGCCAGTACATAGACGACCTGAAAGTGAGCACGGCCAGCCGCGAGCATCTGCTGAGCGAACTGACCATTGCTCACGACATTCAGATGGGGATGATTACAAAAGCGTTCCCCACACGCGACGACATCGACCTGTTTGCCTCGATGACGCCGGCCCGCGAAGTGGGAGGCGACCTGTACGACTTCCTCATCGAAGAAAACGAGCTGTTCTTCATCATTGGCGACGTGGCCGGCAAGGGAGTGCCCGCCTCGCTCTACATGGCCGTCACGCGTACGCTCTTCCGCAACCTGGCAGGCAACTACCAGTCGGCCTCAAACATCGTGCGCGAAATCAACCGCGCCATAGCCAGCGAGAACGACTCATGCATTTTTGTCACGCTCTTTGTGGGTGTGCTCGACCTGCGCAACCACGTGCTCACCTATTGTAATGCAGCCCACAACGCGCCTGTGCTGATTCCGGTAGAAGGCGAGTGCCGCTATCTCGACGTGGTTCCTAATGTGCCCGTGGGCGCTGTGGAGCGGTTTGAATACGCTGAGCAGCAAATAGACTTTGAGCCCGGCTGCGCCCTGCTGCTCTATACCGACGGGCTGACCGAGGCCATGAACAACCAACGCGTGCTCTTCGGAAAGGAGCGGCTTCTCAAGGAAATGGAAATGACGCGCGACGTAGGGGCGGCCGACACCATCAAATTTGTTCAATGCCGCGTAGAGCGGTTTGCCGACGGGGCCGAGCAGAGCGACGACCTGACGATGATGTTTCTGCGCCACCAGAGCCAACAGCAATTCGCCAACAGTAAACGACGGCTCAGACTGAAAAACGAACTGGCCGAAATTGAGCGCCTGCGCAGCTTTGTGCTCTCCGTTTGCCGTGAGCAGGAAACGAGCGAACCGTTTGCTCATTCGGTCAACCTGGCCGTTGAGGAAATTGTGGTAAACATCGTGAACTATGCCTACAAAAAAGGTACGCGCGGCCATGTGGACGTTATAGCAAAAGCAGAGGGCGGAATGCTGGAATTCAAAATCGAAGACTGGGGAGTGCCCTTCGACCCAACACAGGCCGAACATGCCGACACCACACTAGGCGTAGAAGAACGCCCCATCGGAGGGTTGGGCATCTATCTGGTTCGTACCATTATGGACTCTATGTCGTACCAACGTACTGACGACGGACGTAACATTCTGACACTCAAGAAAAAGCTTCCTACTGCTGAAACAAAATCTTAATATCATTCTATCAACTAAAACAACTGCCTATGGAATCAATTGTGTTTTTAGGTTTTAATCTGTATGCATGGATTACTATCCTTACCGTACTGGGCATGTTTACTGTGCTCCTGTTTACCAAAATCCGTGCCGACCTGGTGTTTCTGGCTGCCATCGGCATCTTGTTTGTCACGGGTGTGCTCGATGCCAAGGAGGCCTTCTCGGGGTTTAGCTCTACCTCGGTGGTTATCATTGGCGTGCTTTTCGTGGTTGTGGCCGGACTTACTTATACGGGTGTACTGCAATGGATTGTGAAAAACCTGCTAGGGCAGCCTAAAAGCTACAGCAAGGCCGTCGTCAGACTCATGCTCCCCGTGGCCGGACTCAGCTCTTTTCTGAGCAACACAACGGTGGTAGCACTTTTTGTGGGCATCGTCAAAATGTGGGCAAAAAAACTGGGTGTGTCACCCTCAAAACTGCTCATTCCCCTGAGCTATGCCTCGGGCATGGGAGGCGTGTGTACGCTCATCGGCACTCCGCCCAACCTGATAATCTCGGGGCTCTATGCCGAGAAAACCGGCACGGCTATGAATGTGCTGGCCACCATGCTCCCGGGCTTGTTCTGCCTTGCCATAGGCGTGCTCTCCATCATTGCCATGCGCAAACTGCTCCCCGACCGCAAAGCCCCTGAGACGGCTTTCGAATCGACCAGCGACTATACCGTTGAACTGCTGGTGCCCACCGACAACCGCCACTTAGGAGAGACCGTGGCCGAGGCCGGACTTAACAATGTTCGGGGCGGTAGCCTCATCGAACTGGTGAGATTCGACAAGGAAGTGCTATCGCCCGTTCCTGCCGACGAATTTCTGCTGGGCGGTGACCGTCTGGTGTACGCCGGACAGATTGACGAGATTCTTGAACTGAAGCGAACCCACGGGCTGGTGAACGCCGACCACCACGTGTTCTCGATGAGCGAGGTTGACAAAAACCGGCAGTTGCGTACCGCCTACGTCACCTTTGGAAGCAGCCTTATTGGAACCGCTATCGGCAACAGCGACTTCGAGAAAGTGAACAACATGACGCTTGTCGCCGTGGCCCGGCGCGGCAAGCGCATCGAGCAGTCGCCACGCGAGGTACAGCTTCAGGCAGGTGACACGCTGCTGTTTGAGTGTCCACCCCGTCTGCAAATCAGCACAGGCGACCTGAGCGCCCAGCTGCAGTTCTTCGACTCCAACGAGCTGCCCAACATCAGCCGGAAAACGCTGGTTTCATCGCTGATTATGATAGCCATGGTGGTGCTCTCGGCACTCAACATCATACCGTTGCTGCAATGTGCCTTCATCGCCGCCGCCGCTATGCTCATCACCCGTTGTTGCAACATCGACCAGGCCATGAAAGCCATCAACTGGGAGATACTCATGGTGTTTGCCGGATCTGTGGTGCTCGGACTGGCCATTCAGAAGACAGGCATCGCCGAACGGCTTGCCTTCGGCATACTGGATGTCTGTGGCACCAATCCGCTTGTCGTCATGACCGCCATTTGTCTGGTGGGAACGTTCATTACCGAGTTTATCTCCAACACGGCCGCAGGTGCCATGTTCTTCCCCATCATGTACGAAGCGGCCGAGAAACTCGGCTACGAGCCCTACACGTTCCTCATCGCCCTCATGGTGAGCGTCAGCTCGAGCTTCGCCACCCCCATCGGCTCGCCCACCCACATGCTGGTGTATGGCCCCGGAGGCTACCGCTTCAGCGATTTCATCAAGATTGGCTTGTGGATGAACTTCATCATTCTCTTTGCCAACATCTTCATCACCAACATCGTTTATCCTCTTACCCCGCTACAATAAATCACACCTAAAGAACCATCAACTCAATAAAAACATAACATCATGAAAATAAACATCAAAGAAGAAAACGGCGTTTTCACCGGCATCATCGAAGGTTGGCTTGATAGTACCGAGGCTGCCCAGTTTGCAACCGAAATCCAGCCCCTTATCGACAACGCCGACAAAGAAATTGTTCTCGACTGTCAAGGACTCGAATATGTTGCCAGTTCGGGACTTCGTGCCTTTCTAACTTTGCGAAAAGCAAGCGCTGCCAAAGGCGGCCACATCACCATCGTCAACGTGAACGACACCATCCGCGAAGTCTTCACCATGACTGGTTTCTACACGCTTTTCGACATCAAGGACAAAATCTGAATACTATCAAAAGATCACACCACGCATGTAGAGCCTTGACGCCAGTCTGCCCTCCATTATCTCCGCCCGCATCTCCCCTTCCTTTTAGGAGGGGTCTTGCGGGCCTTCTTGCCCATATGGCTGGGAAGCTCCTGCTTAGTATAATCCAAAGGATGAGTAGCCAAAATTGCTTTTGGCTTGATATTTTCCGAGTTACTAATCATTATTGTTTCCTCTACAAGGCCGCATCACTTGGATTGGGAAGTGGAGAAGACCAGTCGTCAAAAAACTTGCAAGCGTAGGACGAGGTGAGTGGCGTCTGTCACTTTATGCAGCTCGCTGGGCCGCTGATTTGCCACCCATAAAATTGTATCCGTGGCATCTGCGACGAGCAGTTGGTTTTGCTTGTCGAAAAGCGACATCTTGCGGTCGGTAAGATAGTCGGACAGCAGCTTGCTGCCTTTCATGCCCAACGGCACAAAGCGGTCGCCTGGCTCCATCGCACGCAAAAGCAAGGGGAATCGCACTTTTGCGGCATCCAGCAGACACACGTCGGCACGTTTTTCGATGATGAAATCGGCATTTCTCTCTATTTGCTGAACCCTGATTTTGAGCGAGGGGTCAACAACGTAGGTGCCCGGCTCAGGAATGCGGAAAGGCTTGATGCGCTCCTTAATGGGGACAACAACGAGCCGGCCGCGGTCGATGAGCAGCTGGTGGGTGGCAGTAAGAAACACCTTTCCCGTTTCCATGTTTCCTAGCTGGCGGGCTATCTGCTCGACCTGTGCCGACTGAAAACCGTAGTCCTTCAGATAGTGATATAACACGTATATGGGTGAGACCGACGACAAGAGTGTGGAAACGGGTATTTCGAAGCCTTCTGAGCGTTTTTCTGCATTCTGCCAGCGTACTGGGGGCAAGGCAGAATCAGCCATCTTTTCTGCTTCACGAAGAAAATGAGCCATCTTAGTCAAATGCTCAATAACAGAGGGATTTATGTTTTTCAACAGAGGAACGACCAACAAACGGAGTTTGTTACGAGTAACGTCGGCAGTAAGATTGGTGCTGTCAGTAACAAAAGGCTGGTTTCGCTCGGACAGAAACTGCAAGATGTCGTGCTTTGAGACGCAGAGCAGCGGACGCACCACCGAGCCATTCTTGGGTTTCATTCCCGTAAGCCCGTGGAGCCCTGTTCCGCGGACAAGATTGAGCAGAACGGTTTCGGCTTGGTCGTCGCGATGATGGGCCACACAAACCGCATCGGCGCCAATATCTGAGCGCAACTGCTCAAAATACTGATAGCGCAAAGTACGCGCAGCCATCTCGATGCTCACTTTGTGGACAGAGGCATAGGTTTTGGTGTCGAAGTGGATGCGATGGAAGGGGATGTTTTGTAGCTGGCACAACGAAAGACAGAAGTTTTCATCACGAAAAGACTCCTGGCCGCGCAGAAGAAAGTTGCAATGAACAGCCTCCACCCGATAGCCCAATTCACTCAAAACGAGCAGCAAAGCCACACTGTCAGCCCCCCCGGAGAGGGCTACCAGGCACTTGCCTTGCGGAGTGAGCAAGTTGTTTTCTGTGATGAAATGGGCTATTCTTTGCTTCATCTTATTCCTGAAACGAAACTAATTACTCTACGTATAGTACCAAGCCTTTGAGGTACTCGCCTTCAGGGTGGTAAATGTTAATGGGATGGTCGGCGGGCTGGTGGAGCTGATGAAGTATGCGCACCCTGCGTCCGCTCTGGGCAGCAGCCGTAAAGACGGCATTACGGAAATGGTCTTTGGTTACCACCTGCGAGCAGCTGAACGTAAACAACACACCCCCACTCTTAATCCGCTCGAAGGCCTTGACATTGAGCCGAGTGTAGCCCTTCAAAGCATTGTGGAGGGCAGCACGATGCTTGGCAAAAGCGGGCGGGTCGAGAATGATGAGGTCATACCTGTCGTCGGCAGCATCGAGAAAGCGGAAAGCATCCTCGCAAAAAGCCTCATGCCGGGGATCGCCCGGGAAATTGAGCTCCACGTTGCGGTTGGTCAGGTCGATGGCCTTTGAGCTGCTGTCAACAGAGTGGACCATCTTGGCGCCACCCCGCATGGCATAGAACGAGAAACCGCCTGTGTAGCAGAACATATTGAGCACGTTGCGCCCTTGGGCATAGCGCTCGAGCAGGCTGCGGTTCTCGCGCTGGTCAACAAAGAAACCCGTCTTCTGGCCCTTCAGCCAGTCGACATAAAACCTCAATCCGTTCTCAACGGCTATGTTGTCGGAGCTTCCGCCAACAATAAACCCGTTCTCCTGCCCCAGCTCGGCCTTGTAAGGCAGTGTGGTTTCGCTTTTATAATAAACATTCTCTATTCGCGAGCCCATTACTTCTACCAACTGGCGGGCAATGGCCATGCGGCACACATGCATTCCCACGCTATGAGCCTGCATCACAGCCGTACGGCCATAGCAGTCAATCACAAGCCCAGGAAGATTGTCACCCTCGCCATGTATCAGCCTGTATGTGTTGTTGTTAGGATTGTCGGCTATACCAATGCTTTTTCGCATTTCAAGTGCCGATGAAAGGCGTTTTTCCCAAAATTCATCGTCGATTTCCTCGTCATCGAACGACAACACTCTCACGGCAATAGAGCCTATCTGCCAATGGCCGACGGCAATAAAAGTGCCGTCAAGCGAGACGACTCTCACGGTTTCGCCTTCGTCTATTTCGTCGTCGGTATGATGGATAGCTCCCGAAAACACCCAAGGATGGAATCGTTTGAGGCTTTCTTCCTTGCCTTTTTTCAAATAAACATTTTTATACATGCTGAAGGTTTTTAGTATTGGGGGCGGATGGTTTTTCTGGAACCACCACCAGTTGGTAGTCTTTGGTGCGCTCGAGCCTTAGCAGCTCCTCGTAGAGCCGAATGCATGCCCACGCGTCGGTGGCGGCATAGCGCTTTTGCCTTTCGTTGAGCACGTCGGCCTCCCAGTTGGTGAGCTGTTGGCTTTTGCTGATTTTCTGGCCGAAGATGTTGGCGTAGAGCTTCTGCAGGCTGAGGTCTTCGATACCAATCTCGCACACATGTTTCTGCAAGTCAACAAACAGGCCTGGAGTAAAATCGGCACGCTTGTGCAGGGAGAGTATATCGTCGTGAAGAGAAAGTCCAATCTTGGGAACGGTAGTATCCTCGAGCAGACGAATGATGGCAGGGGTCATGCCTGTATAGTTGAGACGGAAAAGAAAACACGTGTCGTAGGTGGAAACTTGCAGAAGGCTTACCACATTGACTTTCCCCTTTTTGAATGAGGGGCGTGTCTCTGTGTCGATGCCTAGAATGGGTTGGGAAAGCAGATAATCAACCGCCCTGCGTGTTTCGCCTGGGCTAATAATCACGATGACCCTGCCCTCGAAAAGCACCCTTGGCAAATCGGTTATCCGTCGCTTGTCAAACTTGTTATAAATAAATTTTTTCATTACAGCATGCAAAATTAGAAAAAAGTTGCGAATTTATGGTTCTTTTTCGACGTTTTTACTTACTTTTGCAGAAAATTTTTGATACTGGCCTTCAATGAGGTAACCACGGTAAGAAAAAAGAAGAAGAAAGAAGAAAGAACAAAACAAATGGCTAAGAAGAAGAAAACCACCACCCGCCCTGCGAAAACATTTAGCGAAGCAGTCGGGATAAAAAATATTTTTGGTAACGACATTGTAAATTTCCTGATAGGCACATTTTTGCTGTTCATAGCAATTTATGTGACTATTGCTTTTATATCCTATTTTTCGACTGGGCAAGCCGACCAGAGCATGGTACTTGATTTGCGCCCGGGCGAGGTACTCAACAGCAACCACGAATTTGAGAATTATTGCGGTTCCATCGGCGCTTTGGTGTCATGGTTCTTCATTGCCCGTTGCTTCGGCATTTCTGCCTTTGCCATTCCTATTATCATCGGCCTCATTGGTTTGCGGCTGATGAAAGCCTACAAGGTGAACCTGCTCAAGTGGTTCTTGTGCTTGATGGTCATCATGATTTGGTGCTCTGTGACCTTTGCCAAGTTCCTCACCCCCATCATGGGCGAACAAGTGTTCAACCCCGGCGGCGACCATGGTCTGTTTATCTGTCAGACCATCGAGAATCTGATAGGCCCGCCCGGACTGACAGCCGTTTTGGTGCTGACCGCCCTTATTTTCCTTACTTATCTGAGCGCCGAAACCATCGACGTTGTGCGCAAGATGCTCAACCCCATGCAATATGTGAGCAACAAAATTCCGTTTAAGATTACCAACAACGAGAAGGACAACGACAAGGAGAACGAGGGTAACGCCTCGCCCGTACAGACGCTCGACGACCCAGAAGTGTTTGACGACCCCACGCCACAGACCGTGGAATTTCCCGTCGAAGGGGGCCCTGTGGTCAACGACCCAGGCTACGAGAGCAACCCCAACGAGATAGACCTAACCAACGTTTCGACCGATGGAATGGCCGCTCTTGCGGGTTCTTCGCGCAATACAGCAACAGACGACACGGAAATGACTGTCGGCGTAGGCAAAGGCGAAGAAGCCGCCCACGGAAAGACCGTGGTGAGCAACTACGACCTCAACACGCCCATCAATCCCAAGGAGCCCTGGACCAAATACAAATATCCCACGCTCGACCTGCTGAAAAAATACGAGAGCGACGGCAAGCCCTACATCGATATGGACGAACAGACCGCCAACAAGCACCAGATTGTCAACGTGCTGAGCAGTTTTGGCGTGCAGATACGCAACATCAAAGCCACCGTGGGCCCCACCATCACGCTCTACGAAATTCAACCTGCCGAGGGCGTGCGCATCTCGAAGATTCAAAATTTGGAGAAAGACATAGCCCTGAGCCTAGCCGCTCTGGGCATACGTATTATTGCGCCCATTCCTGGCAAGGGTACCATTGGTATCGAGGTGCCCAACAAGAAGGCCAACATCGTCTCGATGGAGAGCATACTGAACTCTAAGAAATTTCAGGAGTCGCGCATGGAGCTGCCGCTGGCCTTGGGCAAGACCATTACCAATGAAGTGTTTATGGTCGATTTGGCCAAGATTCCCCACTTGCTCGTGGCTGGCGCCACGGGCCAGGGTAAGTCGGTAGGACTGAATGCCATCATCACCTCGCTACTCTACAAGAAACACCCCAACGAACTGAAAATAGTGCTCATCGACCCGAAGAAGGTGGAGTTCAGCGTCTATGCCCCCATTGAGCCGCACTTCATGGCCAAAGTGGAGGGCGACGACGACGATGCCATCATTACCGACGTGAGCAAGGTGGTACGCACGCTCAATAGCCTCTGTAAACTGATGGACCATCGCTACGACATGCTCAAGATGGTGAAAGCCCGCAACATCAAAGAGTACAACGAGAAATACATCCACCACGAGCTCAATCCCGAGCAGGGGCACGAGTACATGCCTTACATCGTGGTCATCATCGATGAATTCGGCGATTTGATAATGACTGCCGGCAAAGAAGTTGAATTGCCCATCGCCCGTATTGCCCAGCTGGCCCGTGCCGTGGGCATTCACATGGTGATAGCTACCCAACGCCCCACTACCAACATTATTACGGGTACCATCAAGGCCAACTTCCCCGGTCGTATCGCCTTCCGCGTGAGTGCCATGATCGACTCGCGCACCATTCTCGACCGGCCTGGAGCCAACCAGCTCATCGGCAAAGGCGACATGCTTGTTCTGAATGGTGGCGAGCCTGTGCGCGTACAATGTGCCTTTGTCGATACGCCCGAAGTAGAGCGCATCAACAACTTCATAGCCGAACAGCCCGGACCACTGGCTCCGCTCGAACTGCCTGTTCCTGCCACCGACGAGGGCGACGGAAGCGTGAGCGGCGGCGGTATGGACATGGGCACGCTCGACCCGCTTTTCGAAGATGCCGCCCATGCCATCGTCGTCTCACAACAGGGCTCCACCAGCATGGTTCAGCGCCGTTTTGCCATTGGCTACAATCGTGCGGGCCGTCTGATGGACCAGCTCGAGAAAGCCGGCATCGTGGGCGCCGCCCAAGGCAGTAAGCCCCGCGAGGTGCTCATTACCGACGAAAACAGCCTCGAGACGTTGCTTCTGGGGTTGCGGCGCTAAGGAAATTGCGAAATGTTGTGAAAAAAATTGATATTTTGTTTCTGTTTTAAACAAATGCGTCTTTCCTTGAGTCTTAATAACAAACAGAAAACTTTCACAAACAAGCATATTGTTCAGGAAGTTGCAAGTAGTTATAAGTAGTTACAAAACAATTACAAGACAAAAGAAAGGATTGAAAAGATGAAAAGATTTTTAATAGCAATAACAGTCATGATGCTGGCGCTTACTGCTGGCGCACAATCTGCCGCCACCAAGCGCACAGCCACAAAAACCGTCACAAAAACAGCCACAAAAACCGCCACCAACACGTCTGCCCAGGCACGCAAAGTGCTTGACAAAACCGCTGCCGTGGTAGGCAACGCCTCAGGGGCAACTGCCAGCTTCTCGATGAGCGGCAAATATGGCAAATCTAGTGGCACCATCTCTATCAAAGGCAACAAATTTGCAGCCCACACCAACCAGGGCATAGTTTGGTACGACGGCAAGACCCAATGGACCTACGTGAAGGACAACGACGAGGTGAACGTTACCAATCCCTCAGAGGCCGAGCGCCAGGCCATGAACCCCTATCAGTTCATCACGCTCTACAAATCGGGATTCAACATGGCCATGAAAACTGTGGGCAACAACTATCAGGTGCATCTTACTGCCCAGAACAAGAAACGCACCATACAGGAGATGTATATCCTTATCAATAAGTCGAGCTACAAACCCAGCCAGGTGAAAATGCGCCAATCCAACGGCTGGACAACCATCAACATCAGTAATTTCCGCAACGCCAAACTTTCGGACGCGATGTTCAGGTTCAACTCTAAAGATTATCCTAACGCAGAAATAATAGACCTCCGATGAACAGATTTCAGCTACTCAGAATGCTGCGCCACCACATCAGCCTTTCGGAAAAGCGCAGCATGGCCTACAACCAAAACAAAACCGCCAAGGCCGTGATGTACGTCATGAGCGGTTTTGTTATTGTTTATCTCATGTTTCTGGCCATTATGTTCGCCATGATAGCCAACGACAGCTCTTCTACTACGGGCTACGAGCTGATGTATAGCTTGGCGCCATTTATTCTGGCCGCCGACTTCGGTTTCCGCTTCATGGCCCAGCAGACGCCTTCGCAACTCATCAAGCCCTATATTCTGCAGCCTATTCCCAAGCATGCCTGCGTAGAGTGCTTCATCTTCTCGGCCATGTTGACACCCAACAACCTAATATGGCTGGCCATGTTCGTTCCCTACGCCATCATGGCCGTGGTCTTCAGCGAGGGCATTTGGGCCATGCTCGGTTTCCTTTTGGGCTGGGTATTGCTCATTATCATCAACAGCCAATGGTACATGTTGGCGCGCACGCTTATCAACGACCACATCTGGTGGTGGATTCTTCCTGCGGCTGTCTATGCGTTGATGTTCGCCCCGTGGTATTTGGGCAGTTTCAACACCTTCTCCAATTTCTACGGTTCCATCGGCGAGGGAGCCACTTTTTGGAACCCTCTCACCTATCTCTGTCTCATCGCCTTGCTGGTGGCCTTCTTCTTTGCCAACCGCGCCATGCAGTTTGCCCACGTGTATAAGGAACTGGCCAACGTTGAAACGACCAAGATTCGCAACGTGAGCCAATTCAAATACCTCGACCGCTACGGCGAAGTGGGCGAATACATCAAGCTCGAAATCAAAAGCATCATGCGCAACAAGAACTTGCGCAAGGGATTCATCACATGCGTGGCTCTTGTTACCGTTTTCAGTCTGCTGCTCTCGTTTACCGACGTCTACAACGATAACTTCAACAGCAATTTCCTGGCATTCTACAATTTTGGCATTTTCGGTCTCATGGGACTCTCGAAAGTCATGTGTGCTGAGGGCAACTATATCGACGGACTGATGGTTCACAAAGAGAACATCATCTCGTTGCTCAAGGCCAAATACTATTTCTACGTGGTCATGCTTCTGCTGCCTCTGGTGCTCATGATTCCTACCGTCATTCAAGGAAAATGCACTCTCCTCATGCTGTTCTCTATCTTCATTTTTACCGCTGGAATCGAGTATTTTATCATTTTCCAATGTGCGGTTTACAACAAGCAGACCATTCCGCTCAACACCAAGTTTATAGCCAAAGGCTCGGTAGAGAACAATTACTGGCAGCTGGTCATTTCGCTTGGAGTATTGTTTGTGCCCGTTCTTCTCATCATCATTATGCTCACCGTGTTCAGCCGCAACGTGGCCTACCTCATTTTGATGGCCATCGGGCTGCTGTTTCTTTTTACCAACAGCCTCTGGATACGCAACATCTACAACCGCTTAATGCGCCGTCGCTACGAAAATATGGAGAGTTTCCGTGCTACCCGATAAACAGAGTAGCACGACTCACTCCTTTACTGCTACAAAATCTGAGCCAGCATTTCCTTCTGATGGTCGGTAAGTGTGGAAGGGAGAGTCACCTGATAAGTGATGATGAGGTCGGCGTTGCCGCCACCAGGCTGCGCGCTACCTTTGCCACGCAGTCTGACTTTACTGCCATTTTGCGTGCATGGTTTCACGTTCAGTTTGATTTTTGTGCCGCTGGGCAGTTGGATAATGACAGGGCCACCCAGCAGAGCGGTTTTCAAATCAATATTGACCGAAACCTGCGTATCGGCAGAGCCGCCAAAACCGCCAAAGCCAAAACCGCCACTTTCGGCATTCTGTTTGCTTCTGCCACGGCCGCGGCTGCCAAACAACTGCTCAAAGAAACTGCTGAAGCCTCCGCCGCTACCATTGCCAAACGAACTGAAGTCGAAACCGTCGAAAGGCGAACCGCCTGTCCCACTCCATTGGCCGCCAAAACCACCGCCGCCTTTTTCAAAGGCCTCGGCCTGACGCCATTGTTCGCCATACTGGTCGTATTTTTTGCGCTTTTCAGGGTCGTTGAGCACGTCGTAAGCCTCGTTTAGGGCCTGAAATTTGGCTTTTGCCTTCGGGTCGTCGGGATGCAGGTCGGGATGAAACTGCTTGGCTCGTTTCAAATAAGCTTTCTTGACATCCTTTTGCGGGATGTCCTTACTCACCCCTAGAATTTTGTAATAATCAATAAATGCCATAATACATTCCTCCTTCTTTTATTTCTACAATTGTTCATGCAAAAAACGTGCCGAAAAGCTTATCTTTCTCAACAAAAATATGTATTTTTGCAGTCAAATAACAAGTCCCTATGAAAAAAATCATCATTCTGTGTATGGCAGCTATTTGCTTCACCACTACAACCATGGCAAAACAAAAAACAAGAACCGTCGATATTCGTGTTATTCAGACAAGCGACGTTCACGGATGCTTTTTCCCGTACGATTTCATTTCACGCAAGCCCAAAAGCGGCACCCTAGCACGGGTCTGCACTTATGTCAACAAGCTTCGCGAGCAGTATGGCGACCGCCTGCTGCTGCTCGACAACGGCGACATTCTGCAAGGGCAGCCCACGTGCTACTACTGCAACTTTGTGAAGCCAGAAATGCCCAACGTGGCGGCAGAGGTCATCAACTACCTGCGTTACGATGCACAGACCATTGGCAACCACGATGTGGAAACGGGCCATGCCGTATATGACAAATGGATTAGCGAGGTGAAATGCCCCATGCTTGGCGCCAACATCATCGACACCAAGACCGGTCTCCCCTACGTGAAGCCCTACGCTGTTTTTGAGCGCCAGGGCGTAAAAATTGCTGTCTTGGGAATGCTCACACCCGCCATTCCCAACTGGCTGGGCGAGCAGCTGTGGAGCGGACTCAGATTTGAGGAAATGGTCAGTTCGTGCCGCAAATGGGTAAAGTATATTCAGGAGAACGAGAAACCCGACGTGCTGATAGGTCTCTTCCACTCGGGGCGCGAAGGCGGCATTCAGACTGCCGAGTACGACGAGGATGCCACCACCAAAGTGGCTGAGCAGGTGGAGGGATTCGACCTCATTCTCTACGGCCACGACCATGTGCGCTACGAAGGCACAGTCAAAAATCCCTCTGGCCGCGATGTGGTGCTGCTCGACCCTTCGAGCAACGCGGTATTTGTGGCTGACGCCCAAATCAGCATCACAAAAAAGGGCGACAAGCTGATTAACAAAAAGACAGAAGGAAAGGTTGTTGACATTCGCGGCGAAGAGATTGACCAACAATTCCTTCAGCACTTTAAACCACAGATGGATAGTGTAAGTGCATTTGTTGATAGAAAGATTGGTGTGTTTAAAAACACCATACGCACCCGCGACTGCTATTTTGGCAACGCCGCTTTCACAGACTTCATTCACGATTTGCAAATGAAAATCACGGGGGCCGACATCTCGTTCAACGCACCCCTCTCGTTCGACACATCTATTGAGGCTGGCGAAGTGCGGGTGGGCGACATGTTCAATCTCTACCGCTATGAAAACCAGATATGCGTGCTTCGCATGACCGGCGAGGAGGTGCGCAAGCATCTCGAACTGAGCTACGACCGCTGGGTGAACACCATGAAGTCGCCCGACGACCACATCATGCTGCTCAACGACAATGCACGCGAGGACCAGCAACGGTTCGGATTCAAAAACCTGGCATTCAACTTCGACAGTGCGGCTGGCATTGACTACGAGGTTGATGTGACCAAACCCGACGGACAGAAAGTGCGCATACTGAGAATGACCGACGGACGGCCTTTCGACGAGCACCAATGTTATCGTGTGGCCATGAACAGCTACAGGGCCAACGGAGGCGGCGAGTTGCTTACCCTGGGCGCCGGCATACCCCACGACGAAATCAAGAACCGCATGATTTACGAGAGCGAGCGCGACCAGCGTTTCTACCTTACCCAGGAAATTGAGAAGGCCAGCGAAATGGACCCACAACCCCATAACAACTGGCGTTTCGTACCCGCAGAGTGGGCTGAGCCTGCCTTGAAACGCGACCGCGAACTGATATTCGGAAAATAAGAGTCAACATGAAATACGCTGATAACACCACATTCTGGTTTGTGTTCTGCAAGAGCGACCTGCTGTTGCAGCGCATGGGCGGCGGTCTTTACACCATTCCAACGGGCGATACCCCGCCAACAGAAGTAAAGCCCTGGACCACCATCCACCAAATCGACGCGCCGCAGATGGACACCATGCACGTAAAGGCTTACACCATCGACGCGCCCGTAACTGAAAGCCCCACGTTTGAAATGTGCGGTCTGCGCGCCTCTTACTACAAGCTGCCCCGTGTACTCTACTTAGCTGCGGGCAAATGTCAGGAAATCATCTACTGGGACCAGAACACACGCTTCTGCGGCGTGTGCGGCGCTCCCATGAAACTACATACCAACATTTCAAAACGTTGTGAGCATTGTGGTAAGGAGGTTTGGCCCCAGCTTGCCACAGCCGTCATTGTGCTCATCCACCGGGGCGACGAGGTGCTGCTGGTTCATGCCAACAACTTCAAGCGCAATTTCTTCGGATTGGTGGCTGGTTTCGTTGAAACGGGCGAAACGCTCGAAGAGGCCGTGGTGCGCGAAGTAAGCGAGGAGGTGGGCATCACCATTCAGAACATTCGATATTTCGCCAGCCAGCCCTGGCCCTACCCCAGCGGCCTGATGGTAGGTTTCACAGCCGAATATGTAAGCGGAGAAATCAAACTGCAACGCAGCGAATTGGCCGCCGGCGGCTGGTATCACAAAGACCATCTGCCCGAACTGCCCGAAAAACTCTCCATCGCCCGCCAACTCATCGACCATTGGCTGGAATCTTTTTAAATGAGAAATGATAAATGATAAATGATAATTCTTTGTAAATTACAAGGAAGATAGCTAATACTAATCTTTGGCGTTCTCAATCTTGATGAGCATTTTCTCTATTAAAGGAACATACCACGTGCGTACTTCTTCGGCTGTAGGCGTATGGCCTCCAGGGAAGTGGAACGAATGGCTGTAATGCTGCAAAAAGACCAGCTCGAAGTGAGCCAGCGTGTCATGCTCACCAAACAAGCCCCACACTTTGTCCTTATAATTCTGATTACAGTAGTTGAACTGAACTGCTTCCAGCTCTGCAAACTCCTGCACTAAAGCCTCGTCAATGATGAACCCCTGGTGGCCGTCCTTACGAGGCGACTTGTATTCATGTTCGCCTATGCGCTGCTTCAGAAATTCGGTCATCCGGAAGTGCGGATTGCCAAGCAAGGCAGGAAGGCCAACGATAGGAGCCAGCATCTGAGCATAAAACGAACCGCAACTGTTGCCAACCAGCAGGTCTGGCTTTTCCTGGGCAACCAACTCACGAATCATGCAAATTGCATCATTCGGATGCATAGGAAGGTCGGGGGTAAGCACCTCTGCACGACCCTCGAAAGACTCGCGCAACGCCAAGGCCGGTACACACTGGCCACTGGCATAGAAACCGTGAAGGAACAAGATTTTATTCATTCTCACCTCTTTTATATATTACTTGCCGCCACAGGTCTTCTTGAGATTCGGGCGGCCATTGGTGACAGGTATGGTCAGGCTAGCCTCTGCGTTTCGGCTTTGGCATCATCTCAATTTGCTTTACCGAACCACTTAATTATCGTTGATGTACGACTTAGTAATCATATCGTAATACAAAGCTTCGAGCTCAGCCAAAGTGAGTTTTTCAACCGAGTGCTCGATGATACGTATCAGCTCGTCGCGACGATAATCGTCAGACTGGTTAAATTTGTTCAAGTATGACATCATTCATTATCTTCATTATCTACCAACTATTGTTAATTCTATGGCGCAAAGTTAATAAATCTGCCGCAAAATCGCTAACTTTGCAGAACCATTTAAACATAGTTTAGGAGATTGTGCCTGAAAAGACAGAACTCTACGTCAACGAAGCCAACCACTACGCACGTAACACCGGAGCGTGACGACGAAATACGTCGGCAGTATCACGGGGGATGTTTGGAAATATTTCCAGACATTCAATAAAAAATGAAGTATAAGGAAACGGAATGAACAAAGTTAGAATTACCGCCATTCGCCAGACCGTCTATAACGACCTGATGGCAAAGTTTGAGAACCCTATCGAACACACTTGCGATGTGAGTGAGGGGCAGCAATGGATATCTGAGAACGGTGAACAGCCCGAAGGGATGTGCCCGGCTGCATGGTACTCTATGCGTGAATTTGTGGAATCGTTGGCCAGAGGCGAGGGAAATTTCTATGATGGCTGGATGAAAAACCCGATGAGTGCCATGATCAGCTGTAACGACGGTTTCCGTCCGTTCAGCTTCTATATAGAGGTGATAGAATAATGGCAGCAAAAAGGGATAACAGAATCACGAGACCGTCAGACATGACATGTGTGACGGAAAGATATTATGCTGATATAGATGCCAAGACCTATATCAAAGAGTTCCGTAGCACAGATTATTTCATTGAGTTCTGTCAGCAATGCAAAAACTATGGTCGCCGGTATGGGTGCCCACCTTTCGACGATGAAACCTTGTCTTTGGTTTACAAATATGAGAAAGTACGTATTTTAGGCATCAAGATTATCCCCAACAACAAACAGCTGCCACTTAGCGTCGCAAACGACTTAATGGAACCCGTTGTTAAAGACATGAACGAAGAGCTGCTGAATTTGGAACAATCACTAGGAGGCTATGCTTTCGGTTTTGTCGGCTCATGCCCATATTGCGGTGGCAGGCCGTGTGCCAGAATCGAAGGAAAACCGTGCAGACATCCTGAGAAAGTGCGTCCATCGCTAGAGGCTTTTGGCTTTGACATGAGCAAGACCGCCAAAGACTTGCTGGGGCTGGAAATAAAATGGAGCAAGGGAGAACTTATACCAGAATATCTGACCTTGGTATGCGGACTGTTTTACCAATTTTCACCACCAACAGACATTTTATAAATACTAGGAAAAACCAAGAAGATTTTTCAGACGCAACGAAATACAAAAATATCTCACGGTAATAGAAAAATATCTCACGGTAATAGAAAAATATCTCACGGTAATAAAAAAATAACGTCGTGAGATATTTTTTTATTTCACGACGTTACGATTGAATTCTCTAGTATTTTCTTAAACTAATTCTACGCTCAGTGCCTCATTCCACCTCCACACAGAGAGGACGATGAAGGGCATCGAGGAATTGGTTAATTCGCAGGTTCCACTCACCGAAAGTGCGCACATCGTTTTTGCTCCAGGCAGAGCCGAAATAGTAGGTATATTTCTCGCCGGGATTCAGTTGGTGCAGGCCAACGGCATGGCCGGCATAACTATTCTCCACCTTGTCGTTCATCAGCTGACGGGTGGCGCAAACGCCATTGGGGAAAAGGGCAGCCACGTAAATCTGGAAATTCTGTTTGCCGGGATTGTCGGTCGGGTCGGCGTAAGCCACATAGTCGCGGCCCAACTCAATGTCTTGCAAGTCTTCGGCATGAAGCACCACGCCGGCAGCCAAGGTTTCGGCCTTTTTCAGTCCCTCGTACCAAACGGTCATGCGGTTGAAGTTTGAGCCCTTGTCAAGACTCAGAATGCGATGCTCCACCACGCCCTGCTGGCCGTTGATGGTGGTGGGGTTGTAGGCCAGTTGTACGGTAAAGCGCAGCGGACCGTTGTCCAGAATCTCGTAGTCCTTATAACAATATGGAAGAATGAGCTTGCCATCGCCATCGAGCAACGCCGGAGCGCCACAACCCAGCGTCGGCCCCACCTTGTAGCAGTCGAGCCCGTAGCCGTGGTCGTAGTGGTATGTGGTGGCCTGCTCCACGGCCAAGGCCTCGCTGTCTTTGCCCTGCTCTTTGAGTTTCACGATGCGGCCGTGGTTCGACAGCTCGGTTACATATCGCTTGTCAACCTCCAAATCTGGTGTGTTTTTCACCCATACGTCGATGCCAAACGCCCTTTCGCCACTCTTCTGCAAAGCCGGGCCATACAGGCGATAGGCCGTGCGGTCGTTTTCCCAAGCGATGTCGTCCACCCGTTCGGGGTATTGCTTGCCACACACCCAGGTTGTCATGGGCTGAGGCTTACCCGTGCTGACCGTAAACTCTGCAGTTCCCGAAGGGCGAACGGCAGCATCGATGAGCAGTTTGCCGTCGTGCGTCAGCTGATAAGCCACTTCTTGTTGAAGCGCGTTTTTCACAACGAGGCTGGTGCCTTTCTGCACACCCAGTTTGTTAAGAACGGCCTGGGCGTCAACTTCCACGATTTCCTGTCGCTGAATGTGGCTTGGGTTTTTCACTTTTACCGTCACATCGGCGGCATTCAAGGCCATGGGCGCAGCTAGTGCCACAGCCAAAAGGATTGATTTTGTTTTTAGTAGCATAGTTTGATTTGATATTTCGTTATAGCGTTTTGTCGGGATAACATCATTACATGATAAGTATTCTCTCCTCGTTTTTACTTCATTTCGCTGGCAAAGAACTGAGCTATCTGGCGCAGCAGATGATGGCGGGTGTTGCCGCCGTAGATGCTGTGGTTGCGGTTGGTATAAACGTTCATCTTGAAGTCCTTGTCGGCCTGCACCAGCGCCTCGGTATATTCGAACGTGTTCTGCACGTGCACATTGTCGTCAGCCAGTCCGTGGCAGAGCAGCAACGAGCCGTTTAGGTTGTTGGCGCGAGTGATGGGATTGTCGTCGTAGCCCTCGGCATTCTCCTGAGGAGTACGCATGAAACGCTCGGTATAGATGGTGTCGTAGAAGCGGTAGTCAGTAGGCGGTGCCACGGCCACGCCAGCCCTGAACACATTGCGGCCCTCACTCATGCTCATGAGGGTATTGAATCCACCGTAGCTCCAGCCCCAAATGCCTATGCGGCTGGCGTCAACGTAGCTTTGTCTACCCAGCCAAAGAGCCGTTTCCACCTGGTCTTTGGCCTCAAGGTTGCCTAAGCGCAGGTAGGTGCACTTCTCAAACTCGGCGCCACGCCCGCCTGTACCGCGCCCGTCAACACAAACCACTATGAAGCCCTGCTGCGTGAGATAACTATCGTAGAGTGCACCCTGCCCCATGGAGCCAAGGCTCCACGAGTTGACCACCTGCTGGCTGCCGGGGCCGCTATATTGCCACATGATGACGGGATATTTCTTCGACGGGCTGAAGTTGGCGGGTTTCACCATCACACCGTTCAGCTCCACACCCTCAGAGGTCCTGAATGTAAAGAACTCTTTGCTGCCCTGCTCAAAGCCGGCAAGTTTCTGGCGCAGCTGGGCGTTGTCGATGAGTGTAGCCAAAGGCTTTCCACCGTTGTCGCATGCGGTAAACACAGGGGGAGTGTTCGCATCCGACCAGCTGTTGACGAAGTATTTATAGTTGCTGCTGAAAATGGCTCCGTTCCATCCCTCCTTCTGCGTGAGGCACTCGGTTTTCCCCTTGGCGTTGACCACATACACTTCGCGGTTTAAGGGGTTTTTGGCCGCAGCCTGATAGTAAGTGTTACCCGTAGCATCGTCGTAGCCGTAGGCTGCTGTCACGTCGAAGTTGCCCTGGGTGAGCTGGCGTTGCAGCTGTCCGTTGATGCCATAGAGATAGAGGTGCATGTGTCCGTCGCGGTCGCTGGGCATGAGTATGTGGGTGTCGGTCACCATAATGCCCGACACCACCTCCTCTTTTACATATTTGGGCACACTCTCCTTGATAAGCAGCTGGCAGACCGTTGAACGCGGATTGGCTGCATAGATTCTGAGTTCATCCTGGTGGCGGTTCATGGTGTAGAGCAGCACTTGGTCGGCATTCGCCGTGGCCACGATGCGCGGAATATAGCCGTCGTTGTCAAGGGGCAACTCCATCTTGCGCGTCTGCCGGCTCTTGATGTCGAAACTGAAGACGGCCACGCTGGCATTCTGCTCACCGGCCTTGGGGTATTTATACATGTACTCGCCAGGATAAAGTTTGTAGCTGTCGCGAGCCGGATTGGAACCGCGAAACAGCTGCAAGGGGTAGCTTTTCACCTGCCGCTCGTCGTAGCGAATCCAGCAGAGCATGGTACCGTCGGCATTGAAAGTGAGTGCCGTGCTCAGTCCGAACTCCTCTTCGTTCACCCAGTCGGGCACGCCGTTGATAATCTCGTTGCGCTTGCCGTCCTGCGTCACCTGGCTCTCGGCATTATCGTAGAGAAGCTTCACGAGATATATGTTATTGTCGCGCACGAAGGCAATCTGCATGCCATCGGGGCTCCACACGGGCGACTGCTGCGGACCATAGTCTGACAGGCGCTCCAGCTTGCGCGAGGCAATGTTGTAGATATAATGCACAGCACGATAGGAACGGCGGTAGATGCGCTCCGTCTGCGTCTGAATAATCATGCGCTTGCCGTCGGGGCTCAGCTGATAGCCGTCGAACGAGCTGATGGTTTCGCCCTGCGTGTGGCCCAAGTCAAAAAGCACCCCCGTCTGCTTGCCCGTCTTGAACGAGTATTGCAGCACCTGCCTGCGGTCGGCACTTATCTGCGCGTAGCTCTCGCCGTCGGACAAGGGAGTAACCGCACTCAGCTGCTCGGCAGCAAAATAGCCGCCCGTAATGTCGCGTAGTTTCAGGTTTTCTGCATTCGTCTGAACAGCAGCCAGCAGCATGGCCGCACAAAAAAGGATTAATTTCTTCATTTCACTTGCCTTTTGGTGATTACTTTCTGCAAAATTACACTTTTCTGACGAAAACACATTCTTTATTCGTATTTTTTTCAACCAGCACCTGCGAAACTAGGACATTTCACGCTGGAGGACAACAAAAAAGAGAGTCTCAAGAGACTCTCTCGCAGGAACTAAACCTTTTTACCTTTCTTACTTCTGAGGTGCGTGGCGGATTCGAACCGCCGTTGACGGTTTTGCAGACCGTTGACTAAGCCACTCATCCAACGCACCCTTTTCGGTTTGCGGATGCAAAGGTAATGTATTTATTTGGTTCTGCCAAATTTTTCACAAGATTTTTTGCTTGCCTCTATTTTGCGTTTCGCATGGCTGAGCGCACACCCTTGGCAATGCCGGCAAGGATCGTCGGTCTGACGAATCGCTTCATAGAGCCTGAATCCGGCATATCCGAAGGCTGCGGCCACCACAGCAATGACGAGCAGAGTTTGCCACATAAGTCGTTGATAATAGGATGGATATTGGTTCTCATTTTTGTGTTAATTGTTGGTCAGTTGACAGTATTGTCGCTGCCCTCCTCTTCTGCTTCGCGGCGGGCGTCGCGTTTGTCTTTCCATTGCATGAAGGCCCAATAGGCTCCGGCCAAGAGAGCACCCAAGGCAACAGCCACGAAAAGCAGGTCGGCCGCATCCTTGCGCACAGAGATGATGAAAACAGGAATAATGAAAAGCACGCCCATCACTTTTGCCCTGCTTTTGGCAGCTTCGAGGCGTTCGTTATTTTGAGAGTCCATAAGCTAAAAAGTGTTTCGGTTTGTTATTTGTTTGTTTTTTTCGGCAACAAAAATACATGAAAAGTATGTAAAATCAAAATTTATTTGCTAGAAAAAAAAGATTTTCGTAATTTTGTGGCCTGTTTAGGTTTGTTTTTAATGATTGCTGCTTATGGAATTACCCGATTTCATGTCATACGCCAACAAATTCACGCAAAGCGATTTTGTTGAGAAGATTTCTCGCATAGCCAAACGCGCGGGCTCGAAACTTGTCTATGCCGCCCTGATACTTTACTACACTTTGCAGAGCGACAAGATTTCGGTGAAGGACAAGGCCATCATCATTGGTGCTTTGGGCTATCTCATCAGCCCGCTCGACGTGATTCCCGATGCCATTCCCATAGCGGGACTTGGTGACGACATGGCCGTACTGCTCTTTGTGCTCAACAAAATTTGGGGCAACGTGTCTGACGACGTGAAGGACAAGGCCAAGGAACGCCTGAACAAATGGTTCGACGATGACGAAATCAACGAGATAGACGACCTCTTTACTCCCGACCAAGGCATGTGAGGCTGAAAGCGGAGAATTGTGTATATAGAGAGAAAGAAGAAAGAGCCTTCCTTTTTGGGGAGGGCTCTTTCTTCTTTTGGTGGGGAACAATTCAAGTTACCTTGAAAGCGGTGCGTACGAGATTCGAACTCGTGACCTCCTGCGTGACAGGCAGGCATTCTAACCTACTGAACTAACGCACCCAATCGGAATCAGCAGTAGCGGTGCGTACGAGATTCGAACTCGTGACCTCCTGCGTGACAGGCAGGCATTCTAACCTACTGAACTAACGCACCCTCACAAGGTACTGTTCCGATTTGCGGATGCAAAGGTATGAATAATTTTTATATTACCAAAATATTTCCCGCTTTTTTTCTTATTTTTTTGCGCAGAGCTTTTTAAAACAGGACTTTTCCACGGGGGAAGCTTTTCGTTACTCGTCGAGAATTTTCTGCATGAGCAGCGCGTCGTGAAATCCGTCAGCCAGACAAAGCCAATGTGAAAGCGTGCCGCTGACAGAAAATCCCCGTCGGCTGAACAAACGCTCCGACGAGCTGTTCGTCTTGGCTACTATGGCATATAGCTGGTGCAGGCGCAAAAAGGTGCGCGCGTAATGCTCCAGCTGGCAGAGAGCAGCCGTAGCGTAGCCTTTACCCTGATGTCTGCTCAAAATAATGATTCCCACCTCTGCACGCATGTGGGCAGGGCTGAATCCGATGAGGTCGGCCATTCCCACCACCTCGCCTTCAGCGTTTTCGGCTATAAGCCTCACCTGTTTGTCGGTGTAGATATCGCCAGTCTGCTGCTCAATGAACTGACGAAGCGCAAAGCGCGAGTAAGGCACATTGGCCGTGCCCACACACCAGAGTTGCGTATCGTTTTCGATGGTGTAGAGCAGTTCCAGGTCTTCGGGTTCCATGGCCCGTAGCCTTACACATGGCAAATCTTCGGGGTGATGTGTCATTTCAGTATTTCCTCAGAAGTAATGATGATATTGTTGCGCCGGCTGAATGTGCCAAGCTGAACATACGGCTTGGGCTGGCGTGAAAAGAGTTCAAGTATCTGGCCGTAAGTGTAGGACTCAGTATCATATACTATATTGATGATGCGGCGCGTTTTGTCGAGTTCCACCTGGCCGTGGTGACCATCGGGAAGCGAGCAGCTGTCACCTTCAACATAGCGGGCAGAGAGTCCCTTTTTCTTCACCAGCTGGCTAAAGGCATCGCAAGCCTGTTTGCTTCCCACAAACACATATTCAGGTTCATGGCTGCGTTTACGGACACCCAGTCCCACGGCTTTGCGTCCGCGCTCTGCCATCATACCAAAGAGAGCCATGGTGGCCTTGAAGAGTACGGCCAGTCTGATGGGCCAAGTGATGAGAATGTTGAGATGGCTATAGTGCTTGCGGAAGAAAATGAGCATGGCATCATAGAACACATGCACGTATCTGAACGATGATTTCTGGGTGCTCTCGCCTTTGTAATGCATGATGCTGGCAGGGAAGTACCAGTTTTCATAACCGCCCTTGAGCACACGGTAAGAGAGGTCGATGTCCTCGCCGTACATAAAGAAATCTTCGTCGAGCAAACCCACATCATCGAGCACCTTGCGGCGCAACAGGCAAAAAGCGCCGCTTACCACCTCTATCTGGGCGGGCTTGTCCCAAGGCAGATAGCCCATGTAGTAACGGCCGAAACGGCGGCTTTTGGGAAAACGCGCGCAAAGACCACACATCTTGTAGAAAGCCGTCATGGGCGAAGGCAGTCCGCGCCGTGACTCTAGTGCTGGCTCGCCCGTATTCTTCAGCATTCTTACCCCCAGCGCACCCGCTTTGGGATGAGCTTCCATAAAGGCAAGCGTATCGGCCAATACATCCTCGCCCACAAAGGTGTCGGGATTGAGCAACAGCACGTATTGGCCCTGACTCTGTCGTATGGCCACGTTGTTACCCCGAGCAAAACCCAGATTGTGGTTGCTCTCAATGAAATGCACTTGAGGAAAGCGGGTCTTCAGATAGTCCACCGACCCGTCTTTCGAATGATTGTCGAACACTAACACCTCGGCCTCGATGTTTTTCGTGGCCTTCAGCACACTATCCAGACATTGCTCAAGATAGTAGCGCACATTATAGTTTACAATGACTACGCTTAGTTTCATGCTTCTTTTGTGTCGGAGGTATCGGCGGGAGGTTGCGGGCTCGTCACATCGGTAGTCTCTGCCTCACATCTGTCCTTTGATGGCCACACAAACATCATGCTCAACGCAAGAATGATGGCCAGATAGCCAAAAGCTGCCTCCATGAAAAACAAATAGTAGAGCAGCACGCAGGCCACAAGCGGCACCGACAGCATAAGCAGGCGCAACGTGCCCCATGCGAGAAGTTTCTGGGCAGGCTGGTCTATCAACTGGCGACGAACGCCCTTGAACTTGAACAGGCGCAAGGCCAGCGGAATGGAACAGATAACAACCAACTCGACCACCGAAAGAACCACAAACTCAAGGTTCTCATTGCCAGCCAAAGCACCAGCCTCGACGATATTGGTTTCGAAGAGCAGCACTATGAGAGCCGCAACCACCAACGTCGCGACAAAAATACTCCTTAATATTTGTTGAGTCCTTTGCATTTTCTATACTACTTTATCTTCGATTATTCCTTCTAACTCTTGAATGGAGTTCGGTTCTGAATGGAGCGCCCTAGCGTCACCTCGTCGGTATATTCTATTTCGTTGCCCACACTAATGCCGCGCGCTATGACGCTCACACGCACATCGGTATGCATCAGCCGGCGAAAGATGTAGAAGTTGGTGGTGTCGCCCTCCATGGTGGAACTAAGCGCCAGAATCACCTCTTCAACCCCACCCGCCTCCACACGGCTTACAAGCGAGTCGATTTCTATATCGCCAGGGCCTATGCCGTCCATCGGTGAGATGATGCCACCTAGCACATGGTAGAGCCCGTGATACTGCTGGGTGTTCTCTATGGCCATTACGTCCTGAATGCTTTCCACCACGCACACCGTAGAGCCGTCGCGCCGCTGGTCAGCACAAATAGGACAAATGTCGGTGTCGCTAATGTTGTGGCATTTTTCGCAATACTTCACCTCCTTTTTCAGCCTTACGACAGCCTCAGCAAAACGCACCACCTCGTCTTCGTCCTGACGGAGCATGTGGAGCACATGTCGCAGAGCCGTTTTACGCCCCACTCCTGGAAGCTTCGAAAATTCGGCCACGGCACGCTCTAAAAGCTGCGAGGGATATTGTTGTATCATTATTATCTTAATAATTTGTTTGGCAAAGAGGCACAAAGAAACATGCTCCTACAAGCCTTCTTCTCTCCGTATTTGCAGATTCGTGGTGCAAAGTTACGGTTTTTTCAGAGATTTTACGTAATTTTGCCGACAAAAATATATCAAAGGCTCATGGAAATCAAGAAATCAGCTTTCGTCGTCAGCAATTCTAGTGTGTCACAATGCCCAGCCGACACCAAACCCGAGTACGCATTCATCGGAAGGTCGAATGTTGGTAAGTCGAGCCTCATCAATATGCTTTGCAACCACAAGAACCTGGCCAAGACCTCGTCAACCCCTGGCAAGACCTTGCTCATCAACCACTTTATCATCAACAACGAGTGGTATCTGGTAGATTTGCCCGGCTACGGATTTGCCAAGAGAAGCAAAACCGAGCGCAAGAAACTCGAACAGATGATCAGCTCCTACATTCTGCAACGCCAACAGCTGGCCAACGTTTTTGTACTCATCGACATCCGGCACGAGCAGCAGCTCATCGACCGCGAGTTCATCGACTGGCTCGGACAGTCGGGCATTCCTTTTTCTATCGTTTTCACAAAGGCCGACAAACTGTCAAGCACCAAGATACGCGAGAACGTGGAAGCCTACCAGCAGAAAATGCTGGAAACATGGGAAGAGCTGCCGCCCTTCTTCATTACTAGCGCCGAAAAGAAAATCGGACGCGACGAGCTGCTCGACTACATCGATAGCATCAACCAGAAAATGAAAGCCGAAGAATCGGAAGAGATATAAAACAAAAACTCACCCATGCCCTCACCCATTCTCGACGTACAGAACCTTACAAAGCGATTCGGCGCGCAAGAACTCTTCAACAACATCAGCTTCAGCATAGCCGAGGGGCAACGCGTGGGCCTTATTGCCCAGAATGGTACTGGAAAGTCCACCCTTCTCTCCATTCTTACCGGAGACGAAGGCTACGAGAGCGGCGACATTATCTACCGCCGCGACCTGCGCGTGGGCTATCTGCCCCAGTCGCCCCACTTCGACCCGCAAGAATCCGTACTCGACGCATGCTTCAACCACAAGGGTGAAGAAGAGAAAGTTCTCCGCGCCAAGCAAATACTCACCCAGCTGAAAATCACCGACCTGAACCAGCCTATGGGCCAGCTCAGCGGAGGACAGCAGAAACGCGTGGCGCTGGCCAACGCACTCATCACCGAGCCCGACTTTCTCATCCTCGACGAGCCCACCAACCACCTCGACCTGCAGATGATAGAGTGGCTCGAAGGATTCCTGAGCCGAGGCAACCGCTCGCTGCTCATGGTTACGCACGACCGTTTCTTCCTTGACCGAGTTTGCCAAACCATACTCGAGCTCGACGACCACCAGATCTACACCTACCGGGGCAACTACGCCTACTACCTTGAAAAGCGGCAGGAGCGCATAGACAATCGCCGGGCCGAAATCATGCGCGCCAACAACCTCTACCGCCGTGAACTAGACTGGATGAGGAGACAACCACAAGCACGCTCGCACAAAGCACGCTACCGCGAAGAAGCATTCTACGAACTTGAGCGAGTGGCCAAACAGCGGCTCGAAGACAGGCAAATGCGGCTCAAGTCGAGCAACATCTATATAGGCAGCAAAATATTCGAGTGCCAGTACATCTCGAAAGCTTACCAGACCGACGCCAGCACCACCGTCATCCTGAAAGACTTCTACTACAACTTTGCACGATTCGAGAAAATGGGCATCGTGGGCAGCAACGGAACAGGCAAATCGACCTTCATCAAAATGCTGCTCGGACTAGAGTCTATTGACAGCGGACGCTTCGATATAGGCGAAACAGTTCGATTCGGCTATTTCTCGCAAGAAGGACTGCAATTTAATGAGCAGCAGAAAGTTATCGACATCGTTACCGACATAGCCGAATATATCGACTTGGGTAGCGGACGCCACCTGACCGCCTCACAATTCCTGCAGCACTTTCTCTTCACCCCCGAACAGCAGCACAACTATGTGTACAAACTCAGCGGAGGCGAAAAACGCAAGCTCTATCTCTGTACCGTGCTCATGCGAAACCCCAACTTCCTGGTGCTTGACGAGCCCACTAACGACCTCGACATACAAACCCTGCAGATACTCGAAGAATACCTAACCGATTTTCCCGGATGCGTTATCGTGGTGAGCCACGACCGCTACTTTATGGACAAAGTGGTTGACCATCTGCTTGTGTTCCACGGCGAGGGACGTGTGCAGGATTTCCCCGGCAACTACACTCAGTACCGCCAATGGGCAGCTCTCAAACCGAAACAGGCAACTCAAGAATCCGGAAGTCCCAAAAACCGGCCTACCGAGAAAACGGTCAGCCGCCCAGCAAGTACTCAGACAGACAAACGCCGCATGAGCTACAAAGAGAAACGAGAGTTTGAACAGCTCGAAGCCGACATCGCCTCCCTCGAAGCCGAGCAGAAACTTCTGGAGGAGCAACTCTGCAGCGGCACGCTCAGCATCGAACAACTTACCGAAAAAAGCAAACGCCTGCCCCTGCTCAAAGAAGAACTCGACGAGAAGAGCATGCGTTGGCTCGAACTGTCGGAACTTGCCTGAAAAATTATCTCCCAACTACTCGTTTTTTTGCAAGAAAAAGCCATTTTCAGCTCCATTTATATTGGTTTAGCTTAAAAATGCACACGGATGAAGCACAAAAAGTGTTAAAAACTGACTGAAAAAGAAAAATTCTGCCACAAGGAGCAAAGCTAAGTCAGTAAAAAGTAGTACCTTTGCAGCCGATTTCGCGCATACGCGCGGGAACTATTCACATAAAGTCTAACTTTATTAATTTCAAACCATTTAATTTTTAAACATTTATGTCAAATTTTAAGAACGTACAACCATTGGAAGACTTCAACTGGGAAGAATTCGAGAATGGCAGAAGTGTAAGCATCAGCAAGGAAGACCTTCAGAAGGCTTATGACGAGACGCTGAACAAGGTAGCCGACCATCAGGTGGTTGACGGCAAGGTGATTAGCGTTGACAAGAAGGAAGTAATCGTGAACATCGGCTACAAGAGCGACGGTATCATCCCCGCCAGCGAGTTCCGTTACAATCCCGACCTCAAAGTGGGCGACACGGTTGAGGTGTATGTAGAGAATGCCGAGGACAAGAAGGGTCAGTTGGTGCTTTCTCACAAGAAGGCTCGCCTGAGCAAGAGCTGGGAGCGCGTGAACGCAGCCCTCGAGAACGAGGATGTGATTCAGGGCTTCATCAAGTGCCGCACCAAGGGTGGCATGATTGTCGATGTATTCGGCATCGAGGCATTCCTGCCCGGCAGCCAGATTGACGTTCACCCCATACGCGACTACGACATGTTCGTAGGCAAGACCATGGAATTCAAGGTGGTGAAAATCAACCAGGAGTTCCGCAACGTGGTGGTATCGCACAAGGCCCTCATCGAGGCCGAGCTCGAGGCTCAGAAGCGCGAAATCATCAGCAAACTGGAGAAGGGTCAGATTCTGGAAGGAACCGTCAAGAACATCACCAGCTACGGCGTATTCGTAGATCTGGGCGGTGTGGACGGACTCATCCACATCACCGACCTCTCTTGGGGCCGCGTAAGCGATCCGCACGAGGTGGTTCAGCTCGACCAGAAGATCAACGTAGTGATTCTCGACTTCGACGACGAGAAGAAGCGCATCGCCCTTGGTCTGAAGCAGCTCACTCCGCACCCATGGGAGGCTCTCGACAGCGAGCTGAAGGTGGGCGACCACGTGAAGGGCAAGGTAGTAGTGATTGCCGATTATGGCGCATTCGTAGAGATTGCTCCTGGCGTAGAAGGTCTGATTCACGTGAGCGAAATGTCGTGGAGCCAGCACCTGCGTTCTGCTCAGGAGTTCATGCACGTGGGTGACGAGGTTGAGGCCGTTATCCTCACTCTCGACCGCGACGAGCGCAAGATGAGCCTCGGCATCAAGCAGCTGAAGGAAGACCCATGGGAGACCATTGAGGTGAAATATCCTGTTGGCTCGAAGCACACCGCCAAGGTGCGCAACTTCACCAACTTCGGCATTTTCGTAGAGCTTGAGGAAGGTGTTGACGGACTCATCCACATTAGCGACCTCTCTTGGACCAAGAAGGTGAAGCACCCCTCAGAGTTCACTCAGCAGGGTGCAGAAATCGACGTTGTGGTGCTCGAGATAGACAAGGAGAACCGTCGTCTGAGCCTTGGCCACAAGCAGCTCGAGGACAATCCCTGGGATACTTACGAGACACTCTACACACCCGGCTCTGTTCACACCGGCAAGGTGACCGAACTGCTCGACAAGGGTGCTGTTATCGCCCTGAACGAGGGGGGCGAGGGATTTGCTACTCCCAAGCACCTGGTGAAGGAAGACGGCACACAGGCCCAGCAGGGCGAGGAGCTCGAGTTCAAGGTGATTGAGTTTGTCAAGGAGACCAAGCGCATCATTCTCTCGCACAGCCGCACCTTCGAGGAGGCTAAGGAAGAGAAGGCTGCCCGCAAGCCCCGCCAGCCCAAGAAGGAGGAAGCTCCCGTTATCACCAATGTGGCTGCAGGCACCACGCTGGGCGACATCGACGCTCTGGCCGAACTGAAAGCCAAGATGGAAAAAGGCGAGTAAGAACATCGCTCATAAGAGAAGAAAAATATGAATCGTGCAGAAAGGCGGACGCAATAACGTCCGTCTTTTTGCGTTTTTAATGCAAACAACCACCAGCCTATGAAACGCTTTGTAACTCTTTCTTTTCTTGCCGCTCTGCTGGCATGGGGATTGCCCACACGTGCTACGGCACATACCATCTACAGCGACAACGTGAAGTCGTTGCAAGTGACCGTCAACGGTAACTGGATGGCCATGCCGGTAATGAAACTGGGCACCAACGACCGGCTCTACGTGGGATTCGACGAACTCTCGCACGACTACCACCGCATGAAATACCGCATAGAGCATCTGGAGTTAGACGGAAGCGTGAGCGACGAAATCTTCGAGAGCGACTATTTGGAGGGACTCAACGACCTGCTCATCGACGATTACGAGAAATCGCTCAACACTAACCAGCTCTACACCCACTACTCCATCGCTTTGCCCAACGAGCGCTGCCAGCTGAAACTGAGCGGCAACTACCGTCTGCGCGTGTTCGACGAGGACGCTGACGACGAGTGTGTGCTCGAGGCTCTTTTCTACGTGGTGGAACCGCTGATGAGCGTGGGGCTCACGGTTGACACCAATACCGACATCGACTACAATGGCGAGCATCAGCAGGTGGGCATGACGCTGAATTACAACAATGTGCGCGTGACCAATCCCGACGAGCAAATCTATACGATCGTCATGAAAAACGGAAACAACTGCATTCAGGATGTGCGCAACAATGTGCGACCCAATCTGCGCAACGACCGCGGACTGGAGTGGAGCCACAACAAAGAGCTGATATTTAAGGCGGGCAATGAGTACCGCAAGTTTGAGATTCTGGATGTTGACCGCAACGCCCTGGGCGTAGAGCGCATGCGATGGGACGGCGAGCTGTTCAACGCCTGGCTCTTTGTTGACGAGCCACGACCCAACTATCTTACCGATCAGGATGCCAACGGAGCCTTCCTGATTCGAAATGGCGACAACTCGGAAGTGAACTACACGTGCGACTACATCAAAGTACACTTCACGCTAAAAGCGCCCAGCACGGAATACTGTCCGGTGGTGAACGGCGACTGGACCAACGACTACGATCATAGCCAATACAACATGCAATGGGACGAGGAAACGCAGCTTTGGCACACCACCATACTGCTGAAGCAAGGCTACTACTCGTATGAGTACCTGCTGCCACAATCGGCCACGGGCAACTATACGCCGCTGCCCTCGGAAGGCAACTTCTTCCAAACGGAAAACCGCTATCAGGCGCTGGTATATTATAAAGGTACAGGTGCGCGCACGTGGAGCCTTGTGGGATATGCCAATCAATAAGATGCCGCACGAGCTGTTTCCTCCCTTTCTGCTTCAAGCTTTATAAACTACTGTCGTATGACGAGGCGCTTGGAGCGTATTAAGTATTAAGACAAAAAAGATTAAAATATCAACGAAAGAGAAACCATGATGCGCCCGTTTCGCGCGGAGATGTGTATATTTGCAGGACAAAAAAGACGAAAGACATCTAGTAATTACCAAAACTATTTATTATGAAAAGAAAATTTATTATCGTTGCCCTGACGCTGGCCTGCACACTTTTCAGCACCAACGCCAGAGCTGAAGTTGACCCCAACTTCTACATTTACCTGTGTTTCGGCCAAAGCAACATGGAGGGCCAAGGTACCATTGAGGACTGCGACCTCACTCCCGATGCCCGCTTCCAGATGATGTCAACACTCGACTGCGGAACCCGCAAGCAGGGCGAGTGGTATCGCGCCGTGCCGCCCCTTGCCCGATGCAGCACAAACCTTTGTCCTGCCGACTATTTCGGGCGCACCATGGTGGCCAACCTCGACGAGGGTAAGCGCGTGGGCGTGGTAATGGTGGCTATCGGCGGTGTTGCCATAGACCTCTTCGACCCCGACGGATGGAAGGCCAACGTGGCGGCCATGACCGAAACCTGGCAGATAAGCGCCGTAAACGCTTATGGCGGTAATCCTCTGGGGCGCCTCATGGAGTGTGCCAAGAAGGCGCAGCAGAGCGGCGTCATCAAGGGCATTCTGCTTCATCAGGGCGAAACCGACGCTTACAACAACACCTGGCTCGAAAAGGTGAAAAAGGTTTACCAGTACATGCTCAGCGAGCTTAACCTGAAGGCCGAGGACGTGCCTCTCATAGCTGGAGAGGTGGGGCATGCTGACCAAAAGGGCAGATGCGCTTCAGCCAATAACACCATCGACCGGCTGCCCTCCGTCATACCGACTGCCCACGTAGTGTCGTCGGCCGGATGTACGCTACAGAGCGACAACCTGCATTTCGATTCTCAAGGCTACCGCAAACTGGGCCGCCGCTACGCCAAGGAAGCTCTCGGTGTGCTGGGCATCGAGGCCGACATCGACGAGGACGAAGTGCCTCAGGTGGATGTCAACGAGCCTATCGACATGACCACCCGTTTCACCAGCTTGTGGAATCCCGCAGAAAGCATGACGACCGACAACAACGGAACAATCATCTTCAACGCCGTACAATGGGGTGGACTATCCTGCTGGCTGGGTGATGCTGACTGGTCGCCCTACGAGAAGATTGTATTCGAGTTTGCCGAGCCAACCACTATGAATACGCAGATACTCATCATGACCGCCACCGATAAAAGAATCGCAGGTACTGCTCCGGCAGGCGCCAACAAGATTGAGCTGAACTTTGCCAACGAGGACGTGACGCATGTCACTCAGGTGGCCCTACAAGCCGCAGCAGCAGGAACGCTGAGAATCTCGAAAATCTACCTCACGAGAAAAAGCACAGCAGGCATTTCTGCTCCGTTGCACCCAACCACCAATGACCCTCAGACTAAGGAATACTCCGTCTCGGGCGTACCCATAACCACCCCCCGGTATTCGGGCATCATCATCTCAAATAACCGCAAAATACTGAGGAAATAAGAGCACATTTGGAGCGTTTTTGTCTCAGTTTTTATGTTTTTCACCTCCCCCTGTGCGTTCTTCACCCCCTTTTATGGCAATTTGGGGTGAGAAAAGTGCACAGGGGGACTTCTTTTTTATTGCGAAAGACTTCTGTTTTTTATTGGTTTTACTGTATTTTTAGCGTCTCAAGCATGCTTTTTGAGGCCTTTAAGAGGAAAAAATTGCAGATATCTGTGACTCTGGAAGGCTTTGAGATTGTAGGGCTGTGCTGTCAGAAACAACGTAACAAACTGATTTACAGTAATTTAGCTTCATAATTTTCAAAACATAGCTTATCAAAATCTCAAATCTCAGTTGTCTCAGTTCTTTTTAAAGTACCCCCTCAACTCGATATCTATACTATATATATTATATATATAATTGATTATTAATAAGTTATATAGAATAATAGAGGCGGTGGCAAAGTAGATAGTGTCCTTTTATTATAACTGAGATTTGAGATTTGAGATTTGAGACTCCCAAACCAATTATTCTCTCTACAAAGCCATCAAGCGAACAAATTGTGCGAAACAATCAGAAAGAAAAATAAAATCATTCTGATTGTAAAAAATTATATGTACCTTTGCATCAGCGAACAAATAATTCCAACTGATGAACTCCAAATCAAACTTATCCATATCCAGGCACCTCCATCTCAGGGCAAATGCGAAGTTTGCGCCCACCCTGCTTTTTGGACTCGTGCCGTTGCTGGTTGTGGCTGTGGCCATGCTTGTCTGGGAGCGCGACCTGTTGTGGAAAGTGCAACAGCTCAACCTTTTTCTCTACACCTCTGATTTTTTCAAAGAGCAGATGGTGGTGCCAGGCGGCATGCTTAGCTGGCTGGGCACATTCTTCACCCAATTCTTTTTCCAGCCTTGGTTGGGCGTGGGACTGCTTTGCGCGTGGTGGTGGCTACTGATGTGGCTCACCCGACGCACGTTTGCCATTCGCGCAAGCTGGAGCGTGCTCGCACTTGTACCGGTGGCCCTGCTTGTGGTGGCAGACATGGACGCGGGCTACTGGCTCTACGTGATGAAGTTGCGCGGCTACTTCTTCGTGGCCACCATTGGCACAACGGCAGCCGTGGCCCTGCTCTGGGCCTTCAGCCGGGTGCCTAAAACTATGTTGTGGCGCTCGATGTTTGTTGCCCTCACCATGATAGTGGGCTACCCCCTGATGGGTATTTATGCGCTGGCCGCCACTTTACTCATGGGGGCGTGGGTTTGGCGGCCAGGCAACAACCGAGGCGCAGCCGCCCTGGTGACGGTAGTGGCCCTGGTGGCAGCCGTAGCTGTGCCACTGATGTACTACCGCTACGTGTTCTATCAAACCAGCCTGGCCAACATTTATTGTGCCGCCTTGCCCATCTACATTTTCCACGAGGAATATCATCAGTACTACATACCCTTCTATTTGCTCGCCGCCTACTATTTGGCCATGACCTTGTTCTACAGGCCGACTACGGACATAACGGCAGAAAAGAACATGGGCAAAACGGCTGAAAAAAACTCGGAAAAATTGTCGAAATGGGCTGCCGGTTGGCGCAACATGGCTTTGCAGGGTGTGGCCGTGGTGGCGCTGGCCGTGGTGACAGGCTGCTTTTGGTTCAAGGACGAGAATTTCCATCGCGAACTCAGCATGCAACATTGCATAGAGCGGCTCGACTGGGTGGGAGCCCTCAACGAGGCTATGCAACAAGACGACGAACCCACACGCGCCGTGGTGATGATGCGCAATTTGGCTTTGTCGCGCGTAGGGCGTCAGGGCGATGACATGTATAACTTTCCAGGCGGTTCGAAAAAGAGCAAGGCCCCGTTTACGGTCATGATGTCGCAAGTGGCAGGCCATCTCATTTACTACAACTACGGGCTGCTGAACGAGTGCCACCGCCTCTGTATGGAAGAGGCCGTGGAGACGGGATGGCGAGCCGAGCATCTGCAATACATGGCCCGTTGCGCCATGCTCAACGGCGAGCGGCAAGTGGCGCGCAAATACCTCGACCTGCTCGGCAAGACCCACTACTTCGGGCGATGGGCCAAATGGCTGCACCCCATGCTCAACAATCCCAAGCGCATGGCCGAAGCACCAGAGATGGCAAATATTATGCACATGATGCACTATCAAAACTTTTTTGGCTCCGACAACGGGTTCAGCGAAAAATACCTGATGCAACTGCTGGCCAAGCACGACTCCAACGACCCGCTGTTTCAGGAACAGGCCCTGCTGGCTACACTCTGGACCAAAGATGCGAATCAGTTTTGGGCCAGGTTTGTGAACTACGTCAGGCAACATCCGCAAGACCGCATTCCGCGTCACATACAGGAAGCAGCCTTCCTCTTTAGCAACCTGGAGCATCGCGAGAACCTGGAGCAGGCTCCGTTCAACCAAGAAGTGAAACAAACCTATTATGCCTTTATGCGAGCCTTGAAAGAGTGCGAAGGCCTGCCCATAGAGCAAGTCAGAGAAAGACTTTATCCCGCCTTTGGCAACACCTACTACTTTGAGTATTTCCTCATGCGGGGCATCACCATCGCCTAACCCCAACCAACAACCAGCAACATGAAAAAACATCCATACCACGTATTGCTCGCCTTGCTGACGGTATTAGTGCTGGCAGCATGCGGCAAGCGCATACCCAAAGATTTTCTGCCGTCAGACCAGCTGCCACGCATTTATCCCGACTACACCAACGTGACGGTCCCCATCAACATGGCGCCCCTCACCTTTCAAATGGACCAGCAGGCAGAGGACATGGTGGTAAGATTCACGGCGGCCGGCCAGGAGTACGTCTGCGGCGGCCGGCAAGCCCAGCCCGACGCCAAGATTTGGCGGAAAATGGCCGAAACAGCCCAGGGCAAAGCCATCAGCGTGGAGGTGTACGCCCGCTACGAGGGCCAATGGACACGCTACAAGCCTTTCAGCATCTACGTATCGCCCGACAGCATCGACCCCTACATCAGCTACCGAATGATTTCACCCTCGTTTGTCACCTACGAGGAACTTACCATCAACCAGCGCTGTCTGGAGAACTACGACGAGAGCGTCATCTACGACAATATGCTTTGCAGTACCGAAAAGAAGGGCCAATGCATCAACTGCCACCACTACCAAAACTACAACCCCAAGCGAATGCAGTTTCACGCCCGCCAGAATCTGGGCGGAACAGCCTTGGCCATCGACGGAAAACTGAGCAAGGTGAACATGAAAAACGACAGCATTCTCTCGGCTGGTGTCTATCCGGCTTGGCACCCCACAGAGGACCTCATCGTCTATAGCACCAACACAACCCACCAGACTTTCCACACAACCGACCCCAACAAAATTGAGGTGTTCGATGATGCCAGCGACCTCATAGCCTTCGACATCGGCCATAACGAGGTGACCAACATCGAAAACCGCAAGGACGAGTTCGAGGTGTTTCCAGCCTGGTCGCCCGACGGACGCTGGCTCTACTACTGTTCGGCTCATTTCGAAATAGCCGACTCGGCAAAAGACCGCGGACTGGAAGTGATAAAACGGGCCTACAACGTGAAATACAGCATTTACCGCAAACCGTTCGACCCCTCAACCCGGCAGTTTGGCGAGCGCCAGATGGTGTTCGATGCTGCTGCCATCGACAAGAGCGCCACCCTACCCCGCATTTCGCCCGACGGACGATTCATGATGTTCACGCTGGGCAGCTTCGGCGTGTTCCACATCTGGCACCACGATGCCGACCTGTGGCTGCTCGACCTGCAAACCGGCCAGGCACGCAACATGAAGGAAATCAACTCGCGCGACACGGAGAGCTATCACTCTTGGTCGAGCAACGGACGATGGGTAATACTCAGTAGCCGACGAACCGACGGTTGCTTCACCCGCCCGTTTATTGCCCATGTTGACAGCCGAGGCAAAGGCAGCAAACCTTTCGAGCTCCCCTGCAAAAAGCCCGACCGCCACCTGCAGCTGATGAAGAGCTACAACATTCCCGAGTTTATGCGCGGTCCCGTCAGCATCAAGCCACAGCAGTTTGCCGACATACTGAAGACCGACGGACTTCCCGCCGTGAAATACGTGAATAAACTTAGGAAATAATAAAATAAAATAAGGAAATAGAAAAATAAAACGCGGTAATAAAATCTTAATGCAGCTATTTATTTCACAGCTGCCGTATCGGGATAAATAGACGACAAGTCCTCCATCTTGAGCAACTGCTCGTACGACACTTTCGGATGGCGATGCATGTAGCGGTCGATGATGCTCACATAGCGAGACCTGAACACCTGGCGCGTCATCACCCTATTGACAATCCACATCACTTTGCCCATGTGCAGGTCGCGGTCCATCTGCGAACGCTCGTCGTAATTATCCATGGGATAAAGACTGATGAGATAAAAACTCATACAGTCGGGAACAATGTATTCGCGGCGCATGGTTTGGCGCTGCTGCTGAGAATAGTCGTAACGAAGATAAAGGGGATAGTTTTCGCCAAGATATTTGTCGAGCGAAATGCCTATGAGCCCCTCGCCCACCACAATGCTCTGGTTGAGCGCGCCTATCTGGGCATAGACAGCCGGAACGGGAAATTCGGGAATCTGAGTCTGCAGCCGGGCGAAAGCGTCGGAAAGTTCCTTGTTAATATCCTCCATGTTGGCATACTGCGCCTCGGCATCGGCAATAACCACCTGAAGGGTGGTATCCTGATAGAATTTCAAAAACTTGTTGCTGATTTCCGGGTCGTCAACCGTACCAAGATGAAGCATTTTCTCAATGAGCGTACGTGTTTCTATGGAGTAGTTGGTGTTCATTTGCTGCAAGGCCGAGAAATCGCCCGTCTGCAAATACAAACTCTGAAGACGGTCGTAGCGGTTGACTTCAACACGCGTAGCACGACTGTCTTCATCCTCAGAGGAACGCAATTTCCACTCACAGCTGGAAAAAGCCATCACACATACAAAGAGGACGAGATAACGAATTATTCCACGAATTCTGTCCATAAAAACGATGCAAATGTACTAAAAAAAACTTTTTTAACCAAATTTTAAGCTAAAAATATTAAAATTTAGGGGTAAAAAAGTGCATTTTAACTTTAAAATGGTAAAATCGAGCCAATAAATACGAAATTCTTGGTCAGAAAACTAATTTCTTGTAATTTTGCAAAAAACAAACTCAAAAACAAACTTTCAACATGAAACCAACCCGACTTTTTTTCTTGCTCATGCTGGCCATGCCAATGGCAGCCCTGGCACAGACCCTATTCGACGTTGAAGTGAGCAACCCCATGCAAATAGCCCGCAAAGACGCTCCCGTCACCTGCCGCGTCACCCACGACGTGCGCTCGGCCCTTGTCACGCTCAACGGACAGGAAATTCCCAGCCAGCTCGACGACCTGAATGGCGACGGACTGATGGACGAACTGTTTTTCCTGGCCGACATCGGGCCGCAGGAAAGCCAAACCTACAACGTGGAGCTTTATGTCGAAGGCTCGCCCCGACGCTATGAGCCCAGGGTGTATGTGGAGATGATGCTCACCAACAAAAAAATCAAGGAAACCAACAAACAAGACCTCTACATCTCGCAACTTACCGTCGATCGTGGCGTGAACCCCTACTGGATGCTCCATCACCATGGCGCGGCTTTCGAAAGCGAACTGGTGGCCTACCGCATCTACTTCGACCACCGGCAAACAGTAGATATTTATGGCAAATACCGTCAGGGACTGGAACTCCACGACACCCAGTTTTATCCCGACCTGGCCCAGAAAGACGCAGGCTTTGGCGACGACGTGCTCTGGGTGGGCAACACCCTCGGTGTGGGCACTCTGCGCGGATGGGACGGCCAGCAGCCCACCATGGTGCAAGACGTGGAGCAACGCTCCCAACGCATCGTGAGCCGCGGACCGCTGCGCACCATTGTAGAAGTAAAAGCCAAGGGATGGGTGCCGCAGGCCGGACAGGAGCCTATCGACATGACACAACGCTACACGCTTGTTGCCGGACATCGCGACTGCGCCATAGACATCAGCTTCAGTCCCAATGCCAGCAAATATCAGTTTGCCACCGGACTCATCAACGTAAAAAACTCTACCGAATGTTTCGACAAACGTGGCATGCGCGGATGTTGGGGTACCGACTGGCCCGTGTCTGAAAAAGACTCAGCCGGACACAAGCGCGAAACGGTGGGCCTGGGTATTAGCGTACCTTCCGACTACGTGGTGGGACAAGTGCCCGCCACAAAAGACAACTACACATTTGTGGTGAGACCCGTGGGCAATACGCTCCACTACGACGTGGTGTTTGGAAGCGACAACGAGTCGTTTGGCTTCCATTCGGAAAAAGAGTGGTTCGATTTCCTGAAAGAATGGAAACAGCAGCTGCTCAATCCCGTAAGGGCTGAAGCAAAAAGCAAGTAGCTGTATAGCAGAACCTTATCAAAACTTTAAGCGCCTAACACTTTAACGCCTAAAGCTGCGAAAAGTTTTTCTTCTGCCTGACATAATACTGCCAGAGAATAGCATAAGGTTTGCGCTCAGGAATGCTCGTTAACAAACGGGCATTCTGTATTTTCTGACGGTCGGCGGCAAAATCTGCACGCCAGTTTTTAAAAGCTTTCCTGGCCTTCCAAACCGCCTTGCACTCAGCCCAGTTTCTCTCCAAGAGGAGCATTTTCATGGAGGCCACATAGTCGAGCCACCAGCGTACACGCATCACGTGCTTCAACTCGTCGTCGGGAAGATTCTTATAGAGCATCGTCAGATTGTTGCGGAAATTCAGGAAGGTTTTCATCGGATTGCCTTTTGGCAACGTGCCGCCACCCACATGATAGACCATGCTTTGGGGCAGACACACCACACGCCGCCCCATGAGCCGCAGACGCCAGCAGAGGTCTATCTCCTCGTTGTGGGCAAACAACCGCCCGTCTAGTGCACCACAGGCCCAGTAATCGGCCGAACGAATGAAAAGGCAGGCTCCCGTTGCCCACAGCACATCGCAGGGAGCGTCGTACTGCCCGTTGTCGGTTTCAACCGTGTCGAACAGCCTTCCACGGCAGAAGGGATACCCGTAGCGGTCGATGAAGCCTCCGCAGGCTCCGGCATACTCGAACGCCTCTTTATGCGCCATGGAGCGCAGCTTGGGCTGGCATGCAGCCACGTCGGCGTGGGCATCCATGTAAGCTATGAGCGGGGTGAGCCAACCCTCGGTTACCTCGATGTCAGAATTGAGCAGCACATAGTATTCGGCCTCCACCTGACGGAGCGCTTTGTTGTAGCCTTCGGCAAATCCCCAGTTCTTGTCGAGCACCAGCACCCTGACCTGCGGAAACTCCTCTCTCAGCAGCTGCAACGAATCGTCGGTAGAAGCATTATCGGCCACAATCACCTCAGCCTGCTGCCGGGAATACTTCAACACGGTAGGCAGATACTGGCGGAGCATGCTGGCTCCGTTCCAGTTGAGTATGACAATGGCCACCTTTATGGGCTTTGTGTTTTCTGTTTCGCTCATCTTTTGTTCTTTTCTTTCGTCATTCTGAAATGATTTCGGCCATGAGGGCAGACTTGTCGCGATTGAATCCGCCCAGCCTGACATTCAGCAGCTGGTTGTCGTACTCTTCTTTAGAGAGTGCTGCCGACAGTTCCACACGAATGTAATTCCTGGTGAACCCATGCATGGCTTTTCCCCGAGGTGCTTTTTCGAACAGCACTTCGGCCGTCTGTCCGATGTGGGCAGCATAGAAGGCCTGCGTCTTTTCGTCGGACAGTTGCAACAGCCGTTTGCTGCGTAGTTTCTTCTCTTTGTCATCCACCACGTAGGGAATTTTCAGAGCAGCCGTACCCGGACGCTCAGAATAGGGGAAGACATGCAGTTGCGTCACGTCGAGTCCTTCCAGAAAGGTGTAGCAACGCTCAAAGTATTCCGGGCGCTCGCCCCGGCAGCCCACCATCACGTCCACTCCGATAAATGCTTGGGGCATGTGCTGTTTGATGAGCTCAATCTTATGCGCAAAAAGAGCCGTGTCGTATCGGCGATGCATCAGCCGTAGCACCTCGTCGCTCCCACTTTGCAACGGAATATGGAAATGGGGCATAAAAGCGCGGCTGGTAGCGCAGAAATCTATCAGCTCGTCGTCCAGCAAATCGGGTTCCAGGCTGCTGATGCGATAGCGGCGCACGCCCTCCACCTGGTCGAGCGCCTTAACAAGGTCGATGAACCGCTCGCTAGTAGTACGTCCGAAATCACCAATATTCACTCCTGTGAGCACAATTTCTTTTCCTCCCTCGGCAACAGCCTGTCGGGCTTGTTCCACCAGCGAGCTGATAGACGGGTTGCGCGAAAAACCGCGGGCATAGGGAATGGTGCAATAGGTGCAGAAATAGCTGCATCCGTCCTGCACCTTGAGGAAATAGCGGGTGCGGTTTCCGCGTGAGCACGATGGCGCAAAGGTTTTAATGTCTTTAGTTCTCACGGCATGCCAGGCAGCGTCTTTTGTCCCGTCGGCCGCATTAGCATTTGTATCGTCACCAGCCAGCCGCTGGCTCCAAGCCTCCGAAAGATACTGTATGAGATTGGCTTTCTCGTTGGAGCCAAGCACAAGGTCTACCCCCTCTATGCGACTTACGGCCTCTGATTCCAGCTGAGCATAACAGCCGGTCACCACAACAAACGCGCCGGGATGCTCACGCACCATGCGATGAATGGCCTGGCGGCATTTGTGGTCGGCAACTTCGGTCACCGAACAGGTATTGATAAGGCAAAGGTCAGCCTTTTCGCCTTTGGTAGCCGTTCTTACTCCCATGTCCTGAAGCATCTTGCCGAAGGTAGAAGTCTCAGAGAAGTTCAGTTTGCATCCCAATGTGAAATAAGCAGCAGTCTTGCCCTGAAAGGCCGGAAAATTGATCATGTGCTCTTTCTATAATAAAGGTGGTCTATATATATAATATAAGGTGTACCCGATACGAGCCTGCAGAAAGCCTGTCAGCGCACCATTGTTTACGCCCACAAAGGTACAATAATTATAGCAAAAATGACGATTTTATAGGAAAATTTTGCATCCGCGCAGAATTTAACATTATTTTAATATTAATAATTCGCTGATTTTCAGCACTTTGCAAAAAAGTTACAAAAAGGGCCTAAAAAAAGTCCTAAAAAAAAGAACAACGTATTAAAAAAATACTTACCTTTGCAACGTTTTAATAAACAAATGATTGTTTTACAGATTTAAAAAGCAAAGAAAATGAAAAAATTAGTTTTAATGTTCGTAGCTATTGCAGCTATCTCTTTCGCATCTTGCACAGACCAGAAGGCAGCTCCTGCCCCCGTTGACGAGCCCGATACCGTTGCTGTTGACACCGTTGAGGCTGCTGCTGACACTGCTGCTGTTGATACTGCTGCTGCTGAGTAAGCCAAAAGCTAGAACGAAAAAAAGAGAGAATTACCGTCAAGTCACAGACTTGGCGGTTTTCTGTTTTTATATCCGCTCAAGATTTCAGCCTACTATCCCCCACTTCCTTCCTGCTCTCTCCCACTTCCTTCCTACTCTCTCTTACTTCCTTCCTGCTCTCTCCTACTTCCCGCCTACTCTCTCCCACTTCCCACCGATTCTCTCCCTCACTCTTTTGTTCTATTTAACTGACATCCAGCAGTTCTGCCGGACTGCTGATGAAGGTTGTGGCACCATGGGCCAAGAGAAAATCGCGGTCGCGGAACCCCCACAACACGCTGATGCACGGCAACGAGCAGTTGCTAGCCGTCTCTAAGTCCACCTCGCTGTCGCCCACATACACAGCCCCCTCTTTTCCAACGCCCAACTGCCGCAAAGCCTCCAGCACCGTGTCGGGGGCAGGTTTCTTGCGTATTCCCTCGCGTTCGCCAATGGCCACCTCCACCATGTCGCCAAAAAAGTGACGGCACAACTCCGCCGTTGCCGCATAGAATTTGTTGCTTACCACGGCCACACGCTTTCCACGCTGGCGAAGAGCCGACAACACCTCTACAATGCCCTCGTAAGGACAAGTAGCGTCGAGGCTGTGCACCAGATAGTGCTGCCGGAAGGTGTCTAATATCTGTTCGAACTCAGGGTGCTGCTCGCCCTCGGGCACAGCGCGCTCCATGAGTTTGCGCACGCCATTGCCCACAAACCGCCTCACTTCGTCGATGGTGCGCTCCGGCAAGTGGAAGGTGCGCAGAGCGTAGTTGGTGCTGGCGGCCAAGTCGTCGAGCGTGGAGAGCAACGTTCCGTCGAGGTCGAAAATATAAGTGCTGTATTCTTTCATTCTTTTGTTTCCTTCGCTATTCTTCAACCACCAAGCTTATTCTTTCTCCATTCGTTGGCTCCGCGAAATCATGGTTCTTATTTTCGTGTTCAGCTGTTTGGCCTCGAGCAGATCCTCCAGGCCAATGTGCATGCGGTAGCACCACTGGTTGTAGCTGTCGTAGGGCTGGTTGATGCGTTCCTCGCGCACGTTTTTCCCGCGCAAGGTGTTGTCTATGGCCAGCCAGTCCTGCAACGAGAACATGCACACCATGGAGGAGCAATACAAGTGGCGCGCAACAATTTCCTCGGCTATCTGGGCGGGCATGGTTTGTGGCGCGCGTCCCTGCTTTTGCAGCATTGTGGCATAATAGCGTTGTGTGCGCCCCTGGTTTTCCTCCCACCACAGCCGCATGGGCGCCATGTCGTGGGTGTCGAAAGTGGCCACGCTTCGGTAAGGATAGGCGTCGAGGTGTGCAAACTCAAAGCCGTGCTGCTTGGGCATGTCCTGCACCTGCAGGGTGAGTATTCGCAGGGCGTCGAGCGTAGGTTCCACACAGGCAGGCAGCATTCCCAGGTCTTCGGCACACACCAGCATGCGTGTTTCAGAGAGCAGACGTGAGAGCTTGCGATAGGCCTCGAATCCCCAGAACGCATTATGCCGCTCGTAGTAATAATTGTTATAGAGCCGCATGAAAGCGTCTTTCTCCTCAGGCGTCAGCACCTCGTAGGCGGGCTCGTTGTACGCTCCGAATCGCGGATGATACATCTCCGCCTGGCGCGGGTCTTCCACGAACAGCACATTCTGCAGCAGCCTCATCAGCCCTTCTTTTATCCACAGGCTGTTCTCGTCGTTTCGCCCCTCGAAATGGCGCAGCACCTTCACCTGGGTGTCGTATTCGGGCTTGATGTCGTAGAGTCCGTAGGCTTTGGCCGTCAGGAAGTGTTCCCGCACATAGGGGGCATGTAGTCCGAAAATCTTCTGCAGCAGATAGTCGTTCACGAGGGGCCGCGTCATCATGTCGCGCCTGAACGAGAGTCCCATCTGCCCTATCTCGGCCTCGCTCATGGGCAGCGCTGGCGAGAAGTGGCCACAGGTGGCATAGACATACTGCTGCGGAATTTCCCAGATACGGAAAAAGCCTATGACGTGGTCGATGCGGAAAGCGTCGAAGAACTGCTCCATGTGGGCGAAACGCAGGCTGAACCACTCGTAGATAGTAGCAGGCTGGCGGTGGTGTGCAGCCGTCGGCTGCTCCCATCGGTAGGTGGGGAATCCCCAGTTTTGTCCGTTGGGCGTAAACTTGTCGGGCGGAGTGCCCGTCTGGCAGTCCATATTGAAGAAGTCGGGGTGCATCCACGTCTCCACGCTGTCGCGATAAACGCCGATGGGCAAGTCGCCCTTCAGGGCCACGCCTTTGCTCCGCGCATATTCGGCCGCCCTGCGCAGCTGCAGCCACAAATGGTACTGCACGTAGAATATTTTCTGCACCTCGGGTGTTTGCGCACAAAAGGCCTCAATGGCCTTGCTGCTGTAGGTGGCATGCTCTTTCCAGTCGGCGAAGCGGGCCGTGTGGTAACGGTCGCGCAGCACGCAGAAGGCCGCATAAGGCACCAGCCACCACCGGTTGTCGGCAAAGAACTGCCTGAAGCCGTCCGACTGCAAGGTTTGGCTGCCCTGCTGCACAAAAATCTCGTCCACATAGTCGCTCTTCACGCGGTCAACCGCCATATAGTCGCTATGGGCAAAGCTGTTCAGCTCGCGCCGCTGCCGCTTGTAGGCCGTCATTCGTGCCGCGTCGGCCAGCTCGCCCAGCTGCTCAAGAGTCGGTCCAGCTGTGGGTGCTCGTGGTGTCGTTGACGGGCAGCACCTGAATCATGCGCATGCCGGTGGCCACGGCCCAGTCGGTCAGACGGAGCAAGTCGCCAAAGTCGCCCACCCCGTAGCTGTGGCTGCTCCGCAACGAGAACACAGGAACCACCACGCCGGCCACGCGCCACAAGTCCTCGCGCAGCCGCAGGCTCTCGCCGTAGAGCACCAGCACCTCGCCGTCCTTCACCTCGCAGTCGCCTGTGGTGCGGTTGTCGCCCTCCTCCCAGGCTTTCAGCGTGCGCGTGCGGTCGTCCACCACCACATACTTGTACTCCAGAGGCAGCTGCATGCCGTCGGCGTTCACCGAGAGCATCCAGTCGTAGTCGCCCACATGCGTCATGGGCAGAAAGCGCACAGGATTCCAGTTGCCAATGGCGGGATGGTTGCCACACACGGCCAGCGACTCGCCCTTGCGCAGCTGCGGGGCCGACACGCGGAAGACGATGCTCTTGCGGTAGAGCGGCACCCTCTGGGGCTCCACGGCCTCCGGGCGCTGGCGGCCCGTAGTGGTGAGCCAGGCGTCGGAGTAGAGATGATACTGCAGGGGAATGTCGCGCCAGGAGTCGGGCAGCACATAATTCTTGGTACTGTCGGCCGCATACACGCGGGGCACCATGTTCCACTCGCGGCGCATCACCTGGCCCTCGCCGTCCTCCACCTGATAATAGTAACTGAACGACTGCACGGGGTTGCGGCGCGACTCCATCAGGGCCGTCTCCACCGTCCACCGCGTTCCGTCCTGCGTCTGCATGAGCAGATTCTGGCTTTTCTGGCGCCCGTCGGCACCCGTATAAATCACCACCACATGGAGGCTCTGCCCCCAGATGGTGCTGTAGTCGATGCTAAACTTGAGTTTCATAAGTGCAAATATACACTATTTTTCTGACATTCCAAGCCGGCAAGCTAAAGAATTTCGGATTTTCATTTCTCCTTTTCATATTTTTACCCTACCTTTGCACCATCATAACTAAAAGGCGGCACACGCCGCCCCATCACCCAACACCCATCACCCATCACCCAACACCCATGAACAAAAAATTCGCCCACCGATACCTCCTCCCCGCCCTCGGCTGCGGACTCGTCATTATTGGACTGCTCTACTATTATTTCATGTCCGACCTCTCGGCCAGCGACAAAACCCAATACGTATGCATCGACCGCGACGACAACGTTGACTCCGTATTCGCCAAGCTCACCCCCATCGCCAATGCACACGCACTCACGGGCTACAAAACCCTGGTGCGCCACTCCGGCTACGCCGACCACGTGCGCACCGGGCGCTACGCCATTGAGCCCGGCGACGGAGCCCTCACCGTGTTCCGCCACCTCAAAAACGGCATACAGACACCCGTCAACCTCACCATCCCCTCCGTGCGCACCCTCGACCGGCTCGCCTCAGCCGTGGGCAGAAAACTCATGATAGACAGCGCCGAGGTGATGCAAGCCCTCAACGACCCCATCGTGATGCAGAAATACGGCTACGACTCCACCACCATCGCCTGCCTCTTCATTCCCAACACCTACGACATGTACTGGAACATCAGCCTCGAGAACTTCCTCGACCGCATGAAGCGCGAAAACAACAACTTCTGGAACGCCGACCGAAAAGCCAAGGCGCAGATGGCCGGGCTCACCGAAAACCAGGTGGTCACCATGGCCAGCATCATCGACGAGGAGACAGCCAACGACGACGAGAAGCCCATGATAGCCGGCATGTACCTCAACCGCCTCAAAATAGGCATGCCCCTGCAAGCCGACCCCACCATCAAGTTCGCGCTCAAGCAGTTCGACCTCAAGCGCATCTGGGGATACATGCTCAAAACCCAAAGCCCCTACAACACCTACACCAACATAGGACTGCCCCCGGGCCCCATCCGCGTGCCCTCAGTAGCCGGCATCAACGCCGTGCTCGACTATGAGCACCACAACTACCTCTACATGTGCGCCAAGGAAGATTTCAGCGGCACACACAATTTTGCCGTCACCTACGCCGAGCACCTCAAAAACGCAGAACGCTACTCTAAGGCTCTCAACGAGCGGGGAATCAAATAAGCTCAAGGAGTTGCAAGGAGTTCAAGGAGTTGCAAGAAGTTCAAGACAATTGCTAGGAGTTGCAAGAAGTTCAAGGAGTTGCAAGAGTTCAAGACAACACCTTAGAACACACCTGCCCAGCCAAATCTGCGAACAATTTCACGAAGCAAATTTCGGTCGCTAACAGGAATGGTGATAGTAACAGTCTCTTTCTCCTTACTATCAGTTACAGCATTTACAGATTCCAACTCATACTGCGTCTGTGCAGACAGCAGCACCTTTGCTGGCAGACCTATGGCAGACTCTATCTTTACGGCTAAGTCTGTAGAAAGCGTACGCTTGCCGTTCAGCACCTCACTTAAATGCGAAGCCTGAATGCCAACCATCTTGGCGAAATCCTTCTGACTGATTCCACGTTCCTCCAGTTCTGGTTTAATCATCATACCAGGGTGCACAGCCATGAAGGGTGCCGGGTTCTCATTTTTTGTTGCCATAATGCGTATTGTCTAAACTTAAAACCGTTATTCTTATTCCACCGTCAAATTCACGAAAAAGAATGCGCTCCACCATTCCGTTGACCACTCGGATGGAACTCATTCCATTGGTTCCTGCCAATTGCTCATAATGAAGAAACGAAATTGCTCGCAGGTCGCTTGCCACGTCAACCAGTCGCATATAGTTATATGCTGTGGCGAGCGCCTTCATGAACTTTGCATTACGAGTGTATTTCTTATATTTGCTATTACGCCCCGTAGTGATCAGTTCTTCCAAGTCCGTGTCTTCAAAGACTATTTTCATCTGAATGTCATGCTTTTTATTGCAAATATAAGGCAAAATTCCCAAAAACGGGAACAAAACACCAAACAATTATCACTTTTTAACTTATAGCATCTATTACGCCGACAGACTGAAGATTTCTGGCAATGTCAAATCATAGCAAGTCTGCATATCACGAATAAAGGCCATTACAACCCTGTACCAATCTTCATGCTGCATGCCGGGATATTTATCTTGGAAATCAAAATTATGATGACACTCCGTGATAATATCTGATGGATTAGTGGCCAAATCTTCAAGAATCATCTTGCGCCATACTAGATTATAAACATCTTCATCTTCGCGCACATCACGCAGCTTGCGACCACTCATCCTAACGAACAAGGCAATAGCAGGGTCTTTCTTTATTTCAAACGATATCTCAGGCTGATTCTGAATTGCCTCATGTATATCCTGACCTAACTTGTAACAAATCACTTTAAAATCATCCCTTATCTGCTCAAATAGCTGTATAGCCCCACGCTTGCCCTTTTCATAGGCGCACAATAAGATTCGGTTGTCCTCAAATGAGTTAAACACCTTTCCGTTCAACAAACGGAAATGCTTGTTAACGGCTTCTTTTCTATCCCCTCTCGACTGCAACAAATAGAAATGATACTTCCTTTCCAGTTCTTCTATCAAATTATTCTTAAACTTCTCACGGATACGACTCTTATAGGCTTCGTCCACCCTACCTGACGCATAAGCAGACAAAACAAAGAGAAAATTGATGCTATATTTCAGCACAAAGAGAGTATCCCTATCAAAAAGCCTGTTCTGGTGATGCCAGCGTTTTTCGACAGCAGGTTTCCCGTCCTTTCCTTTCTCCTGTTCCAGTTCGGTATCTATATAATCAAGGTGTAGCGGATTCACCATTCCGCGGATAAAGAAGTTGGGCGTAATGTTATACCCTTCCGTCGTATCATCATAATAATTGCCGCGTCCAATCTGCTCATTGGGTGCCGTCACATCCATATTCATCTGGATGACGTTCTTGGCGTAAGTAAACTGTTTATAGATGGAATTCTCGCCTGGGTCGTGTCCCTCCTTGTAGTATTTGCTGTCGCCAATATAATAGATTTCGTCTTCACGCACCAACGAACCATAGTGATAAATATGGTCAACAATTTTACCGTCGGGTTGATCCTTCAGTTTCTCATTTTTGGCTTTGGTGTCGTCGCTAATCAGCGAGTCTATCATATCCTCGAACACCATATTGAAGTTTCTCACCATCAGCGACTCTTCATGCGTCCTATTGCTCTTCATATCCTGAGCCTTTTTGAAGAACACATTAAGCAGATTCCAAAGTTTCACCAGTTCATCCTTGAAATACTTTCTTCTGATGCTCCTCAGAAGTCGTGTTCCTTTGCCCGATTCTATCAATTTCTCAACATCCTTTGGACAGGTCTGATAGTTCACACTCCTTAAAATACGGAAATGATACTTGTCATGCAGATAGTCAAGCACAGAGAAAAACAACACAATCAGTTCTTCATCATAATTGATGACTTTCGACTTATTACGAAACTCCATATAGACAGGGCTATCATCTTGCAGCCAGGGGCGAACCTTGCTGATAGTCTTCGGCCAGTTAATTTTATTGTGCCCCTGTGAGTTTATCCTTGCAATATAGGTAAAAAGATTCCTATGCTCATTATTAAAACGTATCAGCTGCAAGATGATGTTAATCAAGGTCTCACTATTGTCACCATTAACAGATTCAACATTCTGCACTTCCACCGATTCCGAAATATTCTCAGGACTGTGCCGCTCTTGATAGCGGGCAATGGCCCGATATATCCATGTGGAGAGATTAAAAACCTCGTTGAAATACTCCGACTTCAACAAAGGATTATTCTCATCCTTAGTATCGATAATATCCTCTGGAACAAACTTTCCAAAGGCTTTTTCTTCTTTGTTTTCATCAATATTGATAAAAACCTTGGGCAGAATAAAAGCCGAATCTTCTGCCTTCGATGAATAGTAATACCCAACGTAGGGAATCGTCACCCGATTGTCTCTGAGGTACATCACATAGTGGTCGTGAAGATACTCCTTCACGACATCCCACTTATAGATGTATTCCTCAAAGAATATTTTCATTTTTCTTCTTCAATATAGCGGATAAATCCCTTCAAGATGCCAGTCTTCTTCGTTGCTTCATACAACTCATTAAAAGAAAACTCCACAAGTTTGTCGTCTTCCGCATAGTATTTAAAGATGGCATCATTTGTCTGATAGTTGTCTTTGCCAACCTCACTCCATAGGTAGAACATCACCTTGTCGCAGAATTCCTTTTCGCCCACGCTGCTCTTGATAAAGAAATTACCCATCTGCTTATCCTCAGATGAAGTTACTGCCTTTATCTTCTCGTTGACTGCTTTCAGGAACTTGTGCCAATTGTATGTTTCGTCCCCAATTGTAATAGTAAACGCTCCAGATTCCGAATTCTCGTAATCAATGGGAACGTACTCCCAACTCCAGCGACGCTTAAAAGCAGAGTCCATTGGGAACAGACTTTGGTCGCTCGTATTCATCGAGGCGATAATACTCAGATTGGGTGGCAGACATATTTTCCCATCCCTGATACCTTCGCTGTCTTCTGGTAAATTCTCTTCAAGATAATCCCTTAAATCGTGGTCTGCCTTGATAGGATATTCAGAATAGCCATCCTTATTCCTATCAAGCAACTGGAACAGGTCGCCAAATATCTGAGCACAGTTGCCTCGATTAATCTCCTCAATTATCAAATAATAAGGATTATCCAAATCACTCCATGCAGCAACGTATGCGTCCGTAAATGCTTGCGGAACAAACTCATAGACTATCTTTTTTTCGTCATTCTCATCCTTGATAGGCTTGTAGCAGCCAACGAAAGAAGCATAGTCTGTATCGGGGTGGAAGGTGGTTCTAAAAACCTTAGACTCGTCCTGCTCATACTTCTGCTTGATAGTCCATGATTTTCCAGAGCCAGGAGTGCCGAAATAGATTTTTTGAGACCATCCTGAAGAGTCATTTTTATTCAATTCATTATCCGAAGAATATCCGTATAGCGAATTATAATTTGATTGCAATATTAACACATAGTCCGTAATGTCTAATCCTGCATATAGAGTTTGAATAAATGGACCTCGACTAATTTCGCCAGGAGACGCGACAACGCCTCCTTTTCTTGCGTCTATATTGTTTGTCGAGACATCAACACCGATGAGACTAAGTTCATTCTTTAATGCTGACTCTCTATATAGTGAATTTATAAAGGTAATATTTTTTGATTGCGTGTTAAAACTGTCCTTTATTATTTGATAGGGTATATTAAATTCTATTGAAAAAGAAGTAATAATATCATCAGTTGAAAAATCCTCAGGAAACCCTTTACGACGATATGCCCATATAGCCACATCAAAAAGATTGGGCGAATATCTGCCTTGATCATTGAAATATTTCTCCCATTTATTTGAAAAGACAACAAACAATGAACGCCCACCATCATAAATTCTTTTTGTTTGTGACAGGTTGAATATATCTTCAAGGAAGTTAGAAACCACATCCATATTAACCTCGTATGGAACCAAAGGGCTAATAGTTCCATTACATCCTTTTAAAAGTGCTAAATAGCCCCATGACTTATTTGTCATGCAATTTTGAAATCCGCTATAGGATTCAACAACTGTCTTAACATCAAAATACTTCATTTCTCAATTGTTTTTTCGTATGTATGAATCATTTCGCTCATAATGAGTTTTATAATAGGAACACTCACGGAGTTACCTAATTGATGGTAAGCTTGTGCGTCAGAAACAGGAAACTTAAAATCATCAGGGAAACCTTGAAGCCTTTTGGCTTCTAAAACTGATAGTTTTCTTCTAATATCCCACAACTTTGGAGTTCTATTTGCTATTATCGTTGATGCATAAGTGTCGAGACAAGAATAGAATGCCTCTTGAATTTGGGTTTTGGCATTATCACCTACATGGAAACGAAGTGAACCATCTGGTTTTTGAAAAGAAAACACACCGTATTTCCCCTTTTTCGTATTTGGCGCATATTTCGAGTTGTCATGTTTAACTCTATCCCCAGGTTTGGCAACAGCAAAATGATAGTCAATTCTATCAAGTTCAAATTTTGATAGTTTCAAAGATGGATTGCTATCAGATAAATCCACGATTTCCCTTAATGTCGGGTGCCCGCCAATTGGTTTTGGCCAATTAAAACTAACTTCTTTTCGAAATGCTATACAATACCAACGTTCGCGTTTCTGAGGGAGCCCATAATCTAGTGAAGATAGAATTGTCCAATGAGGGAAATAGCCCAATTCTTTCAATGAATCAAGAATAGTCGTTAATGTCTTACCTTCCTCATGAGACTTTAGTCCCTTTACGTTTTCCAAGAAAACCATTGGAGGTTTATGAAATTCAAGAATTCGACAGATATCAAAAAACAAAGTTCCTCTTATCTCATCATTGAAGCCTTGCTTTTCACCAGCATAACTGAATGGTTGGCATGGAAAGCCAGCAGCTAATATATCAAATGGAGGAATCTCATTTGCTTCTATTTTTTTTATGTCTCCTTGTGGCACTTCCCCAAAATTGGCATAATAAGTGTCTTGTGCAAACTTGTCGTTATCAGATGAAAATACACATTTTACACCGGAATTCTCCATCGCCAAACGGAATCCGCCAATACCACAAAACAAATCAATTCCCTTATAAATCTTCTTTGACATGAAAAAGCCCTCTTATCGTTTTCCGAAAAGGGGGCGTGGAAGAGATGCGTTTAACCAAGGCCTTGCACAGCCCACATCAGACAACAATCCTACTGTCCACGCCCGTATGAGCGCAAACATCCAATGCTTGTCCGACTGAAGTGTTCGTGAAGTGCAAGTTCTGGTTAATCAGTCAATCAAGGATGTCAAAAACTCTTATTCCTTATCCGTTATTTCATTCTTACAATAACAGTCCGCAAGCATCCAAAACGAACAAGTATAACAATTGACTGACTACAAAAAGAAAAACGCGGATGCTTAACTTCTGCCTGTTCCTGTTCGAGGTCTTCCACAACCCATGCAAAAAACAGACAGAGTAAACACCCACGCAGGAGTATATAGTACACCCGTAAAGTGTGCATTGAGGAAACACGTTCCTCGCAGCACACTACGGAGTCTGATATACACACCCCGTGGCAGTCACCCCAGCATTGTTTTGGATTGCATTCGATATGTGGAAGTTTCGAACAGCCAAAAACAAAGCGTAAAGTAACGCCTTTCAATATGTAGTGCTCTGCCCAGCGGCTCCATCCTCCTCGAAGGATATCACAGTTAAAAAGCAGATAGCAACTGCAAAAATACAAAAAAAACTGGTATTATTCACTTTTATAGTTAAAAATCTTTCAAGATTCTTTTGTATAGCCAAATTGCGCTGTCAAAGCGCCCCCGCGCGTGTCTCCCAACCCCAAAGGGGACTCTGGGGGTGGGGTCTGTATCTTTCCATCATTCGTTTTGCAGTAGGAGGCGACGTGGCTCACGTCGCTGGCAATAGGAGTTGTCACGTGAGCCACGTGACCTCCTACTTGGATGCTGCAAAAAACAAAATCGAAAAAATCCAAGGAAATAATTTGCCAAAAATCGAAAAAATCCAAGGTAATAATGGGTCAGCGGATTTTCCAGGTTGGTGGGTGTAGGCTAATCAAGAGTAAAGTGTTGCTAGTCTGTACATGAAGAACCTGATATCCCCCACGCCTCTGAA
>OMZS01000021.1 GCA_900315565.1 uncultured Prevotellaceae bacterium | reverse complement strand
GGGTATCAAGAGTGTGGGGGCTGAGAGTGCCGAGCAGTTTACTGCCCAGGAGAACATCACGGGTTTCAAGCTCCGTGCACGGGCTACTGGCAGCTATCGCAAGGCAGCCCTGAACCAGGTGGCCACCATCAAGGAAATGGATGACTACGACGGAAAGTTGAGTAATGGGTAAGGAACTAAAAAACCGAACCCTAAAATCCACCCTCTGTCCCTCCCGAAGGAGTTTGCGAACAGTGGATTCTTGGGGGGATAGGAAAGAAATTAGAATAATTGGAATAATTTCTCCATGAAGGGGGATGCTATAAAAAAGCAGGCACGCGACTGAAAGCCAGTTGTTTGCCTGTTTTGCTTGTGATTCCGTTGGGACTCGAACCCAAGACCTACTGCTTAGAAGGCAGTTGCTCTATCCAGCTGAGCTACGGAACCCCTCTCGAAAATCGGGTGCAAAATTAATGCTTTTTTGGCGGAAAACCAAATATTTACAAGAAAATTTCTTTTTTATCTTACTGCCTATTGCATGTTTCAGATTTAATTTGTAAATTTGCGAAAACGAATCAATGATTGCTAACTTTAAAAACAGATACTTATGAACAAGAAGGATAAATTTGTCATTACCATCAACCGCCAATTCGGAACTGGCGGTCATGAAATAGGAGTAGCCCTTGCCGAAAGGCTCGGAGTGAAGCTGCTCGACAAGCAGGTGCTCAAAGCCATGGCCATGTATTTTGGGGTTTCTGAAGATGCTATTGCCAAGCTCGAGGCGCGCAACGAATCGTGGCAGGACGACTTTACGCAGTTCTATCAGGGATACATGAGCCAAAACGAATATCGTGCTGATGGCAACGAGATTACGTCGCAACAGCTTTTCGACGCTCAGGCCAAAATCATCCGTAAGATTGCCGCCGAAGAGTCGTGTGTGGTGATTGGCCGTTGTGCCTTCGACATTTTCCGTGACCATCCCAATGCCTTGAAGATTTTCGTGCATAGTCCTGATGACGTGCGCATACGCCGTATCGTAGAGAAATACGGTCTTTCTGACGGCGACGCCAAGATGATGCTCGTTGATAACGACCTGTCGCGCGAGCTCTACACCAAGACCTTTACTGGACAGGACCGCTACGATGCCCGCAACTACGACCTTACGCTCAACGTGGCGCGCTTCGGTGTCAATGGTGCCGTTGACTACATCATGCGGTTAATAGAGTAATTTCGCTCGGAAGAGCTCGCTTATTCGGTACTTTGGCTGACGCCGAAGGTACTTTCGCTCGGAAGAGCAAAAGAAAAACAAGTTTTCCTTTTGCTTTTCGCTCGCTTATTCGTACCTTTGCACCATGATTGAGAAGATACTTGAAAAGCTGAATATTGGCGAACTCAACCTGATGCAACAGGAGGCTATTGATGCCATTTTGCGTTCGAAAAACGATGTGGTGGTGCTCTCGCCTACGGGCACGGGTAAAACGCTGGCCTATCTGTTGCCATTGGCTGAGCTGATTGATGGCAAAAGCGATGAGTTGCAGGCCGTGGTGCTGGTGCCAGGACGCGAGCTGGCCCTGCAGTCGGCTACGGTGCTGAAGGACATGGGCAGCGGACTCAGGGCGATGAGCCTTTATGGTGGACGGCCGACGATGGACGAGCACCGGCAGTTGCGCGAAGTGAAGCCCCAGATAGTGTTTGCCACGCCAGGCCGACTGAACGACCATCTGGACAAAGGCAACTTGAGTGCCGAGGGTGTGAGGTTTCTGGTGATTGACGAGTTTGACAAGTGTCTGGAAATGGGTTTTCAGGCCGAGATGTCGGCCGTGGTGGGCAAGTTGCCCCGTGTGGAGCGTCGCATACTGCTTTCGGCCACTCGGGCTGCTGAGATTCCCCGGTTCGTGAGCTTGGGGCGCACCCGGCAATTGGAGTTCCTTGACGACGACGAGCAGGTTTCTTCGCGCGTACATATATTTATTGTGCGCAGCAGCCAGAAGGACAAGTTGCAGACGCTGGAGCAGTTGCTGCTTCAGCTGGGCGAGGGGAGCAGCATTGTGTTTTTGAACTATCGCGACAGCGTGGAGCGTACCGATGCTTTTCTGCGCGAAAGGGGTTTTTATACAAGTGCTTTCCATGGAGGCTTGGAGCAACGTCAGCGCGAGGACTCGCTCTACAAATTCTCCAACGGCTCGGCCAACGTCATGGTAAGCACCGACCTGGCGTCGCGCGGGCTGGACATTCCCGATATTGACAACATCATTCATTATCATTTGCCCGAGAGCGAGGAGGGCTACATTCATCGTGTGGGGCGTACGGCTCGCTGGGACAAGTGTGGCCGCGCATTCTTTATTCTCGGTCCCGGCGAAGAGCTGCCCGACTATGTGGATGCCGAGGTGGAGGAGTATGCCATCGACCCATTGCTCTTTGCTCCTTCGTGCCGCCCTTTGCCTGTTCCGGTTCCGCGCATGGCAACCGTTTATATCGGCAAGGGAAAGAAGGACAAGATTTCAAAGGGCGACATTGTGGGTTTCCTGTGCAAGAAGGGCGGACTGCAGAGCAGCGAGATAGGGCGCATCGACGTGAAAGACCGCTACGCCTATGCTGCCGTGAGCCGAAAAAAACTGCAACAAGTGCTGCGCCAAACGCAGGGCGAAAAAATAAAAGGCATAAAAACGCTATGTGAAGTTGTCAAATAGACACCTAAAACGGCCGTTTCAGAAACTTTATGCTAAAAAATTTGCCCGTATCAGATAAAAAGTGTAATTTCGCAGTCGTTTTTTAAAGGTATTCAGTTTTATGTTTCCGGCCTCGCGTCGGAACAAGGCAAAAGAAAGTAGAAAATTCAATATAACACATCAATCAACAAACAAACAATCAAATGAAGAAGTACAACTTTAATGCAGGTCCTTCGATGCTTCCTCGCGAAGTGATTGAGAACACTGCGAAACAGTGTTTAGACTTTAACGGTAGTGGTCTTTCATTGATGGAAATCAGCCATCGCGCAAAGGATTTCCAGCCTGTGGTCGATGAGGCAGTTGCCCTGGTCAAAGAGCTGCTGCAGGTGCCCGAAGGCTACTCAGTCATTTTCTTGGGCGGCGGTGCCAGCCTTGAATTCTGCATGATTCCCTATAACTTCCTGATCAAGAAGGCTGCCTACCTGAACACTGGTGTTTGGGCAAAGAAAGCCATGAAGGAAGCCAAACTGTTCGGCGAAGTGGTTGAAGTGGCTTCTTCAGCCGATGCCAACTACACATTCATTCCTAAGGACTGGACGGTGCCCGCAGATGCCGACTATCTGCACATCACCACCAACAATACCATCTACGGTACAGAAATCCGCAAGGACCTCGATGTTCCCGTGCGCCTGATAGCCGACATGTCGTCTGACATCTTCAGCCGCCCCATCGATGTGGCCAAGTACGACGCCATCTATGCCGGTGCCCAGAAGAATCTGGCCATGGCCGGTGTGACTATCATCATTGTGAAAGACGACGCCCTGGGCAAGGCTCCCCGCGAGATTCCCACCATGCTCGACTATCGCACCCATGTGGATAAGGGCTCTATGTTTAACACGCCTCCTGTGGTGCCCATTTATTGCGCACTCGAAAACCTGCGCTGGATTAAGGCTCAGGGTGGCGTAGAGGCTATGGACAAGCTGGCCCACCAGCGTGCTGAGATTGTGTATGGCGAGATTGACCGCAACAAACTGTTCCGCGGAACAGCCGTTGAGGAAGACCGTTCGCTGATGAACCTCTGCTTCGTGATGGCCGACGAGTACAAAGAGCTGGAGAAAGAGTTCCTCGACTTCGCCACCCAGAAGGGAATGGTGGGCGTGAAAGGCCACCGCTCGGTAGGCGGATTCCGCGCCAGCTGCTACAACGCACAGACCATTGAGGGCTGCAACGCACTCGTGGCTTGCATGAAGGAGTTTGAGGCAAAGCATTAAAAAAACTGATGTATGCTGCGGCTGAGTCGCAGCCACAAAACAAGAATAACAATGAAAGTATTAGTAGCAACAGAAAAGCCTTTCGCAGCTGCCGCTGTTGAGGGCATTCGCAAGGAAGTAGAAGCTGCCGGCAATGAGCTGGCTCTGCTTGAGAAATATACTGAGAAGGCTCAGCTCTTGGATGCCGTGAAGGATGCCGACGCGCTGATTATCCGCTCTGACAAGGTGGATGCCGAAGTGCTCGACGCTGCCAAGCAATTGAAGATTGTGGTGCGTGCAGGTGCCGGTTACGACAACATCGACTTGGCTGCTGCCACGGCCCACAATGTGGTGGCCGAAAACACTCCCGGACAGAACGCCAACGCTGTGGCCGAACTGGTGTTTGGACTGCTGGTGATGGCTGTGCGCGGATTCTACAATGGCAAGAGCGGCAGCGAGCTGCTCGGCAAGAAACTCGGCATTCTGGCTTTCGGAAATGTAGGCCGCAATGTGGCTCGCATCGCCAAAGGCTTTGGCATGGATGTGTATGCTTATGATGCTTACTGTCCTGCTGAGGTGATTGAACAGGCCGGAGTACATGCCGTGGAGAACCAGGACGCTCTGTTCGAGCTGTGCGACGTGGTTTCGCTCCACATACCTGCTACGGCCGAGACCCGCGAGAGCATCAACTACGCTCTGGTGGGCAAGATGAAGAAAGGCGGTATTCTGGTGAACACAGCCCGCAAGGAAGTCATCAACGAGCCCGAACTCATCAAGCTGATGCAGGAGCGCGACGACCTGAAGTTTGTCACCGACATTAAACCCGATGCTGATGCCGACTTCGCACAGTTTGAAGGCCGTTATTTCTCTACACCTAAAAAGATGGGCGCCCAGACCGCCGAAGCCAACATCAACGCCGGCATTGCCGCCGCACGTCAGATTAACGCTTTCTTCAAGGATGGCGACACCAAGTTCCAGGTGAACAAGTAAGCTAAGCCGCGAAGACTTACACAAGTCAATGCAAACATAAAGCCCAGGACGATATTTGTTGCCCTGGGCTTTGTTTTTGTTGCCATTCTGCCAACAAGCAGAAAGGTGAAGCCAGCTTGGCTTGCCGGCGCATGCTAAATGCCTTTTTATTTCGCTACAAACTTCTTGCCATTGCTGATGTAAATGCCCTTGGGAAGCTTTGCACTTTTGACATTGAGTTTAGAACTTTCTACAAGTTGTCCGTTCAGGTTATACACCGGCGAATCTTTCATCTTTAATGTTTCATCTTTAATTTCCTCAATGCCCGTTTTGTTGGCCAGCACCACTTGGTTGAGCCTCACTCCGTGGCCCTGAATGACGAATCCTTTATTGACGGCCTCGTTATAGACGTCTTGGCTAAGGGTGATGGTTGAGATGCAAACATCGCCATTGGAAACGCCATGAATATCGCTGGGAACATATTCTTTAGTGATTTCTTTGCCATCAACGAAGAACGAAGGATTGGACTTCCAGTCACCAAAGAAGAACTGAATCATGTTGTAGTCGGTATAGTCGAGCGTATAGACGAGGTAAATCACGATGTCTTTGCCGTATTTTGCGATTTCGGAGCCAGGGATATTGAACTGAAGCCCGTTGCCCCAGTCCATCATATCGTTGCCTTCAAACAACACGTCGCCTCCTTCAATGGTGATGTCGGGACCGTCGCCGTGGTTCTCAGGTTCCTTGTATTCGGTGCCGGCGCCCTCGCAGATGCCTTTCAGCGTATATTCGTTGCCTACCGACATGTTGCCACGACGGAAAATGCCGAATTTCTCCTTGCCGTTTCCAAAGCCGTTGTTGTCCCATACAAAGGCCGCAAAACCATTCTCGCGGGCTGCACTTACCATGCATTTCATGAAGTACTGCTCGTTTTCCATTTGCGTCTGTTTGTCGTCGTTGGTGTAGTGGCAGGTAACGCCATATTCGCCCAACACAACGCCCAATCCTTTCTTTCCCCACGTGTTGCGGATGCGGTTGAAATAGTCGGTCATGGTTTTTTCGTTGCTCGTGGGCACTTTCTTGCCTTTGGCTTTGTATTCGTCGCCCCAGTAGTAGTAAGTACCTTCGCCTGCATACTCGTATGGGTCGTAGCAGTGGAACTCAACGCTCAGCCGTCCCTCAGCGGGGTCGTTGGGAATGGTGAATCCGTTCAGTCCGTAGTAGCCGTTGCAGGCGTAGGTCTGCACCACCAGATGGCGATAGTAGTTCTTGCCGCCTGTTTGGCGCACGGCATCTACGAAGGTCTGGTTGTAGCTGTTCTGCACCTCCTGATACTCTTTAGTAGGAGAACCCCAGTTTTCCTGTCCGTTGACAAGGGCAATGGTCTCGTTGGTGCCCGCAAAGGCAAGCCGCTCGTCGTAGTTGCGGAAATAGGTGGCAATGCATTTCCACAGGGCAGCCAGTTTGCGGTTGTTTTCAGTCTGTTTGCTGTAGAAGGGGTTGCGGTCGAGCCACGCCTCGTGGTGGGTGTTGATGATGACGTACATGTCTTCGGCCAGAGCCCAATCTACCACCTCTTTCACGCGAGCAAGCCAAGCGTCTTTCACGGTCATGGTAGATGAGTTGCTCAGCTGCTCGGTCCATCTCACGGGAATGCGGATGGCGTTGAAGCCGGCTTTCTTGACGGCCTGAATCATTTGGCGCGTGGTCTTGGGGTTGCCCCAACCTGTTTCACCGCCTCCACTTTCAAACGAGTTGCCCAGGTTCCATCCCATGACAACGTTCTGGCACCATTGCTGGGCCGACAGATTCATTCCTGTAGCATCGGGAGCTACGTCGGTGGTCTGCGCCTGTCCGACACCGAAGAACAGGAACATGGCATAAAGTAAAAATTTCCTTTTATTCATAGCTGATTGTTTGTTGTTAATTGTTTTCAATTTACAGTTTATAGTTTACAGTTTATAGCTAATAGTTTATAGTTTATAGTTTATTGTCCAAATACTTGCCACAAAAATAATATATAAATTTGAAAGTCAAGAACAATTGACAAATAATTTTTTATTTCGACTTAAACTCCATCGGAGTCATACCCGTTAGCCTGTGGAAATATTTCGAGAAAAACGAGGGATTGGGAAAATTCATTTCCTCGGCTATCTGTGCTGCACTTTTATGAGAGTGGCGCAGTTCAATCTTAATGCGGGTAATCAGCGCACGGTCAATCCAGTCCTTGGCTGTGGTGCCGCTGGCTTGTCGGACCACCGTACAAAGATAGCGTTGGGTGAGACACAGGCGCGAGGCATAATAGGCCAGCTGATGTTGCTCATGGCAATGCTGATTGACAAGTTGAATAAACCGGTCGAAAATGGTCTGTTCGCGTGAGCGTGAAAGGGCTTGCTGATGTTTTTGCAACTGAAACAGATGGTCGTAGTGGTGGAGCAGGGCTGCCACGAGCGCGCTGACAGTTGCACGGTGGTAGTCGGGCTGACGAACCACACACAAAATGGTTTCCATCATCTGGCGGGCGGTCTGCAGGTCGGTTTCGCCCACGGGAAGCTGGAAGTCGCGCACCTGACCGTTGAAGGCCGATGGCAGAGCCTCGTTGTTTCCCTCATCCACAATCTTTTCTCGGGCAACAAAAGGCATAGGAAAGTTAGCAAACAAGGCCATGCCAAAGATTTCAAGGTCGTTGGAGATGCGAATGGGATTGATGATGGTGCCAGGACCAAGATAAACGAGGGTGGGCGCGGTTATATGGCGGTCTTGCAAATTGAAGTTGATGTCGGCTTCGCCTTGTAGCACAATGCCTAAACGATGGTCATTGATGCAGAATGGAGGCTTTTGGTTGATCAGCAATCTGAATAGGTTCAGATTACAATGAAAAATGCCAAGCTCGTCAGAGATAAAGATGTTTTCGTTATTCTGTGCAAGGTGAGGAGTGATAATGTCTCTCATCTTGGTCGCATCCATCAATTTAGGTTCTTTGTTCATGGTTTTATTGCTGTTTCTGCTTGCAAAGATAATTCTTTTTGGCCGAAATACGCATTGTTAACACACAAATCGAACAAAAAGAACATCTTTTTCTACTGACGGATAATGCTTATATAGAAATAATGCCGTATCTTTGCCTTTGGAAAAAGGAATAGTATATATCACAACCTAACGACAGAAAAAAAGATGAAACGACTATTAGTTTTTGGGGTGGTGCTGCTGGCCTGCACATCTGCTTGGGCGCAAACGCTGGAGGAGTGCCAGCGGGCTGCTGAGCAGAATTATCCGCTGATACGACAGTACGACCTCATCGAAAAGACAACTGAGCTGACGGTTGCAAATATTCAGAAAGGATGGTTGCCGCAGATTGCGGCATCTGCCCAAGCTACCTATCAGAGCGATGTGATGTCGTGGCCCGAGCAGATGGGAGCCATGATAAAGGGCATGGGAATCGACCTGAAAGGACTGAAGAAAGACCAATACAAAGTGGGAATAGACGTTCAGCAGACGCTGTTCGACGGCGGAGCCATCAGCAGTCAGAAAGCTATTGTCCGGGGGCAGGGTAGGGTGCAGACGGCACAGAACGAGGTCAGCCTATATAATATACGCAAACGCGTGAATGAGATGTACTTCGCGCTGCTCATGCTCGACCACCATATTCGGCTTAACAACGACTTGCAAGATTTGCTGGCCAGCAACGAGAAAAAACTGGCCTCGATGGTGAAAGGCGGCACAGCAGCCCTGAGCGATTTGCAGAGCGTAAAGGCCGAACGGCTCAATGCCGTGCAGAAAGCCGCCGAACTGGAGTCGCTGAAACACATGCTCCAGGCCATGCTGACGGCATTCTGTGGCATAGAAGTTAAGAACCCCACAAAGCCCGCGCTGGGAGACGGCCTGGCAGACGGTCTGGGTGTTGCCTCTGCTGCATCAACGGGTGAGTCAGGAGCTGCACTTCGCCCTGAAATGCATCTGTTTGATGCCCAGCTGAAGCTGATTGACGCTCAGGAGCAGGCCCTCGATGCTGCATTAAAGCCAAAGCTCGGCTTGTTTGCACAGGGTTACTACGGTTATCCTGGCTTCAATATGTTCGACGACATGCTGAACCACAACTGGAGCCTGAACGCCCTGGTGGGTGCCCGCGTAACATGGAACATTGGCGCTCTCTATACCCGTAAGAACGACAAGGCGAAAATGCAGCTGCAGCGCGAGCAGACCAAGTCGAACCGTGAGGTGTTTCTCTTCAACAACCGTCTGGAGCAGATTCAGCAAAACGAAAGCATCAGCCGCTATCGCCGACTCATGGCCGACGACGAGGAAATCATCTCACTACGCTCGGCTGTGCGCAAGGCGGCTGAGTCGAAGTTGTCGCATGGCATTATCGACGTAGTGGGTTTGGTTCGCGAAATCAATCAGGAAAATGCCGCCCGTGTACAGCAGTCGATGCACGAAATAGAAATGCTTAAACAAATCTACGATAATAAATTTACAATGAACAGATAATGAGTTAGGAGTTAGGAGTTAGGAGTTAGGAGTTGAGTGATGGGTGTTGGGTGATAGGTTATCAAGCTATTGTCTTGAACTTCTTGAACTCCTTGAACTACAAAAAAGAAAAATATACAGATATGAGAAAGATATATGCACTTGCAGGCATTGCACTAATGTTGGCAGCCTGCTCAACAAGAGAAAAAGAGTATGATGCCACCGGAACGTTTGAGGCCACAGAAACAACGGTATTTGCCGAGCAGAGCGGAGCCTTGTTGAAGTTGGAAGTGAACGAAGGTGACGAGCTGGACATGGGCCGCGAGGTGGGACTGATAGACACTACGCAGACCTGGCTGAAGATATTGCAGTTAGGTGCCACAAAAGAAGTCTATCAGAGTCAGAAACCCGACATGGAGCGGCAGATAGCTGCCACCCGTCAGCAGTTGGCCAAGGCCCGACAAGAGGAACAGCGCTACCGCGAGCTGGTGGCCGACGGAGCTTCGCCCTCGAAAATGCTCGACGATGCCGTCAGCCAGGTGAAAGTGCTGCAAAGGCAGCTGGAGGCACAGATTTCGTCGCTCTCAACCAGCACCCGTGCCCTGGACAAGCAGAAAGCCGCCACCGACGTACAGGTGAGCCAGCTGCGCGACATGCTCCGCAAGTGCCACATCGTGACACCCACGGGAGGCACTGTGCTGGAAAAGTATGTGGAGCGCGGCGAGTTTGTGGCCGTTGGCAAACCGCTCTTTAAGATTGCCGACACGCAGAACATGTATATGCGGGCCTACGTCACTTCGGCTCAGCTGCAGACGGTCAAGCTGGGACAGAAGGTGAAAGTCTTTGCCGACTATGGCAATGGACAGAAAAAAGAGTACGAGGGCACCATCACGTGGATTTCCTCGCGCTCGGAGTTCACCCCCAAGAGCATTCTTACCGACGATGAGCGTGCCGACCTGGTGTATGCCGTTAAAGTGGCGGTGCAGAACGACGGTTTTGTGAAGATCGGGATGTATGGCGAAGTGAAGTTCTGACTTGTCCCAAAACAGAGAATACAACCATCATGAATGCCATAGAAGTAAAGAATGTCAGCAAGAGCTACGGTGCAGTACGGGCATTGCAGGATGTGTCGTTCACCGTGGGCAAAGGCGAAGTGTTTGGTCTGATTGGTCCCGATGGTGCCGGCAAGACCACCATGTTTCGCATTCTGTGTTCGCTATTGCTTCCAGAAACAGGCTCGGCCACGGTGGATGGTTTCGATGTGGTGAAACAACTCACCGACATCCGTAAGCGCGTGGGTTATATGCCAGGCAAGTTTTCGCTCTATCAGGACTTGACGGTGGAGGAAAACCTGAAGTTCTTTGCCACGCTCTTTGGCACCACCATAGAGCAAGGCTACGACTCTATCCGTGCCATCTATTCGCAAATAGAGCGTTTCAGGAACCGTCGCGCCGGAGCACTCTCGGGAGGCATGAAGCAGAAGCTGGCCCTGTCGTGCGCTTTGGTCCATCAGCCCAGTGTGCTGTTTCTCGACGAGCCCACCACGGGTGTTGACCCTGTGAGCCGCAAGGAACTGTGGGAAATGCTCGCCATGCTGAAAGAGCGCAACATCACCATTGTTGCCTCTACGCCCTACCTCGACGAAGTGCGCTGTTGTGAGCGTGTGGCTTTTCTCGACCAGGGACACATTCGTGGCATTGGCACCCCCGACCATATTCTCACCGAGTTTGCGGCCATTTTCAATCCTCCGGGCATTGAGCATGCGAAGGCGGCAGACGAGGTGCAAACGGCAGAAAACGTCATCGAAGTAGAGCACCTGGTGAAGGCCTTTGGGTCGTTTCATGCTGTTGACGACATTTCGTTCACCGTGAAGAAAGGAGAGATTTTCGGCTTTCTCGGTGCCAATGGAGCAGGAAAGACCACCGCCATGCACATGCTCACAGGGCTTAACCAGCCCACGAGTGGCATAGGAAGGGTGGTGGGTTACGACATCCGTACAGAATACGAACAGATAAAGAAGCATATAGGCTATATGAGCCAGAAATTCTCGCTCTACGAGGACCTGACCGTAGCCGAAAACATACGCCTTTTTGCCGGCATCTATGGCATGGACGACCAGCTCATCCATCAGAAAACCGACGAGCTGCTCCATAGGCTCCACTTTGCCGACCATAAACACACGTTGGTGAAAAGCCTGCCGCTGGGATGGAAACAGAAACTGGCTTTCTCAGTGAGTATTTTCCATGAGCCGGGCATCGTGTTTCTCGACGAGCCAACGGGCGGAGTTGACCCCGCCACTCGCCGACAGTTCTGGGAACTCATCTACGATGCTGCCAGCCGGGGCATTACCGTGTTTGTCACTACCCACTATATGGACGAAGCCGAATACTGCGACCGCATCTCCATCATGGTAGATGGAAAGATAAAAGCCATGGGCACGCCCGACCAACTGAAAAAAGAGTTCCGTCAGCCCGACATGGACCACGTCTTCACCTACCTGGCCAGGCAGGCAACTCGCAGCAGCGACTAACCACAACCCCCTATCACTCTCGAAGACCTATGAAACAGTTCGTATCGTTCATTATCAAGGAGGCTCGCCACATTTTGCGCGACCGTCGCACCATGCTCATTCTCTTCGGCATGCCCGTGGTGATGATGCTGCTTTTCGGTTTTGCCATTTCCACCGATGTGAGGAATGTGCGCACGGTGGTGGTAACATCTCAAATGTCGCCCTCCACACAGCAGGTGGTAGAACGGTTGGCACAGTCGGAGTATTTTGTCATTACGCAGACCGTTTCCACTCCTCGCGAGGCAGAGCAGCTCATACGCAACCAGAAGGCCGACCTGGCCGTGGTGTTTGGGCGGCAGGAGGTCTTGCCACAGACGTCGGCAGCGGCAGGCGTGGGGACTGTAGGTGTAGGGCGTGGCCTGCAACTTATCGTCGATGGAAGCGACCCGAACATGGCCCAACAGTGGACCAACTACGTGCAGCAGACCATAGCAAACCCCGCGTCGCAGGCGGTGAATCTGAAGATGCTCTACAACCCCCAGATGAAATCGGCTTACAACTTTGTTCCCGCCATCATGGGCATGCTGCTCATGCTCATTTGTGCCATGATGACATCCATCTCTATAGTCCGCGAAAAGGAGCGCGGCACCATGGAAGTGCTGCTTGTGTCGCCGGTCAAGCCGTTGGTGGTCATCATAGCCAAGGCCGTGCCCTATCTGGCTCTGGCATTCACCATCCTCGTCATCATTCTGCTCATGGCCCGTTTTGTGCTCGGTGTGCCGCTTGCCGGCTCGCTGATATGGATTATCGCAGTCTCCACCTTGTATATATTACTGGCACTCTCGTTGGGGTTGCTCATTTCAAGCATAGCCCAGACCCAACTCGTTGCGCTTCTGCTCTCGGCCATGGTGCTGCTCATGCCGGTAGTGATGCTTTCGGGCATGTTGTTTCCTGTTGAGTCGATGCCCATGGTGCTGCAATGGCTGGCAGCCGTGGTGCCGCCACGCTACTACATCGACGCCATGCGCAAGCTGATGATCATGGGAGTAGGCATTGGCGATGTGGCAAAAGATGTGAGCATCCTCGCCGTGATGACAGCCCTGCTACTCGCTGTTGCCCTGAAGAAATTCAAAATAAGACTCTGAAGCGCTTCGCTAAATGAGAAATGACGCTTCGCTAAATGATAAATGAGAAATGAGAAATGAGAAATTGTGAAATCATAAAGTTCAAAGTTCAATGTTCAATGATAGGAAAGAAATTAGAATAATTAGAATAATTTCGCCATAAATTAAAATAATAATTCTTGGATAATTATAATAATTATTTTAATTTCTTTCCTAACTCTCAATGTTCAAAGTTCAATGTTCAAAGATAAATCTCTATGGCCCTGAAATATCTCATACAAAAGGAGTTTCTGCAGATACGGCGCAATGCCTTTCTGCCCAAGCTCATCGTTGTGTTCCCCATTGTCATTATGTGTGTAATGCCGTGGGTGATGCAGATGGAGGTGAAGAACATCCGTGTAGATGTGGTCGATAACGACCGTTCTACACGCTCCCAGCAGTTGGTCCGCAGCATAGAGGCTTCTCGCTACTTCATTTTCAACGGTCAGAAACCCACCTACAAGTCGGCTCTGGCCGACATCGAAAAAGGCAAGGCCGATGTGATGGTGGTCATTCCCGCCAACTTCAGCAAAGACATTATCAAGAGTCAGCAGCAGTCGCAGGGCTCACAGGGGCACACCGCCCCGCAGGTGCTCATTGCTGCCAATGCCGTCAATGGCACAAAAGGCGCCATAGGCTCAGCCTATCTCTCGCAGATTGTCGCGCCCCACCTGTCTTCACATGCCAGCATTTCGCAAGTTGCCGTATCCTCACCTCAGGGCATGAAGAGGGGAGAGGTACTCATGCTCTACAATAAACACCAGAACTACAAGCTCTACATGATTCCCGCCCTCTTTGCCATTGTCATGATGCTGATGACAGGATTCCTTCCCACACTCAACATTGTTGGCGAAAAGGAGTCAGGAACCATCGAGCAAATCAACGTTACCCCCGTTTCAAAATGGGCCTTTATACTCGCCAAGCTCATTCCCTACTGGCTCATTGCGCTCTTTGTCATCACCGTCTGTCTGCTGTTGGCGTGGCTCATCTACGGCATCTCGCCAGCGGGTTCCGTTTGGCTCGTCTATCTGCTCGCCATGCTGCTGGCGCTATTCTTCTCGTCGTTCGGACTCATTATTTCAAACTATTCCGACGCCATGCAGCAGGCCATCTTCGTCATGTGGTTTTTTGTGGTTTGCATCATGCTCCTTAGCGGACTCTTCACCCCCACACGCTCCATGCCGTCGTGGGCCTATCTCACCACCTATATCAACCCCATGCACTATTTCATCGACGCCATCCGCACCGTGTTCATCCGTGGAGGCAATTTCTCGTCCATTGCCCACCAAATCTATGCTCTCCTCGCCATCGGTCTGTTCATGGCTGCTTGGGCTGTGAGGAGTTACAAAAAGAATAGCTGAGAAACGTCATCTGTTAGTAGCCTCATACTCCAGAGCAAAAGGATGCTGTTTCTCCTAGAGATAGGGGGACAGGTACAAAAATCCCCGCAATTTGCACCGAAGCAAGTTGCGGGGAATTATATAGAACTGCATCATGCATCACGAAGAATGCATCATGCTCAAAGTTCAATGTTCAAAGTTCAATGTTCAAAGTTTTCCTTGTTCACCTAAGTAGCTGTCTTTGAAACCGAGGAAATAGAGCACTCCGTCGAGGCCGATGGTGTTGATGCTTTGCTTGGCGTTGGCCACCACACGGGGTTTGGCGTGGAAGGCGATGCCCAGTCCGGCTTCAGAGAGCATGGGCAGGTCGTTGGCTCCGTCGCCCACGGCAATGGTCTGTGCGAGGTTGACTTTCTCAACCTGAGCAATGAGTTTGAGCAGCTCTGCTTTGCGGTGGCCGTCAACAATCTCGCCCACATAGCGTCCTGTGAGCTTTCCGTCGTCGTCGATTTCCAGTTCGTTGGCATAGACATAATCGATGCCATAGCGACGCTGTAGATACTCGCCGAAGAAGGTGAATCCGCCACTAAGAATGGCTATCTTGTAACCGCAGCGCTTCAGCACCGCCATGAGGCGGTCGGCTCCTTCGGTGATGGGCAGATTTTCGGCAATTTCTTGCATGACGCTCACGTCGAGGCCCTTGAGCAGACCGACGCGACGGGTGAAACTCTCCTTGAAGTCGATTTCTCCGCGCATGGCACTCTCGGTGATGGCTTTCACCTGGTCGCCCACACCGGCACGGACAGCCAGCTCGTCGATGCATTCGGTCTGAATGAGCGTGGAGTCCATGTCGAAGCAAATGAGGCGGCGCATGCGTCGATACATGTCGTCTTTCTGGAGCGAGAAGTCTATCTCCATGACCGACGAGAGTCGCATCAGCTCGGCTTGCATCTGCGAACGGTCGCGTGGTGTGCCGCGTAGTGAGAACTGTATGCAGGCGCGCACATGTTCGGCGGGGTTCTTGATGCTCATTCGTCCGGTTAGTCGGAGTATGGAGTCGATGTTCAGTCCTTGCCCGGCAATCACCTTGGTGGCGGCTTCTATCTGGCGTGCGGAGAGGGTACGGCCGATGATGGTGAGAATATAGCGGTTTTTGCCCTGACGGCCCACCCATGCCTCGTACTCATCGTCGGCAACGGGCGAGAATCCGATATTCACTCCCAGTTCGGTAGCTTTGAACAGCAATTCTTTCATCACCTGGCCCGAGTGCATTTCGTCTATACGGATGAGGATGCCGAGGGACAGGGTGGAGTGGATGTCTGCTTGGCCAATGTCTAGGATTTGTGCGTTGTATTTTGCGAGAATACCCATCACGGAGGCCGTTAGTCCTGGGCGGTCCTGCCCTGTGATGCGCACAAGGATTTGTTCTTCTTTATTGTTCATGGGAGGGGGAGTTTTTGAGGTGAGGGCAGCGGCGGTGCCGCTGCTTACGGGAATTGGGAGTTTGGAGGAAGGAGTTAAGAGTTGGAGGATGGGTGGAATATTTCTTTGAGGATGTTCCAAATGAAAAGGGGATTGCCCAGAATGTAGCGTCGCCACATGCGCCGGGGGTTGCTCAGGAGGCGGTGGAGCCACTCCAAGGAGTGGCGCTGAAAGAAGAGCGGGGCCCGCTTGACGGTTCCTGCATAGAAATCGAAAACGGCTCCAATGGTTCCTACGTGACAATGAATGTTCAACTGGTGCCAGTTCTGGTAAGTCCATTTCTCTTGCTTGGGTGCCGTCATACCAATCCAGAGCAAGTCGGGATTGGTGGTGTTGATGAAGCTGACCATTGCCTGACTGTCCTCGTCGGAGAACTCAGCCTTGTAGGGTGGGGAATAGGTGACTATGCGCAGATGGGGATAGTCGTGGGCTGCCCGCTGCCGAATGAGGCTAAGAACGTGCTCAGAACTGCCCAGAAACAAGCACACACCCTGCTGCTGACGCTGGGCAAAAGCATTGTTGACACGCTGCATCTCATAGACAAACAAATCCCATCCGGCCACTCGCTCTTTGGGTTGCGACTGTGCCTTGAGCCAACGGCATGCCATCACGATGCTGCCTCCGTCGGGCAAAAGATAGTCGCCCTTACGCAATGCCTCGGCAAACAGGGGATCGTTCTGGGCTGTGTTGAACGAGTGGGCATTGAGGGTGTTGATAAGTGTCTTTCCTTCGGGAATGGTTGCCAGCGCATCGCGCGAAGGGAGGATGTTGAGTGTGGAGAGAAACAAGGGGGCGCTTCGCTAAATGATAAATGAAAAATGAGAAATGATATATTTAGGAAAGAAATTAGAATAATTAGAATAATTTCGCCATAAATTATAAAAATAATTCTTGGATAATTATATTAATTATTCTAATTTCTTTCCTAACACTCAATGTTCAAAGATCAATGCTCAATGTTCAAAGTTCAAAGGAGGGAATTGAGAATGCCGATGAACCGTTGTTCGAAATGCTCGATGGTGTAGTTTTCTCTGAACTTCAGGTTGCCGCGGAGTCCCATCTTCCGGCAGCGCTCGGGCTTCTGTATGAGCAGTTGCAGCTTGTCGGCAAGCATCGACGGATTGCGGCTCTCTATGATGAAGCCAGTATCTTCGTCGTCGATAATCTGCGAAATGGCTCCTTCGTTGGTGGAGATGCAGGCCAGCCCATGTTGCATGGCTTCGAGCAGTACCAACGGGAAACACTCGTTATGGTAGAACGTGGGCAGCACAAACACATCGGCACGGCTGAAATAAGCAGAGCGCTTGTCTCCATAGACGGCGCCATGAGCCTGCACATAGTTGCCCAATTGCAGGTCGGCTATTCGTGACAGAAACAATTCTTCGCTGACGTCGCTCCAACGGCCCACAAAATGGCATTGGAACTGACAGCCACGGTCGCGCAACAGACTACAGGCAGAAAGGAGTGTCCACACACCTTTCTCTTCTATCATGTTGCTGAGAAACAGTATGTTGAGGGGTCGTTGGTTCATCATTGCATTTCGGGTATTCCATTGGGACAGTACATCACGTCCTCGGGTTGAACATATTTTTTAATATCGTCGTAGAGCACTTCGGCCAGCAGAATGACTTTCAGGTTTTTGAAAAAGCGGCGGTAGAGCAGGTTGTCGAAAAACTTTCCTTGGCTGTTCTTTACGCCCTTGTTGTGATAGTGCACCACCACTTTGCAGCCCAGGCGCTTGAGCATCTGCACCACGAAGAAATCTTTGTAGAAAGCATTGCCTTCGGCGCTTGGGGTGACATAAACCAAGTCGGGGTTGAACTGGCGCGCTTCTTTCTTTATTTTTCGGAGCTGGCTGAGGTAGTTGAGCATTTTCTTCATGCTAGGTTTTCCAATATCGGTCAGGCTGTTGGCCAACGACAGATTGATATAACGGCAGTCGAAGGTTGTGTTTACTTGTCGGCTGTCGTGAATATATTGACCTATCATGGCTGCCCCGTGAACAGGTGGCGGCATGTGGAGAATAAAGAGGACCTTTTTTTTCATAGTAAAAAATGAAATAGATTAGGAATAATACAGACCCCACCCCCGGCTTGTAGGGATGGAAGATGCGTCAGCCGTTTACTCCAGTCTGTATGCCTCGTAGGAGTGGGGAGTTCGTTTTTCTACCGGTGGCAGTTGATGGTAGTCGCCATAAAGCGTTTTGAGGTAAGCGTCGGAATGCTGGGCCCCGTAAAACTGCGTGTTCTCAAAATGATATAGTGTAGGGGTGCCAAACACTTCGCGGGCTACCAGTTCTTTGAGTCCCCAACCTCCCAGATAGTTGGCAAACATGCTCCAACGGGAGTCGTCGGCACGACGGGTTACGAGTGATTTCTCGATGGATTGCTGGATTTTTGAGGGCAAACGTCGGTCAACGAGCAGCAGAGTTCTGGCAACGTTTCCCAACAGACGCTTGGGCCAAGGGCGGTTCTTTGCCTCAAAGCAGATGAGCTTCTGCCATTTGAACAGTCTGCGGATATGGGCATTAAACGAAAAGAAATCTTTTCGGCCATTGGCATAGTCGAGGGGGAAAATGTCGATGTTGACTCCTATTTGTTCGTTGCACCTTGGGCGAAAAAACTCATTCACCAGTGTGCGTGTGTCGGTGAGCTTGGCAAAGCCTAAAACCGCATATTCGGAGTTGTGGTAGTCGAGCAGGCGCAGAGGACCTTTCAGCTCGGCTTGAGCTATTTGCAGAAAACGTGGGTAATGGTCGCGTGGGATGCCAAAATCCATGTCGTCGTCCCAAGGAATAAACCCTTTGTGGCGTACGGCTCCCAGCATAGTGCCACCCAGCATAAAATAGGGTATGTTGTGCTTCTGACAGAGTTGGTGGAATGTGGTTCCTAGCGCAAGGAGGTGCCTATGAAGGTCTTCAGTTGTAATTTTCTCCATTTAGCTTCCACATACAGGCGATGCAGGTAACTGTGCTTACCTTTCATAACGAGCACATGACTGTAATTGACACCAATAAGCAAGGAAAGGGCCCCCATGTAATTGATGGCAAACTGCATCATTTCGAGTCCTGGATTGAGCAGAATAATAATGATTTGATAAACAAAGTTAGAGAATGCCCACCAAATGTATTTCCTGAATTCTTTGGCCTTTCGGTAGCAATGGATGGAGTAGGAGCAGATGCTGATGTTGAGCAGCAGAAAGACAATGCCTCCCCAAAGGCCCATGCGGTAGAACATGTTGAGGAACGAGTTGTGGTTGGCCACCATGAACAGTCGGCCGTAGAGCGTGCGGTCTTTGTCGAAATACATGTTGGGGTTGTTCACGATGGTGTAGATGTCGTAGGTAACGTAAGTGGTGCCAAACCCGACACCCGTATAATAGGTGTCAGAAAGTGAGTTGATTTCGTTCTCCCACACACGGAGTCGCCAAAGCGAGTTTTCGTCAGTAGTGATTTTCTCGTAGAGCTCGTCAGAGTAATAATACATAAGTGAGGCTGCTACAATGAGCAAAAAGATGATTCGCCAAGTGGTGTGGTGGGCGAGGAAGGCTTTCATGGGTCTTCTCAAGACGATTAGTCCCAGTATGGCCGCTGCAGCAATGTTGTAAGCCGAGTGGTTGGAAATGACCAGCGGAATGAGTATCAGATAGATGTAATTGCGCGTTTTCAGCGCCAGCAGGCTCGACAAAGCCACCACCAGCCCCGAAAGCATAATCTTGTTGGCAAAGCCCGAATAATAGAGTCCGGTGACACCCGTCAGGAAAAGGAACAGGAAAAGGGAGTTGGATTTATAAATGGTGCCCGTGCGGGCTAAAATAAATCCGAGCCCTAAAGGCACAATCAGCTCAGGAATAATCATGTACTGGCGGTAAATGTACTCCTGATCGTAAAGCAGTAAGGGGATGCGCCAGAAATAGGGAATATCCTTGTACGACAGCCAAAGATAAATGGCTGCTATGGCAAAAAACACCATCCAAAGCCAATACACCGTTCGTCCTGGCTTGGAGATGGTCATGTATTTATAAATGGTTTTGAAGTGACCCAGGAACAGCAGGAAGAACAGGGCGATTTCGCCAACGAAAAGCACCTTGACAAATTTCTTTGGCAAGACGGCACACGCCATCCATGCCAGAAAGAATTGGGCTTCAACCAATTTGTTGAACCAGGGTCGGTTTAGAAGTCTGTTCAGCATATTAATTGTTCGTTCTTCTCAGCAAATTCACTACCTGCTCGGTGGCATTGCCTCTTTCTACAGAACCTATGCGCTCTAAGAATGCGTCAACACGCTGGCCATAAGTCTGCGGGTTGAAATGGGTGAGGGTTTTCTCTATGTCCTGATTGTCGGTTATGACCATGAAGGGAAGTTCGCTTAGCTGGAAATAGAAGCCTCGGTTGTAGCTCTCGTGGTCGGGGGCAAAAATCAATAGGGGCCTGCGTGTGTAGATGAAATCGAACATCGTGGCCGAGTAGTCGGTAATAAAGAGGTCGCACACATAGAGCAGTTCCTGCATGTCGGGGTAGCTGGTGACATCGGTAACACCCTTGCCAAATGCCTTTTCGAAGGCTTTGTTGTCTTGTTTGAGTTTTGGGTGAAGCCGCACCAGAAAATCGCATGCACGGCCGGTCTTGCGCTCCCAGGTGTCTTTCACCTGTTTGAGGTCGATGCTATAATACGTATATTTTCTGTCAGCACGGAATGTGGGAGCATAGAGAATCAGCAGTTTCCCTTCTTCCAAGCCGTAGGTATCGCAAATCTTTTGTCTCAATTGTGGCTGGCTGCTAAAAAAAATGTCGTTTCTGGGCGTTCCTGTTTCGGCTATCTTTCCTTTAAACAGAAATTTGTCACGGTAAAGATTGGTCATAAAGCGCGACCCGGAAATCATCACGTCGGTGTTGCTGACGTCAAACTCAAACACTCCAGGATTGTAAAGCTGTTCCCATTGGCTACGCTTACGTTTGATGTCTGTGCCCAGACGCTTCAAGGCCGTCCCGTGCCATGTCTGCAAGTATATCTGTCCTTTACGTTTGTGAATCATCCGCTGGTTAAGGCGGGCGTTGCTAAGAATGTATTTGGATGTCAACATCTGATAGTAGTAGGCCACGGTATATAGTCTGACAACCTTATGCGGACATTTATGTGCCTCTGAGAAATGTTTGCTGAATGCCCACACTATTTGAGCCTCTGGTTCGTGCTTTGCCAGATAGTCTGACAGCGGCTTGATGTTGTCGCCATAACTTTCGCCCAACAAACTGATGCAAAAAAATTTGTTCGCTTGCGGTTTCTTCATGCCAACCAACAGACGGGCAGTAGCATAAGCTAGATTGGCCAGTGTGTGGGGCCATATTCTTTTAACAATTTCGCTGAACTTCATGAGTTTTTCCAGAAAAATTTTGACCCTCCGTGTTTCTGCTTTCTTTGGTGCTCAGGGGGCAGCTGCATGTAGTCGCCATATTTAGTGCGCATCAGGCGGTCGTAACCATTGCAAACGCAAAACATCTCGCCCTCGAAAGACTTAAGCACGGTGTACTTGAAATCCTCCAAAAGCTGATACTCTTTCATGCCATATTCTCCGAACGATGCATTGATGAAATGACTGGTGCTCCCAAAAGGGATCTGCTTGCAAGCTCTGTCAAGTCTTCCCAGCCAGTCGATGTTGCGTGTGATGGGATTCCGAAACAGCATCTTGCGTATCAGAATATTGGTTTTCATTTTCGCATAGGGGTAGTTCTTTAGTTCTCGTAAAGCCACCCGGCTCAATTTCAGGCACATCCACTTTTTGTGCAATTGCTTCTCAAAACGCAACGCTGCTGCTTGCTCGTCGGGTGCTCCATCCAGCGGAAACACGTCGATATAAACACCTGTTTCGTGCTTGCACCAAGGCAACGACTGTTTGACCCAAGTTTTGCTCATTTCGCATATTCGCGAAAAAGCCAACATACTGTTGCCTCGTTCAAGACAATGTAATTCATAGGAATTGTCAGAAGGATATTCGGCAACAAACTTCTCGTAGTCTTGTCTGGGCATGGCCACGTCAAGGTCGTCATCCCAGGGAATGAATCCGCCATGGCGGATGGCTCCGAGCATAGTGCCGCCGTAGAGAGAATATGTGAGACCTTTTTCAACACAAAAGGCATGGAAATCTTTCAGTATCTCCAATTCCTGTGCCTGAATCTCTGCAAGGGTCATGGCACGCATGTTGAAAATCGTTTCACCCATTATTCCCTACACAAATCTATTGTCTTGTTACTCCTTGTTACTCCTTGAACTCCTTGAGTTTCTTACAACTCCTTGAACTCCTTGAAAAATCTTACTTGTTTTGTTGATTCACCCTGCCAGACTGCAGTTTGTAGTCGTAGCTGTGACGGCCTTCTTCACGAAAATCCTTATGGTAGCGTTCCAACACTGTCTTGAAGATCTCTTCGTATTGGGGAATAAACAAGTCGTCTTTAGCCTCAATGTGGCTCAATATTTCTTTGGCCATGGGCTCTGTAACGCTCAAATCGGTTTTTCCCTGATTAAAACTGGTGCCTTTCATCGAGCCTGGCGACACATTAAGAATCCTGTTTTTGGAGCCTGCTTTTTCCAATTCCACATTGACACTCTCAATGAACACCTTCAGTGCTGCCTTGGTGGCACCATAAAGCGAGAAAAAGGGTGAAGACATGAAACCGGCGATACTCACCATCACTCCGCAATAAAAATGCTCAGAACTCAGCAGTTTGTCGTAAAAGTGCTTAACAATCTTAATAACAGGGATGGTGTTGACGTTGAAGTAGGCATCAATCATTTCTTCGGGTACATCCTTAAATAGCGCCAAACGCCCGAACCCGGCAGTGATAATCAGTCCGTTTATGTCGTTGAAATGGTCGAAAATGGAATAATCTCCCGTGGTTAAATCAAACTCATAACTTTCGGTCTTTTCGTTTTTATACTCGTCTGCCAATGGAGCCTTGTCAACAATATATACCTTTTCAGTGGTTGGCCTTTGGGCGAGAATCTGAGCCATCGACAAACCAATGCCATTGGCTCCACCTACAACTAATACTCTTGTCATCATAGTTTTATTTGTTTTTGTCGGTTTTTCTTAGATTTGTTATGGGGTTCAGCATGAACTGAAGGAATTTCACCCTATATAGATAGTGAAGAACCAATAGAATAATGGCAGCATAGATAATCATGCTAACAGTGCCGTTTGGAAAATGCAAGTGACGGATAGCTGAACGCAAACCATGGATGAAAAAGGCATGATAGACATAGACAAACAATGTTTCCTGTCCCAGAATGCTTGCCTTCGTCTGACCGTGGGGTATTAGCGTCATGACACATATACCCATTGCTGTAGCCATGACTAAATGTATAACTCTATACATGCAGGCCGTGGTCACAGGCAAATCAAAATTCGTGTAGTTCCATTTTCCCAGCAATAATTGGTCTTGAGGAATCTCTATGACAAATGCCAGTGCAAACACCGCAAATAAAAATAGTGCTGCTGCCAGCCGTGTTGCCACAGAAGGCGTGTCTGTGAATGTGTATTGGTATTTGGAAGCATAAACACCTGCCACAAAGAATGGTAGGAAAGTAAACGTGCGCTGAAACTCAAACACTTCGTGTATAGGAATAAAACCTGCACCAATGGCCAACACAACAGAAGCAGCCATTACCAACAAAGGATTCCAATTGTTTTTCCTGATGTCAAAGAAATAGAGCATCAGTCGCCAGTAAACAAGGCACAGCAAATACCAATAAGGCCATTGGGGTGTGAGTATAAGTCTCAACGTTAATGGCTCACCTTTCATGACGGCTATGACTAATCCTATAACCTGAAATACCAAAAAAGTTTCAAGTATCTTGGTCAATCCATGGAAAAAAGAATCGTGATCCTTCACTCTGGAAAAGTAGCCTGAAATGAAAATAAAAAGTGGCATCTTAAACAAAAGCATGGTTAAATATAGCTCATGATTGATGCCAGCGTGCTTTCTTGATGCCAAAGTGTGCCCAAATACAACGAGTGCAATGAGTACATACTTCAAGGTGTCGAAATATGGATTGCGCTGTTTTGCCATTTACATTATAGTTCCAGGTTGGTGGCTTACTGACGATTAGTGTTTTTTTTCGCTGTTGTCTGAGACTATATTTCCATAAAGTTCACCCGTTTGCCGAACTGCTCCATGATGTCAGCCATGGAAATGCTCTCTTTGGGACGCAATTTGGCTGAAGAAAGACGCTTGTTGTATATACACGAAATGAATTCCTGAATCTCATAGCGAAGTCCTTCGCCATCCCAAGAATAGAAGAATTTCTTGTTCTTGTTCTGGTCTTCATATCGAAGCTCAAAATAGTCAGTCTTCCACCATGGGGCAGGTACATAGGCATAGCCTTTGGTTCCTGAAATCACTAGGTTGCCTTCTGTCTTCACACCCAGTCCGAGTTTAAACGAGCAAACCGACTTGTCAAACCTCAAAACGCCTTTTGTATAGATGTCAACACCGTTGTCCATACGTGAATAGATGTTCATGTTGCGCACGTCAGTACCCATGAGTCTTACAATGGGCAACAGCGGATAGGAACCAAGTTCGTAGAACGAGCCACCGGCCTGATTGGGGTCAAGCTCGCGAAGGGTGGGGTCGCCCCACACTTTCGATTCCGACGCCTCTATATCCACCACCTCACCAATCAGTCCGCTCTTAATCATTGTCATCAGATGGTTGAACGCAGGACAATAAGCCGTTTTGTTGGCTTCGAGCAGCACCACATTGTTCTGTTCGGCCAGTTCAAACAACTCTCGCGCCTCTTTGCCATTAAGGACTAAGGGTGTTTCGCAAAGCACATGTTTTTTCTGCTTTAATGCGTAGCGGGTCTGCTCGTAATGACATAAGTGGGGCGTGGCAATATAGACAGCGTCAACATCATCAACCAACTGCTCGAAAGAGTCATACGTCTTTTCCATTTGTTGGATTTCTGCCAAACGTTCAGCCTTTGGCTTGTCGATATCAAAAACACCCGTTATCTTCAGGGCACTAACCACACTGGCTTCCTTCGGAAAACGACGGGCAATGCGTCCTGCTCCCACAATACCGATTCTCACATCCTCGTCTTGTTCTTCGCGAAGCATAGTTGACGAAATGCCTTCGGTACGAGGTAAATAAACCACTTCGCAAAACTCGTTCAGGTAGTCGAACTTACCTACCCAGTCGGAGCCAACGGTAAATATATCGACATCGTACTTCTGTATATCGTCAATCTTCTGACCCACATAGTCCTCAATGATGATTTTATCGGCCAAACCGGTGGCTTTGACGGCTTCTACGCGCTCCAGCACATTATTCTTCACATTCAGTTTTCCGCGCTCACGGTCGAAATTATCGTTGGTCACACCAACAATCAGATAGTCGCCCAATGCCTTTGCACGTCGCAGCAGATTGATGTGTCCTTGGTGCAAGAGGTCGTAAGTACCGTATGTTATTACTTTCTTCATAGTATGTATTGGTTATTCTGTTTATTTTTTCCTATTCTTTCCAATAGAAACGGCAAAGAAGGTGTCTTGGAGTTCGTTTGTCCTCAGGTGGCAGTTGCATGTAGTCGCCATATTTGTGGCGCATCAGATGGTCGTATCCGTTGCAAACTCGCATGTTTGTACCTTCGAACTCCATTTCTATAGTCGATTGATAATCTTCCATCGGAATATACTCACGCATGCCAAAACTGATAAACGCAAAGTTGCAGAAAAACTTTGTTGTTCCCCACTTATATTTCTGACAATCAGCCTCGTATTGCTTGTTAAGCTTATGAATATTTACAAACTGATTGTTGAGAAACGTCTTCTTATACAATAGCTTCGTTTTTTTGAACATGGTGGGTGCTGTCCTGAAAGCAGAGTGTGAAGCTCTGGCATAGCAGCATTTTTTCCAGTGTTGCCGCATGACCTTTACCCGTTCTGCCGCTTCCTTCTCGTCGTCGGGAGCTCCGTCTAAGGGGAACACGTCAATCCAGACACCTGTCGGCCGGCTGCACCAAGGCAGGCGCTCTTCTGTGACCAGCGTTTTTTGCATTTCGCAGACACGCGTGAACGACAAATAGCACTCTTCACTTCCCGAGGCAAACAACTCAAAACCTTTTTCTGATTGATAACTGTTAATAAAACGTTCGTAGTCGGGTCTGGGCATGGCCACGTCAACATCGTCGTCCCAAGGAATGAATCCTTTGTGGCGCACAGCACCAAGCATGGTGCCACCATATAGGGTGTAGTTAATGTTATGAGAGATACAAAAATCATGAACGTCTCGAAGCAGTTCCAAACTAACTTTCTGGACATCTTTAATGGTCATTTCTCTCATACCGTTATTCCTTATTTTGAAATTTTGAATCGTTCAACATTTATTTGGGCTTTTCTATTTTTCAAATGCCGACTTCCTGGGAAATTTGTTCTCAAGTAGCTCTTGTAGCATTTTATTGATCCAGACAAAATCCTCGCTGGTGCAAAAATGACAGTCATTCAGGCAGAGCGACTTGATTTTTTTGCTCTTCAGGGCATCGGCAATCTGTTGTACGTTTTCTTTCCGAATCTGTATTTTTTCTATTCCTTTCAGACTGACGGGGTAGAAACGGTTGGTGGCCAGCTGCCAATAGCGGAAAAAATAAGGCGACAACGACACGTCTTCCCTGAATCGGGTGCAGCTTTTGGCAAGCATGTCAGGTTCTTTTTCCCAAGTTTCTTCAAACACTGACTTCAGAAAAGGCTGTTCGGTATGGCGGGTCTTGAATCCCACAAATCGCTCAAAGCGATAAGCTGTTACGAGCAGACTGATAAGCAGTCCTGAAGCTCCCAGATGAGGTCCAAACCATCGTCTGAGCGAGTGGCTGATGACAGAGGGGCGGCTAAAGTGCCCATTGATGACACTCACGGTAGTCAACAGCGATATATACGTGTTGAATCGGTCTTCAGGAGTGTATCGGGCCACATTAAACACAGTTTCCTTGTTACGGTCGCAAGGTAGCCCGCCACGGAAATAGTAGTCTGGTTCTACAGGCTGGTTCAGGTAACAATCATCGTTAAAATAGACAAAGTGCTCCGAGAGGCCAGGTATCTTGTGCATGTACAGCTCAATGGTGTGCGAATTGAATGTGGGCAGAAGTTTTTTGGGTATATAGTCTTCGTGCCTAACCAACACAAGTTTAGGATGTTCCGTGTTAATCCATTTGGGAAACGTGCCATTGGTCACTAAGAATACTTTGTTAACCCAAGGGGCATTTTCCTCAACAGCACGAAACCAATAGTGAAACAGATTCCAGTCGCGGTACCGGGCCTCTGAGTTGTCAGAAATTTCCTCGCTGCTGTTTTTATAGTAGCGAAAATCCTTTTGCCAATTTGGGTCATTCGAGTCAACCCATGTAACAACAAAGTCTATTTTTGTATTTTCCATCGATAAAGACTTAAATAATAAAGCCAGAACATGCGATATTTCAGCATCCAATACTTTATGTTCTCCTTGAATCCGAATCCGATAATGCCCTGACTAAAAAAGCGTTTCATATCCTCATGTTCGCGTAAAACACGCATATCAGTCCTGAAGTCTTTGAAATTGTCAACCACGATAGTCATTCTTTGAAACACGATACGATTGATGCTTTTCCAAATGCGGAGGTTCAGTTGTTCGTCAATGAGATGCTTGCGGTCCAGCATGCGGTAGCGCTTCCAGCACTCGATGTTTGTCAACCACATGGATGGGTGGTATCTCCTTGTCACCTGGGCTTTGTGTTGCACATAATAGTAAAGGCGGTCTTGCATCACGTAGAGTCGTTCTATCTCGTAGAGCATGCAGAACAGGGCTATCTGGTCTTCACCAAACCAAATACCACGCCCATATTCAAGGCCTTTGGCCACATACTCGCGTTTAATAAGTTTGCTCCACAGGTAGATGGTCATTCCGTTGGTGCGTGTCTTTTTATCGTAGAGTAGGCAGGTTTGCATCGCTTCTCTGATTTGCTGGCGGTCGTACAAACCCTCCATGCGGTGAGACTCTTTGATGGTGCGGTTACCATTCACTTTCAGAAGGTTGCATGAGATGATATCTGCCCGGTGTTCCGTGGCAGCTTTCAGCATGGCTTCAATGTAGTTGGGTGCTACATAGTCGTCGGCATCCACAAAGGCGATGTAACTTCCACGGCTGTTTTCAAAAGCTGTAATACGTGCTTCCGCCACACCAGCATTCGCTTTGTGAACAACTCTCACACGACTGTCGTTCGTCGCATATTCATCGCAAATTTTGCCGCTTTCATCGGTGCTGCCATCATCCACAAGCACTATTTCAACATTCGCATACGTTTGATGAAGCAACGAGTCAACACATTGTTGAAGAAACCTTTCGGCATTATATACCGGCACCAGAACAGAAACCAATTCCTTCATTTCTTAAACTCCCAATTCCTTCAGAAAGTCGATGCTTCTCAAACAGCCGACTTTCAACGAGCAGCCAACATTAAACTGCGAATAATCAATAGGGGCTATCTGTTCGAAACGCTCGTCATAGTCCACCTTCCGGTTCTCCATACCCGTTTGACGCAGCAGGTTTTCAACCCTTACATTTCCCTTCTCCGGGTCAACCACACTGAAAAACTGTTTGCCAAGTATCATCGAGAATGCCGTACCATGAAACGAACTGGTCACCACATAACTGGCAGCATTCAGATAAGACAGAAAATCGTCGGGGCCGCAGCCATGCAACGCATCCAAAAGCGAACCCGTGTCGGCATAAACTCGGAGGTTCACAACGCCCAGTCCTTCTTTCTGGGCCAGTCGTTCGGCTACTTTGGCCACACGACGCTTGTCTTTAAATTCAATGGCATAAACGGCCACATAATGACTCGGCCTTACCTTATGGCACAAGGCCCTCCATTTGTCAGCCTCCAGCAGTAGGGTGGGGTCGAGGGTTTGCACCACGGGCTTGTCTGTCAATGGAGCTATCAGGTCGAGCAGTTCTTTTTCGCGTACACTCAGGGCCGAAAAGTTCTTCAGATACCTACCAATGCGCGCCGTCTCGCCAAGGGCCATTTCAGTGTGGTTCATACATACGGCCCAGGTCGCCATCCTTGTCTTTTCCGGGTCTAATCCTATTGTCGCTTTGTCGCCCCAGTACCACGGGTCAAATCCGCCTGTAATGCGCAAGTTCCAAAGCTGGTCGCTGCCCACTAGTATCAGGTCTTTCTGTCCTGCTTGCCTGGCACCATCGGGCGATATTCTCAAATGCTTGCTCTTAAACCTACTGAAAGCCCGGCGCTGCAGCCAGAAAAGAAACGGTGACACAAGGTAGCGAATCTTGCGTTTTCGCAGTAATACACCCAGATGGAACTTGAATTTGTCGTAGTAGGCTTCAACGGCTTGGTTGCGGTAGTCAATCACTTCCACCTCGTGCCCCATGCTACGCAAAAGCTCTTGAGTGGCGTAGGTCTGCAGCACGGCTCCGTGGTTGATGGCGTTGTGAAACGTAAGAATGCCTATTTTCATCTTATGCCAGAGAAGGGAACTTTGACTGTAGTCTTTGCCAGATGGCTTTGCGCACCTTGTCGGCAAATATCGAGATCCAGAACGTCACAAACACCAACAGCACCACCCTAAAGGCAAAATGCAAAGGAGTAAGCGTGCCAAACCAGTGGGCAATGGGTTGGTCGTAGAAAGCCTTGCTCCAGAATGGTGACGAATGAACCAGATAAATGGCAAGCGTCGATATGGCTACCCAATTAACTATTTTGCTTTTCAGCTTCACTTTGGTGAAGAAAAGCAGAAAAGCCGCTGCCTGAACGATAACTAGCGGGCAGGTGTAAAAAAACAGCCTGCGCACGGAGTCCAGATGGTTGGTTCTGAGCAGCAGGTAGGCACTCGCGGCTATAACCAGCGCTATCGACAGATAAACGGCTGCACAGACAGATTTCCGGATGTTCACCCCGTCCACCCAATAAAGCCTGAGATAACGGGCCAACAGATACAGTCCTACGAAGAAAATGCCAGAATGGCCATGCTTCAGCCATACGGCCCCTTTAAATATCCAGCCCCAGAGAAACACGAAGCCGAAGAACAGCAGCAACACCTGTAGCAACTGCTCTCTCGATGCCCGTTCAACAAAGGCATTCAGCACGGGCGACAGGATATAAAGCATCAGATATGCTTTCACAAACCAATAATCGTAGTTGTCGCTGAGAAGCAAATAGCCTAAGTCGCGCATCACAGGCCACCGTTGCTCATAAATGCAGGCAATTGTAATGATGCAGACCGCAAAAAACAGCACCTGAAACAAAAGCTCCCACAGGCGGCTCAGTCGGAAACGTATGCCGTACCACCCCGACAGCATGACGAAAGCGTTGACACCCAACACAAAAAGACTCTCCCAAAGATAACGGACAAAGACACCGGTGGGCGATACTGCCATTTCATCGGCAGTAGGGTAGTGCAGTGCACGGAAATTGGCATGCACCAACATGATGAAAACCATTGCAATGATGCGCAACAGTTCCATGTTAGAATCTCTCGTCTTCCATCGGCTGTCGGTCATATTTATTCGAGTAAAGGAGTTAAGACTTTGGAGATAATTCTCTTTTCAAGTCCTCATAAATAATTTGCGAGGCAATTTTGCCGCCAGGAGGCAGCAGATGTTGCCGAAGCACAGCGTTGCGCGTTTCTTTCATTGTGTCGTTGCCGCCGATGACTACATCCTCGATGAAATGGCATATTTCTTGTTCTTTCAGTCCGTAATAAACGCTATTGTAAACTTTTAGCGAAACCTCGTCAGACTCTAGTTTATAAGATGTTAGGTCGTCGGCCAGAAAGAACTCTGGCTTGTCGAAATACACATAGTCAATGAGAAAAGAGCTGGAGTCGTGAATAAGAGCATCGGAACCGTGAAACAAACTCACAAACTCGCCCGTTTCCAGTTGGCCGTTGTCAATATGCTGCTGCCACATTCTGTAATAGTTGTCTGCCCTTTCCTTTCCCCAATCGGGGTGCTGATATAATTCAGTCAGCAGCCGTGGGTGCGGCTTGAAGGCTATTTGTATCATCCCCTCGTATTTCTTGGCAAGTTTCGGCATCATTTCCCACATGGTCAGGAAGTGCGAGCGTGCTCTGGTTCCTTCCATCAGCGAGGTGCTGATAGTGAAATGCGGTGCCCAAACAATGCGCTTCACGCTTTTGTCCTTTATCTTCCAAACATCAGAAAATGGGCCGTTTGTGTATTGCTCATAAGGCGGGTAGCCACTGACAATCACATTCTCACCCCGACGCTCGGCATATTTTTCGGCCAGACTTTTCTGCACGTCGGTAAAATAATAGAGTTTCCATGCCATGTTAAGAAACTTCCGGTCGTAGAGCGATGGCTTGTCATGCATATAGAACCCGTAGGGCGAGTAGCATAGCAGTTTGTTGCGGAAATGCCGAAACGAGTGTACGCTTGTAAACACCTTTTTCCCAGGCTGGGTGTAAAACAGTATATCGGGGTTCAACGTTTTGAGGATGTCGGTTGGAGGCGCACCGTGTTCCAGGTCCCAGTCAACATAGGGCATTGCTCTTTGACCGAAGAATTCGCGCATTTTCTGCAACTCCCTGGCCATTTCCTCACGGCAAAACTTCACCGTTGGCGACAGCACAATGTATGTGTTGAACCTGCGGTCCTTTTTCAGCAAATCGTAGAGCCCCTGATATTTCCACATCGCCACATCCATGGTGACGAATGCCACTGTGATGCAGTCTTTCTGCCTCAGAGTCTCCACTCTTTTGTCGAGTATTTTCTGCCAGACGTGGGGATAGAAGAAATACCGATTGAAATGTGACTTGATAAAAGTCTTTATTCCGAACATGTTTCCACCGCATGCGTTATCGGAAATGGAGAATCTGTCGGCTTGGCATACGTTCCTAATAGACACAATAAAACTTCACGGTCGATATGTCTGATTTTTCAAAACCGACCGTGCAGCACATCATACTGAGCCTCTAAAACGCATGCCGAAAGGTTGCAAATCTCCGCATCAGAACACTTCGTGTTCGCAGATTCCACATTGTCCTCGCGCATTGCTTTGCAAAGGTACTGCTATTTTTGCAATTCTCAAAACAATTCTACTTTTATTTCAGCGGCAATCCGCACAATCGTGATGTTTCACGATGTTTTTTCGCCATTTCATCGTACTTTTTTGTGCTTTTTTAGATTCCTGACCGTTTTTCTTGTACGGCAAGCTGCCTCTCTTGAGAATTGCACTAAGATTCCAAAACAGATCTGTTTTCTGCAGGAGTAAAATACTTTTTCCCTGAATATTCCCATCGGCTGGGAAAAAAGTCCCACCGCGTGGGAAAAAAGTCCCAGCCGATGGGACTTTTTCTGGGAAAAATGTCCCAGCCCATTGGGACAGGTGTTTCAGGCTGTTTTCACAAATAATTATTGCGCTTTCGGAGGATGCTAAACGAAACCCTATTTTTGCTTCACGAAACCTTATTCTTCGCTTCGCGGAAGAATCACTTTTGCAGATGAATTTTTGAGGCTTTTCAGACAGAAAAAAAAGGAATCGCCCGTTGGTTAAACGAACGGGCGATAAATGTCTATACAGTAAAATGTTATGTATTACAATGGGTCAAACCATGGCCATGGTCCTTTGGGCTCTGATTGGAGAAGATTATAAATAGCGTTGCTGTTGATTTCCTCAACGGGTGAGAATGCTTCGTGACTATAGTTTTGCTCGTACCAAGATTGCTGGTTAAAGTAGTTTTCGGCCTCTTTGTCGTTGTAGAAGGCATAGCCGTGGCGGGCTTTTATCTCGTTGCTGATGTAGCGCAGCACCTTGGGCGGAACAAGGCTCAGCAGCCACTTGTTGGCCACGAGCATAGAGAACAGCGGCCATCGTCCTGGCTCGTTGGTGCCATTGTCAGTAAAAACGAGAGTATCGAGATGTTTGCCGCGCTTGAACTCGTTGCCCACAGGCTTGGCCTCGTAGAGATTGAGTCCCGAATCGGTCAGGCAAATCATCCATCGGTGGGGGCCGGCTTTCAGCACATTGACAGGTGGAGTGGCAATGCCGGTCTTGGGGGCAGGAGAGGAAAGAAACTCATAGGCGATACCCTTGTCGCCTCGCGCCGATTTATACAGTCCGTCGGGAGTGAAAATGTATTTTTTTTGTTTGGCGCCCGTGTATGTACCGGCAACCAGCATACGAAGGCTTTTCTGCCAGAGCTGTTGTCGGCTTGCGGGCTTGTTTTCGCAGCGTTGGAAGGCCACGGGGCTGCCGCTGTAGTTTTTGTCGCAAGAAAGGATGTCCTGACCTTTCGCCGTGAGACGGACGATCCGCCAGTTGTTTTTGGGGAAATTGTCGTCGAGACAATCGGGAACGCTGATGCCTTTGCCTGCAGAAGCGATGCTGTCGGGGGTGACGAAGGTGAACATGCTAAGTCCGTCGGTCCAGGTGGTGCCCTGAAGTGACGGCTCTTGGTCTTCATCGAGCCAGCCCGTGGGGCGTGAGTCGCCAATGAGCGAGGTGAGGTAGCTTTCGATACGGCCCAGTCCGTTGCCTGGTGGGCGGGCATTGCTGCCTCCTGAACTGATGCTCTGCTCGTTCTCAAACGATGCATGGAACGACCATCCCCATCCGTCGAGCACCTCCAGCATGGGCTGATAGTGCGACTTGTAGGCATACATCTTTTCTTCCTTAATAATCTGTCTGAGGTCGTCGAGCACCTTGGCGTCAACTATTTTTTTTACCAAGGGGCCGTAGCGATTGTAAGATACGCGAAGACGCACTCTGCCGTCTTTCATGGTGGTGACGCTGCCTTCGAAAGTGTAACCGGCCATGGTGCCGCTCTCTGTATATTCCAGACTCAGCAGTTTACCCTCGGGCATGGTGGCATTTTGCCCACAGGCGGTGAAAAGACCGAAAATACTTCCTAAAATTCCTGTCATGATAGCCTTCGTTCTCATGGTTTTGTGATTGAAATGGTTTGTTACGGCCACAAATTTACGTATTTTTTTACTTTCTTGTTCACTACGGGGGCATTTTTTTTGCATTTTGTGGCCTTATATTGTCAAACATTTCGTACTTTTGCAAACGAAAGGGGAGAGAAACGTTAACGATAACGCTAACGAAAGCGATGACAAAAGTATTAAAAACATAAAAGCAATGAAAATGAAAAAGTTTTTTATTTCAATGATGTTTGTGTTCTCGGCGCTGATGATGTTCAACGGCTGTATTGTATCCGACAAAAAACTGGCCGACAAGGTGCAGGAAGCTATCATCAACGACGAGCAGTCGAATGGCAATACGCTCGAGGTAACAGAGTTTCAGCTCGACGAGAAAGGTTCACCCAAAAAGGGCGTGCTGAAAGGGCAACTCAATGGCAAGGAAGTGGTTTACGACATCAGTGTGACTGACGAGGGCAGCGAGTTTGATGTTGACTGGGAACTGCGGAAGTAAAAAGACACAAAAATCGGAAATGCTATTTTTCTAACAGCAAAAAACAACAATGAAACATCTGAGATATGCAATCGTAGCTTTGCTGGCCGTCTTTGCCGTGGAGACTGTAGCCCAAGAGGGCGTGACATGGAAAGAGATGCACAAAGTAAAGCGCAAGGAAACCATTTTTGGCATTGCTAAAGATTATGGTCTGACTGTTGATGAGTTGATCAGGGCCAACCCCGAGATGAACACGCCTGGCTACGAACTGAAAAAGGGCGATTTCATCTTTATTCCCTTCTCGGCAGCAGAGCAGGCGCAACGCCAGCAAAACGGCATGCAGAATGGTAACCAGAACAATCCCATACAGGCCACAAGAACGGTGAGCGTGGAACAACTGGCAAAGGCCAACGGGCAGAACACCGACACCGACATACACAACAGGGCCATCCGCGTGGGCGTAATGCTGCCATTGCACGACGTGGATGGCGACGGCAGGCGCATGGTGGAGTACTACCGTGGCATGCTGCTGGCTTGCGACAGCCTGAAGAAAAACGGCGTCTCTGTGGATGTGCATGCCTGGAACGTGAACATTGATGCCGACATCAGACAGACGCTGCTCGACCCAGCTGCCGCCAAATGCGACATCATCTTTGGGCCACTTTACACTAAGCAGATGGCTCCGCTTAGCGACTTTGTCAGAACGTACGGCATCAAACTTGTCATTCCGTTCTCCATTTCGGGCAACGACGTGCAGCAGAATCCGAACATCTATCAGGTGTATCAGACTCCAGCCGATATCAACGAGGCAACCATACAGCAATTCTTAGAGCGCTTTGCGGCTCATCACACTGTTTTTATCGACTGCAACGACTCTACCAGCCAGAAAGGCGTTTTTACCATGAACTTGCGCCGCATTATGGATGCAAGAGGCATTGCCTACAACGTGACCAACCTCAACTCTTCGGACGACGCTTTCAGCAAAGCCTTCAGCCGCACGGAACCGAATATCGTCATTCTGAACACCGGACGTTCGCCTGAGCTCAACAGCACCCTGCGCCGTCTCGACCGATTGACAAGTCAGGTGCCTGGACTGGGTATTTCGCTTTTTGGCTACACCGACTGGCTGATGTACACCAAGGTGTATCAAGAGTATTTCCATAAGTACGACACTTACATTCCCAGCACTTTTTATCGCGATCCTAATTCCTATAAGACGCTTAGCATAGAAGGACAGTATAAGCGCTGGTTCGGCAACGAAATGATGTATGCCCTGCCGCGATTCGGGCTGACAGGCTTCGACCAGGCTTACTTCTTCCTTTCGGGACTACATGAGCGCGGTAAGGCCTTCAATGCCACCAAAGCTGAGTCGAGCCACAAACCCATACAAACCATGTTCAACTTTAAGCGCGCTGCGAAGGGTGGGGGCATGCAAAACCGTCAGCTCACTTTTGTTCACTATGCCACCAACCACAGCATTGTGCTCATTAATTTCTAAACTCTCACCACTACCGTCAAATCATGCGCAAAACACTTGTTCTCGTTCTGCTACTGGCTGCCCTTACGGCGAGTGCGCAAATCGGCGAATACCGCTCCGACCTGGCAGTGGGCTTCAACGGAGGATACTCGCTCACCGACATGCGCTTCCTGCCCAAAGTGACACAAAACATGCATAAAGGAATCACTCTGGGAGGAACCATCCGCTACACCTGCGAGAAATATTTCAACTCTATCTGCGCCCTTCAGGCTGAGGTTAACGTCAACCCGATGGGATGGAAGGAAAATATCATCGACTACAACGAGAATCCCGTCATCAACGAGGCCACGGGCTTGCCCGAAGAATATCAGCGCACCATCACTTACCTGCAAATTCCGTTGCTGGCCAGGCTGGGGTGGGGCCGAGAGCAGAAAGGATTCCAGTTTTTCGTGCAGGCGGGTCCGCAGTTTGGCTATTGCATGGGCGAAAAGACTACCATGAATTTCGAACTGGAAAAACGCAACAAAATGGACCGCGTCAACCAGGTCATCGACCAGGATACCATGGCTGTACAGCTCAAGTTTGACTACGGCATAACTGCTGGCGCCGGACTGGAATATTCGCATCCCAAGGTGGGGCACTTCATTGTAGAGGCACGCTACTACTATGGGTTAGGAAACATCTATCACGACTCCAAACGTGACAAATTTGGCGCGTCAAACTTTCGAAACATCGTCATTAAGGCCACCTATCTGCGCGACATCTTCCGCACCAAGAAAAAAATCTAAATCAAAATCTTAAATAACTTACTATGTTCAAAAATCATCCTAAAGGACTGCTTCAGGCAGCCCTCAGTAACATGGGCGAGCGATTCGGCTATTACATCATGAATGCCGTGCTGGCCCTCTTCTTGTGTTCAAAGTTCGGACTCTCCGACGGGCAAAGCGGATTCATCGCCGCCATGTTTCTCACCGCCATCTACGTGCTGAGCCTCGTGGGCGGCATCATTGCCGACCGCACTCAAAACTACAAAGGCACCATTGCCTGGGGCCTTGTCATCATGGCTGCGGGCTACGTGCTGCTTTCCATTCCTGTGCTGGCTACGCCCAGCAACATGTCGTGGCTGCTGCCCTTCACCATTTTTGCGCTTGCACTCATTGCCTGTGGCAACGGATTGTTCAAGGGCAACCTGCAGGCCATTGTCGGACAGATGTACGACAACTTCGAGGCCGATGCTGCCAAGCAAGGCCCCGACCGTCTGAAGTGGGCACAGGGACAACGCGACGCGGGTTTCCAAATCTTCTACGTATTTATTAATGTGGGCGCACTTTTGGCTCCCTTCATTGCACCAATGCTGCGCAGCTGGTGGCTTAACTCCCACGGTTTGGCCTACAACGCCGACCTGCCCAAACTCTGCCACGAGTTTGTTTCGGGCAACATTTCTGCAAGCAACATGCAGAATCTCACAGAACTGGTGGAGAAGGTGGGAGGCAATACGGCCGATTTGAGCGCTTTTTGTACCCAGTATCTCGACATCTTTAACACTGGTATTCATTACTCGTTCATCGCTTCAGTACTGACCATGCTCATTTCGCTGGCCATCTTCATGTTCTCTAAGCACATGTTCCCCACACCGGGAAAGAAAACCAGTGCTGTGGCCGAGAACTACACACAGGAGGAAAAACAAACTATGGCCAAGGAAATCAAACAGCGCATGTATGCTCTGTTCGCTGTGCTCGGTATCGCGGTGTTCTTCTGGTTCTCGTTCCATCAGAACGGACAGTCGCTTTCGTTCTTCGCTCGCGACTTTGTGGTCACTGACACCATTGCACCCGAAATCTGGCAGGCAGTCAACCCGTTCTTCGTCATCGTGCTCACGCCAATCGTCATGTGGCTGTTCAGCATGCTCACCAAGCGCGGCAATCCCATTTCTACTCCTCGTAAGATAGCCTACGGTATGGGTATTGCTGGCATTGCCTACCTGTTCCTTGCCGTTTATTCCTATTCACAGGGCTATCCCTCTGCCACCGAATTCACCTCATTGGCCGACTCGGCAAAGACAGGACTTAAGGCAGCTCCTTGGGTGCTCATCGTCACCTATTTCTTCCTCACTGCCGCCGAGCTGTTCATTTCGCCACTGGGCCTCTCGTTTGTGTCGAAAGTAGCTCCCAAACACTTGCAGGGCCTCTGCCAGGGTTTGTGGCTCGGTGCTACTGCCGTGGGCAACGGTCTGCTATGGATTGGTCCGCTCATCTATAACGAGTTCCCCATCTGGGTCTGCTGGACGGTATTCCTCATTGTGTGCGTCATTTCCATGGCTGTGATGTTCGGCATGGTGAAATGGCTTGAAAGAGTGACGAAATAGCACATTTTCCACCTGACTATGGCTTTCGTCCCCTTCCTGGTACTCATTTTACTCATCAGTTGTTGCGTTGCCGTTTTTGGCAACGCAACACTTGATGGTGCCAGTCAGGTGTCGCTTTTGCTTGCAACGGCTGTCAGTGTGCTGATAGGAAAAATGCAGGGGCGGCTCAAGTGGGAACAACTCGAGGCCGAAATATCAAGTAAGGTGGCCAGCTGTGCTTCGGCCATTGTCATTTTGCTGCTTATTGGTGCCATAGGAGGTACATGGATGGTTTCGGGCATTGTGCCCACCATGATTTATTATGGCATGCAGATTCTCAGTCCTGAGTGGTTTTTAGTCAGCAGTAGTTTGCTTTGCGCTCTTGTCAGCGTGCTCATAGGCTCATCCTGGACTACCGTCGCCACCGTCGGTGTGGCACTGATGGGCATCGGAACGGCTCATGGATTTTCTGAGGGATGGATAGCGGGTTCCATTATCACGGGTGCCTACTTCGGTGATAAATTGTCACCTTTGTCCGACACCACTGTACTGGCATCAAGCGTTACGGGCACCCCCCTCTTTACCCACATCCGATATATGATGAACACCACGGTGCCGGCCTTCGTCATTTCGCTTACAATATTCTTTTTTGCCGGACTCACCATGCACGTTTCTGGCGAAGGCAATGTCAACCATTTTATGGTGGCGCTGCAACGCACTTTCTGCATATCACCCTGGCTGCTGCTCGTGCCAGCTATGACAGGCTTGATGATAGCCCGCCGTTGGCCATCGCTTGTGGTGCTGTTCATGGCCGTGCTCATAGCTGCCATTGTTGCCCTGTTGGTACAGCCCCAGCTGGTAAGGCAGGTGGCCGTTTCCGATGGCAACGTGTCGGCATTCGACAGTCTGGTTTCCTACAAAGGCATCATTCAGACCTGTTATGGAAACACCAGCATCGAAACCGGCGAAGCCGCTCTCAACCAATTGGTTTCCACCAGCGGCATGGCCGGTATGATGCCCACCATCTGGCTCATCATTTGTGCGCAGACCTTTGGTGGGGCACTCACCGCTACTGGCCAGCTTCGCGATGTGGTGGGCTATGTGTTGCGTCTTATTCGTGGTACTGCCTCGCTCGTGGCTTCTACCGTAGGCACAAGTTTCTTGTTCAATGTCTGCATGGCCGACCAGTATCTTTCTATCATGCTTGCCAGCTCGATGTTCAAAGAAACCTACCAGTCGCGAGGCTACGAATCGCGCTTGCTTAGCCGCTCATGCGAGGACGGAGCCACTGTTACCTCGGTACTTGTGCCGTGGAACACCTGCGGACTCACCCAAAGCACCGTTCTTGGCGTTTCAACACTCACTTATCTACCTTATTGTTTCTTCAACATTCTCTCTCCGTTCGTCAGCATTTTCGTTGCCGCCATCGGTTGGCGTATTTACAAAAACAACGAAAATGATAACGGAAACAACAATAAGGTAATCTCCTGACACATTTCTATTGTCCGCACACAACCCGGTAAGGACAACTTGAGCAGATGTTTTGGTCGTCGGTTGGGCTAAAGGGCTTTGCAGGATTAAAAATATCAGCAAGGATTTGGCGTATGTTTTCCTCAAATTCTTGTCGATACTGCTCGGCATCGGCAATGGGCTGCTTTCCGAAACAGAGCGTAGGATCGTAGCCGTCGGCCTGTGTCTGCTGAATAAAAAGCAAGGCTGGGCTGACGGGTAATCTGTTCGGGTTGAGAGCCCGTTCGTTACTAATGATGAGCGAGTAGAAAAGTGCCTGCAGGTAATAGTCGGTGTGATGAGTGCGCAACAATGAGGGGTCGAATACATTGTCAATGGAGGCAGGAACAGCGTGGGGTGGACGGCCTGTCTTATAGTCGAGCACACGAATGCGCTGGCCCTGACCGTCGGGATTGATAAGGTCGAGTCTGTCGATGGTGCCTCCTACGGTGACGGTGTGTTGCCCCACACTGAGTTGACAACTGACGGGTTTTTCGAGTCCCAGAATGGTGAAGGGTGCCAGCCGAAGGTCGATGTTGAGCAACTGACGTATGTATCGGATAATGACTTCGCGGTTGATGATTTGCAGACCATTGAGTTGGGGCAGCCGTGTGTTGTTGCTGTCAAGTTTGAACAGATGTTTGCCGATGGCCTTGTCCACGGCCATTTCTATACTTTCAGGGTGGTGCAACAGCCGGTCTATGTCTGAGGGTTTCACCACTGGATTCCGCTGGAAGAGTTGCTTGTAGAGCAGTTCGCAGGCCTCATGGAAAATGTTTCCGAAGACGCGGTTGTCGATTTCGTCCTCTTCGTCGGCATTGGGTTCCTTGATACCCGCCACGTAGTTGTAGAAGAATTGCAGCTGACAGCGCTGATAGCGGTTGATGGCCGAAGGCGAAATGTAGCTGATGCTGGCGATTCTGCGCATCACCTCGTCTGTTTTTTCTATGGGACTGCAAGTGTGTTGAGTGGGCGTTTGTCCGGCTTGCAGCGTTTTGCGAAGAATTTTGTGAGGACTTTCAACGAGCATTTGCAGCATAAACCTGCTCATTTCTCCCGTGTGACCGCCTTCGGTAGAGTTGTTGTAGAGGATGGTGATGTCGTTGGCCCGTTGCAGCAGCCGGTGGAAATAGTAGGCGAAAATCGCCACTTTGTTGTCGGCAGTGGTCAGCCCGAATGCCTTGCGTATGGAGTAGGGGATGAACGAACTGTCGTTGATGCCCTTGGGCATGTTGCCCTCGTTGCACGAGAGTATGAGTAAATGATCGAAATCGAGGTTTCGCGTTTCGAGCACGCCCATTACTTGTATGCCCTCGGCAGGCTCGCCATGGAAAGGGATGGATGTAGCCTGAATAAGTTGTCCGATGAGCCGCTGCAGGGTGATGATGTCAACGTCGAGGTCGCCGCTGTCTATCAGTTCGTGCAGACGGTTGAGCAGGGTATAGGTGCGGAAGAGCGATTCCTGCATCAGCGGGTCGGCTGAGGCATGGCTGTTGTGGGCCACAATGCGAAGCAGTTTCAGCAGCCATTCTATGAGACGCAGGTTGAACGGTTCGCCCACAGGGGTGAAGAGCATGGTGAGTGTGTCGTCGGCATGCAGCTCGGAAAGGGTGGGGAAATAGCGGTGTGCATCGGTGAGTTGCTTCAGTAGTATAGGAGCTTCAGGGCTCATATATTGGGCATAGGGATGACGGAGCACATTGCTGACAAAGCGCAAGCGCAACTTGTCGTGGCTGTTGGCGAAGCCTGTGCTCTGAAGCGTAATGAGGTGGCTGAGCAGCGAGCATACGGGCGACTGCTGCAAAGGATAACCGGTGGTGATGTTCACCTTTCCCACCTCGTCAGGCAAACAATGAACGACGGTCTGCAACAGTCCTTCGTTGCAAAGAATGATGGCTGTGCGTCGTCCGTCGCTGATACGGTTGTTCTTTTCTAGCCAGTGGCTTACATAACGTGCCTGAATATTTTCGGTAGGTGCGCTGATGTAGGCTACTTGTTTTTTGTTGGCGAAATTTGAATAGATGGCAGACTCGTGTTGGTCGAGCTCGTTGGGAAAGAGCTGCATGAGTTGGCTGATGTAGTGTCCTGCCTCGTTGCCATGCATGTAGTATTGGTCGAAATCCCAGTAGAACTTGGCTTTTCCTTGGCGCATGAGCCTCAGACAGAGCTCTTGCTCTGCTTTTTGCATCATGTTGAAGCCCACAAACAAGTACCGGTCGTATTGGAAACAGATATTCTCGTCTTGTGCCACATCGCGATAGAGCATGCCCTCGTAGCCAATTCCTTGCTGGCGTAGCAGCTGCCGGTAATCTTCGTAAATGTTGTATAGATGGCTCCAAAAATCAATGAATTTCCTTATGAGCCTGCTGTCATGGTTATCTATGATACTGCCAAAGAAACGCCTCAGGGCGTCTTTCTGTATGTCGTCGAGATAGGATATGTCGTCAAGTTCGTGCAAGTTGGCCAGATTGGCAAATACTTGGCGAGCGTCGGCCATGTTCTTGTCGATGTCGTCGAAATCGGCCAGCAGCAGTTGCCCCCAGCCGTAGAAGCGGTCGAGTGACTCGCTGAGACCTGTGCAACGTACATAGCTCTTGTGCAAATCGCAGATGAGCTTGATGGGGTCGCCAACGGTGAGGGGAGAGTGCTGTCTGAAAAGGTCGCTGATGGTGATGTAGGCGGGGCTCCACAACGGATGGTCAACCAGATGGGCCAGACAGTCGTTGAGAAAGAGCGAGGCACGTTTGTTGGGAAACACTACTGCCGTGCGCGACAGGTCGAAGTCGTATTTCTTCACCATGTCTTCGGCCACATAGTTTAAGAACGATTTCATTTGCTCAGACGATTTTTAGTTTTTGTTTACTTTACTTCTTCAACCTTGTTAGAATAAACATACCAGAGATACCCCTTGATGTTGGAGTATCCCATATTGGCGAGCAGCTGCATGTAAAGACGCACCTGGTCGTTGTACTCGCGTTTGGGCTTGCCAAATTTAAAGTCAACCACCACCATCTGCTCGCCATCGGTCATCACACGGTCGGGACGGCGTTCATCTGTTGCCCCTGTCTGTGGGTCGGTGCTAAGGATGGTACACTCGTTAAAAAGCGTCCAACGGTCGTCAAACCATTCGGCCACCTGAGGATGACTGAGTCCCTTGTCGAGCAGCTGACGGATGCGGTGGGGCGAGATGTTGTCGTCGTAGAGAATGCCTTCGAATTCCAGTTGCCGGAGCATGCCGTCGATGTCTGCAGCGGTGCGGATGGTAGAGAACAAGTTGTGCAACACATTACCTATTTTAATATAGGTTTGCTGTTGGTCGGTTTCCTCGCCCGTAGAGGTTACAAAATCGCGACTCTTGTTGCTCTGTCGGAACTCTGCCTTGTTGGGATAGGTGTTGATGCTGATGCGTTCAGTTGTTATCGGCGTGAGGAAAACATTCTCTTCCTCATTTCCCAACGGCTCTTTGCCATTCTCACTTTTTCCCGAACCAACTTCTTTATGCATTGGCTTTTCACCAATGAACATCTGCCCAAATTCGAAAATCATCGGCACATGTTCGGCCTCGCTGACGGTGGCATCGGGCAGCTCTTTGGGCAGTTGGGGGAGTACGCTTTGCAGAATGGCCGAACGGCTACCCGACGCTTTGGCACGTCCCCATACAAAAAGGTTCAGTTTGGCTCGGGTAAAGGCAACGTAGAGCAAATTGAGGTTGTCAACGGTGTTTTGCAGGTGTTCTTCGCGATAGTAGGCTTCATAGACTGAGTCGAGCAACCGCATGCTGTAATCTACGGGCACCAGGGGCAGCTGATTGTAGGGAGCCTCTTTGGGTACACACCAAAGCGTGTCGCCCATTTCGAGTTTCCAGTCGCAGAAGGGAATAAGAACATGGTCGAACTCAAGACCTTTGCTTCGGTGAATGGAAACAATTCGGATGCCGTCGATTTCGTCGCTTTGAATGTTTTGCTTGTGGAAGTCTTCGTCCCATTCGGCCAGAAACGATTCGATATCAGCTGTGTTCTCTCGGGCAAACTCGCTCACCACGTCGAAGAACGTGCAGACGTAGGCGCTCTCGCTGGAGAGCGACGAAAGCCCAAACTGCTCGTAGAGCACTTCACAAAGCTCGTAAAGTGGCAGCGTGAGCCATTGTCCGAAGCCATTGGTAAAAGCCTCGGGCAACTTGCTGTCCAGACTCTCTAAATCTTCAAAAAGCGTGCTGTCGGAGATGAGATTGCCTAACACATCGCGCTGATAACTCTTTACCAGACTCGCCTTGGTGAGCATGTCGTCGGGATTAACGAGCAGTCGGAGGGCCATGACCATCATGCCGACTCCCACAGACGACTCGAGCCGGAAGGCCTCGTCGGAAACCAGTTTCACATCGGGCAGATTTTGCATGAAATAATCTGCTATGAGGGGTATGTGGCGGTTGGCGCGCACCAGAATGGCCATTTTGCTCATGGGTATGCCCTGGCTGAGCATTTTCTTGATGGCGTCGGCCATCAGTTGCAACGTGTGCTCCTGGTAATCTTCGTTATCCAAAAGACTGATGCTCACCAGCCCGCCCTGGGGACTATGGTCGGAAACAATCTGTTTCACATCGCTATAGGCATTTTTGATTTGCAGGGCATCATCGCCGTTGACCGTCTGCTCAGACACGTACTCCTGCTGGGCAGCCTCCTGGAAAAAGAGATTGTTGAACGTAACGATGTTGCTGGCTGAGCGGTGGTTTTCATCGAGTTTGTCGTGAAAGACGAGCTCTCTGGCATTGGTAAACTGACCATCGATGTTGTTAAGCAGCCGCCAGTCGCCCGAGCGCCAGCGGTAGATGCTCTGCTTCACGTCGCCTACAATGAGATTGCGGCTGATGCCGGGCGTGGGATTGTAGCCGTGACTCATGGTTTCATGGAGCAGGCGCTTGAAGTTTTTCCATTGCACCGTGCTGGTGTCTTGAAACTCGTCAATCATAATATGCTCGAGTTGGGTGCCCATTTTCTCGAACACGAAGGGCGAGTCGCTGTCGCCCATCAGCTGGTGCAGCAGCTGTTGGGTGTCGCTTAACAGGAAACGGTTGGCGTCGGCGTTGAGCTGGCGCACCTTTTGCTCGATGGTGCCGAGCAGACGCAATTGGTTGAGGTGGCGAAGCGTGAGTTCGGCGTTGACGTACAGCTGCCATTGCTTGAGGCGCTCGCTTTCGGCCTGGCGCAAAACAGGCAACAGCAACTCTTCGACCACCGGAATCACCGTGGCCCGGTCGCGGCTGGTTTTTGTCACCCAATTATCGGCCGACTCAAGGCTTTTGGCAAGATTGGCGGTCAGGCATTTCTTGTCGCTCCAGTCGGTGCCACGAAGCTTGTTGAAATAACTGCTAATGCCGTTCTTCTTGCCCGCGAGCATATCGGCAGTTATGCCGTGAGTATCCATCTGACGGAAAAACTCATCGGCAAACCCCTGCATTTTATTCAAGGCATTCTGGCGTTGCTCGCGTAGCTGCCGGGTGAAATTCTCGAAGAAATGGGGTTGGGCCAGTTGGTGGTTGAGTTGTTCGCTGCCTTCTTTATAATAGTCACGGAAAATGGTCTTGCCAAAGCTTTTGATGAGGTAAATCACATTCCAGTTCTTGTCGTCAGAAATGTTCTCCGCAATATACGACATAATCCATTGCAACATCGGGTCGTTGGGTGTGAGCGACTCAATGAGCATGTCAACGGCCTGTTCCTCCACCTGGCCGTCGTTGAGCTCAATGCGCAGATTGGCGGTAAGGTCGAGCTCGCGGGCCAGATTGCGCAACACACTCTGAAAGAACGAGTCGATGGTTTCCACGCGGAAGTAGTGGTAGTTGTGGATGAGCATGGCCAGGGCCGCACCCGACTGTTTGCTGGCCGTCTCGCGGCTGATGCCGAGTTCCTCCACCACTTTTTCCATGTACCTTTCCGAGCTTGGCAGCTGTTTCCAAATGCCATAAAGCTGACTGAGTATGCGCATCTTCATCTCTTCGGTGGCCTTGTTGGTGAAGGTGACGGCCAGAATGGTGCGATAGCTCATCGGATTGACAATGAGCAACTTGATGTATTCAACAGCCAGCCGGAATGTTTTTCCACTTCCGGCACTCGCCTTAAAGACGGTGAGGGGCAGGTGTTTTTCGTTTACCATTTTTTGAATATTTCGAAGTCGAATTCTACGCCGAAGCGGTCGAATTTGAAGTTCTTGGTTCCTACAAACACTCCGATGGAGAACACACGGTTGGTGAAGCCGTAGCCATATTCCATGTACGGATGAAGCTCCGAAGCCCAGAGTGTGCTCACGTAGATTCGCTCCATCTCCATGAATTGTCCTATCAGGGGCAAATGGGAGAGCAGCATGAGCGGCGATTCGTAGGTGGTGTTGGTGCGCAGGTAGTAGTCAGAAGAGTTGTAGTACTCGTTGTTGAGCACCTGAAACTCGCCAGACCAGTCGTCGTTCCATCCGCCAGGAATATATTCGTCGTGGAAGTTGTTGTAGTCGAGAAAAAACGAGTTGTTGGCTTTCAGCGTGTAGGCACCGCCGCCCACGCGGAATTTCAACGAGCGCAATCGGTGGAACTTCCTGATGAGCGACGCATCGACCTCGTATTTCTCGTACTCCATGTCTGAGTTGAACATGTTTCTGAACGAGCGCTCCCAGTTGAACGTAAAGGCGGGGCCTTTCCATCCTTTCGGGCGATACTGAAACTGAAGCATGGGCGCAAAAGTGTGGTACTTGTATTTGCGGCCTAAGCTCTTAAAGCCTTTCTTATCGACGGCCGACCGGCGGTGATAAACAAAACCGCCCAGAACCGACCAGTTGTCGGAAATATCGTAGTTGTTGGTCAGCAACAGACGCGTGTCGCGAAACTCGTCGAGCCGCATGCTGTCGAGCCTTGGCGAGTCGTCGTGAGTGTCGTGGCGGATGTCGTCGAGTATGCTTGAGTTGAAAATGCGCTGACCGCTGCTCAGTTCAAACCGAAGACAGGCATGGCGCCGCTTGTTGTACATGAACTCGATGGGGAAATCAAAATACATTTGTTTCAGCTTAAAGGCATAACCCGTTCTGAAACGCGTCCACAAGTAACGGTTGGGCGTAAAGTTGTAGTCGGCCTGAATGTTGAATATATACACAAAGCCTTTGCGGTTGCTATAGCTGAAATAGAGTGGATTGAACAGCGGCCCTATGCGGAAGGTGCCTTTGTCCTTACCGCCAAAGTTGGCCTTGATGCGGTTTACCAGGTTGTCGCCTACAATGTCCCACATCACATCCTTGATGAAGTCGTGCTTCTTTTTCTTCACCTCGGTGGTGTCTTCCATTTGCCGTGCAATGGCTCTTGCCCTCTCTTCGGCGGCCTCAATGCTGTCGTAGGTGTGATAGATGGTGCGCTCTTCGGCGTCAAGGCTGTCGGGGCGCAACTGATCCATCAGCGTGCGGTCGTGTTTTTCGCGTATGCTGTCGGGAAGAAATGTTCCCAGCCCATACACCTGGTGCCGTTTGAAGCGCAGTACGTTGCCCAAGAAATGAAACTTACCTTGCATATTGCAGACCAGGGGTAGGAGAGAGGCCACCCCCTCGGGACCCATGCTCACCGTGAGCGTGAAGTCAATCATGTCGTACTCGCCTTTCAGCGTGGTACTGATGATGCGACCCGTGGCATTGTCAATCTCGGCCTCGCCGTTCACCAGCTGGGTGTTCTTGGTCTTCGACTTAAAGGTGATGAGTGTTGTGCTGTCGGTTTGCGACACCACCTTATAAATATAGCACTTGGCATTCTTGGCGTGGAAAGGCGAGAGCAGATGGTCACGAATGAGCGTCACGTTGTAGAGATTGGGCGTCATGTAATGGGTCAGCGTTGGCAATGTACGCCGATAGCGCGGAAATGTGCCCACCACCACCTGCCGGTAGGAGTCGTACTGGTCGATACCTTTGAACACCATGCGCGAATACGACTCGCCGATGAACTCGCGCCCGCCGCGAGCCACCACATACATAGTGGGAACGGCAAATAGGGTAGGGTTGCGCCGCTCTGTAACCAGCGAATAGCGCGAATAAACATTGGTGGAGGTTCCGTAAACTTCGCCTTTTACGCTTTGTTTATAGACAAACGTGCGGTGAAGAACCGCAGGCAGGGCCCGGCTCTTTGCCTCCGCGCCCACAGACATCAGCAGAATGAATGCGAGCAGCCAAAAACGCGCTACAAAAGGTTGATTGTTCACTAGTCGGCAAAAATACGAAAAAAAATGTAATTAGTTGACAAAAACCATAAAAAAATCCTCCTTTGGCTTACAATAAAACCAAAGGAGGAATTTTTATTTGATTCTAACCTGTGGGACGTGACCCGACAAGGGCAATCCTTAACAAGGCAATTATCCGAGATATTTCATCAGAATGCGGGCATTGCCACTATCGCGAAGCTTGGCAATGCTCTTCTCGCGAATCTGGCGCACACGCTCGCGGGTGAGACCCAGCTGGTCGCCAATCTCTTCGAGACCTTTCTCGTGGCAGCCTATACCAAAACATTCGCGAATAATGGTTATCTCTCTTTCTTTCAACACTTTATTAAGCACAGAGTTTAGCTCTTGAGCCATACTCTCGTGGTCAACCTGACGGTCGGTGCGGCTATCGTCGCCACTCGACATTACATCGAGCATACAGTTGTCTTCACCGTCCTGGAACGGAGCGTCGATGCTCACATGGTGGCCATCTGCCATCAGGCTCTGACCGATTTTCTCCTCGTCGAGCTTCGTAGCTTCAGAAAGCTCCGACACCGAAGGATGGCGCTGGTTTTCCTGCTCGAACTTGTTGATTTCGTGGTTGATTTTGTTGAGCGAACCTACCTGATTGAGCGGCAGGCGCACAATGCGGCTCTGCTCGGCAATGGCCTGCAGAATGCTTTGGCGAATCCACCATACCGCATACGATATGAATTTGAAGCCACGCGTTTCGTCAAACTTCTGGGCAGCCTTTATAAGGCCGATGTTACCTTCGTCAATAAGGTCGGTGAGCGTCAGCCCTTGGTGCTGATACTGCTTAGCCACCGAAACCACAAAGCGCAGGTTAGCGGTTACGAGTTTGTCTTTTGCAATTTCACCCTCACGACCGCCCTTTTTAATCTTCTGGGCGAGTTCAATTTCTTCATCAATCGAAATGAGCGGAGCACGGCCAATCTCTACCAGATACTTGTCCAGCGCCTCGCTTGAGCGATTCGTAATACTTTTCTGAATTTTTAGTTGTCTCATCCTTTAATACCTTAAATCTATTCTAATTATCTGAAAACCAAGCGGATACGTGAAATATTGTTCCTAAAACGTTGCAAAATTACAAAAAATATCAATAAGTTGTATCGCCTTGTGCTTGTTTTTTGCGTTTAAAAAACGTTAAATCATGCACGTCTCCTTTCATTTTGTAAAGCATTATGCTGTTTCGGTGCCTTTTGGAGCCATGTTTGTTCCATGTCTGTAGGCTATCATTTTTTTATCCACATGATTGTTCAAGTAAATATATAACGAACGATTGTGGAAAAAGTTACATTTACCTCAAAATATTTTCAAAAAGTATTCTTTTTCTGCATTTCAAGAACGAAGCGCGACTTTCCTGCATTATTCACAAAGAATGAAGATTTACGCTCCGCGCCTTTCAAAAACAAAGAAAAACAAAACCAAACAAGGAAAAACAGGTTTTTATTTGTATCCACCTGGTTTTTATTAGTTTTTCTTGGTTTTTCTTGGTTTTTGAAAGGCGCGTAGCGTAAAATAAGAAACTAATGAATAATACAGGCTAGATAATTTGAGATTATTTCACGATGTTACAAAAATAACTCACGGCACTACAAAAATAACTCACGGCACTACAAAAATAACTCACGGTATTACAAAAATAACTCACGACGTTGCTGTAGAATTTTCTAGAAAATTTGAGATTATCTCACGACGTTACAAAAACAACTCACGGCATTACGAAAATAACTCACGGCGTTGCTGTAAAATAATCTAGAAAATTTGAGATTATCTCACGACGTTATGATCAGAAGACTGAGCCTGGAGGAATTATAACCAGACACCAAGTGGAGATTTCATCAGTAAAACATGGAAAAACAAGAAAAACCGAGTAAAACTAAAAAAGTTGAAGTAAAGAGTTTGATATCGGGAAAATTAATCGTAATTTTGCAGCATCCATTTAGGAGGTCACGTGGCTCACGTGACAATAGCGTCAACGCGACGGGACATCTTCGTCATCGCAACGTGGGACACGTCGCCTCCTACAGTAAAAGATACGACAATAATGCTGATTGGTAATGACTGAAAAAATCACTCAAGAAACCTGAAATTCGATGATAGCGATTTTTTAAACATAATCGACATTATGATAAATAGGGTATTTAGAAAGGTGAATTCCCCTCTTCTGAGTACTATTTAAATGAATGAGAATCTGAAATGCAAGTTTGGGTTAATTCTGGGCAAAGAATTAGATGAAAATGAATGATAGCATAATAATTAAAGGTACGCGCGTAAACAATCTGAAAAATGTTTCGCTCAATATACCTCGCAACAAATTTATTGCCATCGCCGGCGTGAGCGGCTCTGGCAAATCGTCGCTGGCTTTCGACACGCTTTATGCCGAGGGCCAACGCCGCTACGTGGAGAGTCTCTCGAGCTATGCGCGTCAGTTCTTGGGACGAATGAGCAAACCTGAGTGCGACTTCATCAAGGGACTGCCACCCGCCATCGCCATCGAGCAAAAAGTCATCAGCCGCAATCCTCGTTCCACCGTAGGCACGTCAACAGAAATCTACGAGTACCTGCGATTGCTTTTTGCCCGCATCGGGCGCACTTATTCGCCTGTAAGCGGCCAGGAAGTAAAGAAACACTCCACCGAGGATATACTCGCCTGTGTGCAAAGCTTTTCTAAAGGCACACGCTTCGTCATCATGGCTCCGCTGAAGGTGGCCGAGGGCCGCACCATGGAGCGCCAGCTTCAAATGATGATACAAGAGGGATATGCTCGTATTTATCATAATGGTGAGTTTGCACGTATTGACGAGTTCTTAGAAACTGCTGATATTGAGAAAGTTAACAAGGAGGACGTGCATCTGCTCATCGACCGTCTCTCAGTTGACGATGCCAAGGACGTGGTGGCGCGCATCATCGATTCGGCCGAAACAGCCTTTTACGAGGGCGACGGCCAGTGCCGACTGATGTTCCTTCCTTCAAACATAGTCTATGACTTTTCTACACGTTTCGAGGCCGACGGTATTCGGTTTGAGGAACCCAGCGACAACATGTTTTCATTCAATTCGCCCGTCGGGGCCTGCCCCACTTGCGAAGGCTTTGGAAGCGTTATTGGTATCGACGAGAAACTGGTCATCCCCAATACGGCGCTCAGCGTCTATGACGGATGTGTGCAATGCTGGCATGGCGAGAAAATGGGCATGTGGAAAGATGAGTTTTGCCGACGTGCGGCGGCTGATGATTTCCCCATTTTCGAGCCTTATTACAATCTTACTCGCCAGCAGAAAGACTGGCTCTGGCACGGTCTGCCCTCTGATAAGCGTCGCGACCCGCACGACCGCGTGAGCATCGACGCCTTCTTTGAGATGGTGAAAGAGAATCAGTACAAGATTCAGTACCGCGTCATGATGAGCCGCTACAGGGGTAAGACCATCTGTCCCGACTGCCATGGCGGAAGGCTGAAACCCGAAGCCCAGTATGTGAAAATCAACGGCATGAGCATCACCGACCTGGTGGAGATGCCCGTCTATAGACTCAAACAATGGTTCGACCGTCTGGAGCTTGACGAGCACGACGCCAGTGTGGCCAAACGTCTTCTCACCGAAATCAAGAGCCGTTTGCAATTTCTTGTAGATGTGGGTGTTGGCTATCTTACGCTCAACCGTCAGTCAAACTCTCTGAGCGGTGGTGAGAGTCAGCGCATCAACCTCACCACATCGTTGGGAAGCAGTTTGGTAGGCTCGCTCTACATTCTCGACGAGCCGAGCATCGGTTTGCACAGCCGCGACACCGACCGGCTGATTCATGTGCTCAAGCAGCTTCAGTCGTTGGGCAACACGGTGATTGTGGTTGAGCACGACGAGGAAATTATTCGTGCCGCCGACTATCTGATTGACGTTGGTCCCGATGCAGGCCGTTTGGGCGGAGAAATTGTGTTCGAAGGCGACGCCAAAACCATCACCAAAGCATCGTTGAAAAAATATCCGCTTTCATACACGGTGAAGTTCCTGACGGGTACTGAGCAGATTGAGGTTCCCGCGTCGCGGCGCCCGTGGAACATGTCCATCGAACTGCGTGGTTGCCGCATGAACAATCTGCGGGGCATCGATGTAAAATTTCCGCTGAACGTGCTCACCGTGGTTACGGGCGTTAGCGGCTCTGGCAAATCGTCGCTGGTGAAGGGTATCCTCTACCCTGCCCTCAAGCGTCATCTGGACGAGGTGGCCGACATCCCCGGCGAATACATCGCCTTGGAAGGCGACTGGCAGCAAATCAAGCATGTGGAGTTTGTAGACCAAAACCCCATCGGCAAGTCAACACGTTCGAATCCAGCCACTTACGTCAAGGCCTACGATGCCGTGCGCCAGCTGTTTGCCGAGCAGCCCCTGGCCCAGCAAATGGGATTTTCGCCCCAGTATTTCTCGTTCAACACCGACGGCGGCCGATGCGACGAGTGCAAAGGTGCGGGAGTGATTACGGTGGAAATGCAATTCATGGCCGACTTGGTGCTTGAGTGCGAGTCGTGCCACGGACATCGTTTCAAGCGCGACATTCTGGATGTTCGTTTCGACGGTAAAAACATTGACGACGTGCTCAACATGACCGTATCGGAGGCCATAGAATTTTTCGGAGCACCACGCCCGAAAAGCTCCCGAGCCGTTCAAAGCCAGCTCGACGCTATTGTGCAACGCCTGAAGCCCCTCGACGACGTGGGACTGGGCTACATCAAACTCGGACAAAGCTCCTCTACCCTATCCGGCGGCGAGAACCAGCGCGTGAAGCTTGCCTACTTCATCGGACAGGAGCGACAGGACCCTACCCTATTCATTTTCGACGAGCCCACCACGGGTCTTCATTTCCACGACATCAAACGGCTGCTCCACGCCTTTGAAGCCCTCATTCAGCGCGGCCATAGCATCATTGTGATTGAGCACAATATGGAAGTTATCAAGTGTGCCGACCACGTGATTGACCTTGGCCCCGACGGCGGCGACAAAGGCGGCAACCTGGTGTTTGCCGGCACACCCGAGGCCTTGACCGAATGCAAGGAAAGCATCACGGCGCGCTATTTAAAGGAAAAATTGTTGTGAAAATATTTTGATTATCAAAAAAAACTATTTACCTTTGCAACCGCATTTGCGAAAAATGCTTCCTAAAACAGTTGTTTTTTAGCGGTGGAAATGCCGATATGGCTCAGTTGGTAGAGCAACGCATTCGTAATGCGTGGGTCGGGGGTTCGAGTCCCCCTATCGGCTCCACAAAGACAGGAAATCGCCAAAGGAAAACATTCACACTCATCTTTACAAGCGGAAAGAATTTTTATTGACTTCTTGCGGAATTAGCACATCGGTAGTGCACGGGCTTCCCAAGCCTGGGAGGCGGGTTCGATTCCCGTATTCCGCTCATGTCCAGATTCCAGGCAAAAAAAAGAATCCCAGAGGCTCGTGTGGTCTCTGGGATCTTTTTTTGTGTAGTGACGAAATCTACTGGTGCTGTTCGCGAAGCAGGTCGTTGACGGTCTTCACGGGGTTGAATGTTCCGAGAGGAACCTCAACGAACACGGTGTTCCAATTGCTCATGGCTCCGTTCCAAAGGCCGGGCAATTCGAGCGCCTTGAGTTCCTTGCCGTTCTTGCTCTTACTGCTGATGAAACCGGTGGTTTTGTCAACAAAGTCGGGCAGATTGAACGGGCGGCCCTGATAGTCCTTCACGGCACAAACCAGGTCAACGGGATTGAAGTGAGTGCCCTCGGTGAACATGCGCATGTACTCCTCGTTGCTCTTGTCGATTTGCGAGCTTTCGAGAATCTGAAGGCTGATGGTGCCGTCCTGGTTGTAAGTAAGGAACGGACCTCCGCCAGGCTCTCCAACGTTTTTCACCACGCCGCACACGCGCATCGGACGGTTGAGCTTCTGCTTCAGGTAGATGACGAGTTCGGCATCCTCCAGTTCCTTAATGTCGGGCTTGCGGCAGCAGAGGTCTTGCTGAACAAAGCGGATGATTTCCTCCAGTTTCTCGTGGTTGTACTCGCCCGACTCCAGCTGGCGCAGATAGTCGAAAGCGCGTTTCTGAAGTGTGACCAGCACGCCGGCGATGAGCTGCTTGTACTCCACCGTTTCGGGCTTCAGACGGTCGGGCACCACGTTGTCGATGTTCTTGATGAAGATGACGTCGGCGTCAATCTCGTTCAGATTCTCGATGAGCGCGCCATGCCCTCCGGGACGGAAGAGCAGCGAGCCGTCTTCGTTGCGGAAGGGCGTGTTGTCGGGATTGGCAGCCACAGTGTCGGTGCTGGGTTTCTGCTCAGAGAAACTGATGTTGTACTTCACGCCGAATTTCTCTGCATAGCCATCTTTCTTGTCGGCCACTTTCTGCTCGAAGAACTCCATGTGCTCATGGCTCACCGTGAAGTGTACGTTGGCCTCGCCGGCACTGGCGGCATAGAGTGCGCCCTCCACCAGATGCTCCTCCATGGGTGTGCGTGCTCCCTCGGCGTAACGGTGGAACAGAAGCATGCCCTTGGGCAGCTGGCCGTAGTTCAGACCACTGGGCTGAAGCATGTTGGCCACCACAGCCTTGTAGTTGCCGTCGGCCATGAGCTGCTTGATGCCCTTGCCTTCGTTTTTCTGGCAGGCGGCGTCGAGAGCCTCGTAGAACGCAAACTTCTCGATGTTGTCGAAGTACTGCTGCTCAAACTTGGTGGTAGGCACGTCGTAGTCGGCATTCAGAAATGCGAACATGTCCTTGAACATGCGGCTGGCAGCACCGCTGGCAGGCACGAATTTCACGATTTTCTTTCCTTCGGCCTTGTAGTTGTCCCAGGCTTCGATAAAACATTTTCTTTCATCCTCGGCTGGAGCCACGATGCCTTTGCCCACGGCAGCGGCAGCCTCGAGCCGCAGGAAGGGGAATCCCGTTTTGAATTCGTCTAACTGAATGTTGATTTGCTCAGGAGTGATTCCTTTCTGAGCAAGTTGTTGTAAATCCTGTTGTGTTAGCATAATATGATTTAGATTTTTAAAGAAAAAAATAACATGTTTGTGGTATTTATTCCACAAATATAGCTAGTTTTTCTTAAAACACGAAATAAATCGCGAAAAAATTGTATCTTTGCATATAAATTCATTCGAAAAAGCAATCTTAGATATGTCTCAGAAACTATTATTCACCCGCGAAGAGCGTCGGGCAACCATCGAAATAGTGTCGCGCTTGCGCCCGTTGCTCTCGGGCTTTTTGCATAGCGACGACGAGCGCCACCTGCGCGAGCATCTCCGCTCGGCCTTGGCCAACAATCAGCTGCCCCGCGATGCGTTCGGGCTCAATCCGGTGCTGAGCGACTTCCAGACGGCGCTGATAGCCGTCGAGGAGATAGGCTTGCGTCGCGACGGTGTGCTGGCCATTTTGCTTTGCGGAAGCGTGATTCATGGCTTTGTGGATCTTGCCGACATTGAGAAAACCTATGGCGGCAGCGTGGCCCACATCATCCGCGGCATTGTGCGCATACAGGAGCTTTACAAGAAGAATCCCGTCATCGAGAGCGAGAACTTCCGCAACCTGCTGCTCTCGTTTGCCGAGGACATGCGCGTGATTCTCATCATGATTGCCGACCGCGTGAACCTCATGCGGCAAATTCGCGACACGGACAATCTTGAAGCCAAACAACGTGTCTCCGAGGAAGCCAGCTACTTGTACGCTCCCCTGGCCCACAAACTGGGACTCTACAAGCTGAAGAGCGAACTGGAGGACCTCTCGCTGAAATACTTGGAGCACGACGCCTACTACCTCATCCGCGAGAAACTCAGCGCCACCAAGAAAAGCCGCGACGCCTACATTGAACGCTTCATTGGCCCTATTGACGAAAAGCTCAAGGCCGCCGGACTCAAATTCCACATGAAAGGGCGCACCAAGTCGATACACTCCATCTGGCAGAAGATGAAGAAACAGAAGTGCGGCTTCGAGGGCATCTACGACCTGTTTGCCATTCGCATCATTCTCGACTCCCCCACCCTGACCGAAAGCCAGAAACAGTCGTCGGAGGAAATGAAGAAGCTCCACACTCAGGAACTGATGCAATGCTGGCAGGTTTATTCCATCATCACCGACATGTATCAGCCCAACCCCAAGCGCCTGCGCGACTGGCTCAGCGTGCCCAAATCGAACGGCTACGAGAGTCTGCACATCACCGTGCTCGGCCCCGAGCAGAAATGGGTGGAAGTGCAAATCAGAACCGAGCGCATGGATGAGATAGCCGAGCGCGGCCTGGCCGCCCACTGGCGCTACAAGGGCGTGAAAGGCTCCGAGGGAGGCATGGACGACTGGCTCAACAGCATTCGCTCTGCCCTGGAGGCAGGCGACGACCTGCAAGTGATGGATACCTTCAAGATGGATCTCTACGAGGACGAGGTGTATGTGTTCACGCCCAACGGCGACCTGCTGAAATTTCCCAAGGGAGCCACCGTGCTCGACTTTGCCTATCGCATTCACTCGCGCGTAGGCAACCAGTGCACGGGTGCACGCATCAACAACAAGGTGGTTACTTTCCGCCAGCAGCTTCAAAGCGGCGACCAGGTGGAAATCATCACCTCGAGCACCCAGAAGCCCAAGCAAGACTGGCTCAACGTGGTGAAAACCAGCCGTGCCAAAGCCAAAATACGCCTGGCCCTGAAAGAAACCCAAATAAAGGACGGACTCTACGCCAAGGAAACGCTCCAACGAAGGCTGAAGAACCGCAAGATAGAGTTGGACGAGTCGGTGATGAACCAGGTTATCAAGAAGCTCGGCTTCAAACAAACCTCGGAGTTCTACAAGCAATTGGCCGAAGGCGAGCTCGAGGTGAACGATGTGATAGACAAATACATAGAGTTGCGAACTCAGGAGCAGAACGCCGCCAGCCAGGTGCCCACGCGAAGTGCCGGGGAATTTGAGTTTGAGAATCCCAACGAGGAAATCGCACGCAACAACGACGATGTGCTCGTCATCGACCGCAACCTCAAGGGCGTTGACTACCAGCTGGCCAAGTGTTGTCACCCCATCTACGGCGACGACGTGTTTGGCTTTGTCACCGTGAGCGGAGGCATCAAAATACACCGTACCGACTGTCCCAACGCCCCCGAGCTGCGCAAGCGTTTCGGCTACCGTGTGGTGCGCGCCAAATGGAGCGGCAAAGGCACCTCGCAGTACACCATCACCCTGCGCGTCATCGGTAACGACGACCTGGGCATCGTGAACAATCTGACCAGCATCATTTCGAAGGAAGAGAAAATAGTGATGCGCAGCATCAACATCGACACCAACGACGGCCTCTTTAGCGGCCAAATCACCGTGATGCTCGACGACACCTCCAAGCTCGAGGCCCTCATGAAGAAACTCCGCACCGTGAAAGGCATTCGCCAGGTATCGAGAGTGTAAGAGAGTTAGGAGATAGGAGATATGAGTTACGAGTTATGATACTTTTTGCAAATGGAGTGCGTTTTCTGCATTTTCTCCATAAACAAGGTAATCATAACTCGTAACTCGTATTTTGTACCTCTTAACTCTTAACTCCTAATTCCTAACTCCTAACTCGTTTTACAGCGACATATCGAGAATGTGTTGTCCTTTCTCCGTGCAATAGCCGCGAAGGAGCACCGATACGAAATTCTTGAAAATCTCCTGGAGCGAGAATTGCTGATACATTTTTGTGGCCATCACGTAGTTCATCGAGGCCTCGCCCAGCTGCGTCACGATGTCGTAATTCAGCTGAGGAAGGAAATACCCCTCCTCCACTCCACGGCCGAAGAACGCTCGCGTGTTCTTGCTCTGCTCCTCGTGGCGAATGCGCAAGAACTCCTTCACCTTGGCATATTTCTCCAGGTCGGTGTAGAACAACGGGTTCACCGAGCCCAGCTCCCTGAACTTCTGGCCATAGAAGAACAAGATAATCTGCATCACGTCATCGTGTTCCTTGGCAAATTGCTGCAGCTGCTCCGTGGACTTTCTCACCTCGCGCTCCACACCCTCGTAAAGTAGTTCCTCCTTGTTGTTATATATTTCGTAGAGTGTACGCTTAGAGATAGACAACTCATTGGCGATGTCGTCCATTCTCACGGCCCTGATGCCCTTTTCCCTGAAACATTTCATGGCCGCGTTCATAATTTTCTCCCTGAGTGTTTTTCTGTACTCGGTGGTAGTAATTTTCTTTTGCATCGTCGTGTCGATTATTATTTCAGCTGACTGCCTGCAGGCATACGTAACTCCTTTAACACCGCAAATATACAACAAATAATTCAATTTAAAAAGCGATTTCAGTTTATTAACGCTGATTCTCACGAATTTTCCCGTACTTCAAGTTTTTTGTCCCTGTGCCCTCTGTCGGCATACCTGCTATAGTTGGCAACATTCTCAAACAGATGCCATGGATTGCACGGATAATAGAAATGCGACAAAGAGACAGAGAGCTTTTCTTCTTTCTGTCAAGCATAGCAACTATATCATTGACTTAATAAAAAAACAGAGAAAAACAAGAAAAACCGAATAAAACAATCTTCAGTTCCTTGCTTCTCCCTATTTTTCTATTGAAGCCTATTCCTTTCCTTCGTTCCTACTTCATCAGCACCTTCTTACCGTTCTTTATATATACACCCTTCTGCGAAGGCTGGCCCTCTATGCGCTTGCCGTTCAGGTTGAAGTAACGGTTATCGGTGATTGTTTCACAGTTTTTTTTCTTGATTCCATCGGTCTCATCCAATTCCACGATAATTTTAAAGTCTCTCCAACCCTCTATTGACTTGTATTTGTTGATTGTGCCCTTGGGAACATACAATGTGGCGTTGTTAAAGACATCTATATCAAAAGTCCTTGGACTGGAATTCTTTCCTGCAATTTTATAAGGATTTTCAATCTTTGAAATGATTGAGGTGAGGCCAGAACTGAAAAGGAACGCAGAATTACTAATGCTGGTCACGCTGTTAGGAATAGTGACGGAGTTGAGGCTAGAACAATCAGAGTATTTGCAACTTATTGTGTACCAATTTGTTTCGCTTAAAACGGTAGAAAAGTGATGGCGTGGATTTAATAGAGGATGAAAAAGACGAAGATTTAACGTATTTAACTTTTGCAAACCACAAATAACATAAAAATGTGCAGTTTTTTAGTTGGGTTATGTGGATTTTTTCTTCGATAGTAATCCAAAACTGCGACAGCTGTCGCAGTTGTACATTGAGGAGATACTGGTCTTGATGTGCAAGTTCGGAGGCTATGATTATACCATATTATTACAATACGCGCGTGTGATTACGTCAAGAGGCTGGAATTAGGAACTACTATCCAATGCACTCCCCTTGCTGATACACAAAAAGAATGGATTATCGGGCAACAACTTTGGATAGTAAATCGTACAAATCTGCTATCTCTACATACAACACAGAGTTAAATATGTATAAAATCGTATGATAATTACAAAAACCAACAATTAAAGCAGGCGTGTATCAAACATTATTTGTATTTTTGTAGCAAAAATACAAAAATAAACAAAATATTTTGAATATGATACGAGATTTTTGGGTAAAGAACTATCTTTCCATACGCGACCAGCAGGAATTAAGCTTCGTGGCAAAAGGGCCATCTTCGGAACTTGTCACAGAAGTTGCTGATGGTGTGTTTTTATACAAGTTAGGCATCCTATATGGTTCAAATGCTTCGGGTAAGTCAAATATGCTGATCGCCATGAATGAGGTGTTCCGCCTGTTGATCATGCCAAAATCGGATGCGACTGTCGACATTGGAGGCTGTATTCCATTTGTACTCACCAAAGATGAGCCAACGGAGATGCATGTGTCATTCTATGCCAACGGCACACGATATGACTATGATGTCAAGTTCAATGGCAAACATATTTTGAGTGAAGCTTTGTACTATTATCCAAACAAATCAAAGTCCCTGTTCTATGAGCGCAGTTTTGTGGGCGAGAATGTACAGGCAGACATCAAGTTCGGTGCGAGTCTTAAATTGCAAGTCAAGACGCAGGAAAGCATCCGCGAAAACACTTTGAACAATCACAGTGTATTGTCTGTTTGCCGAAAAGCCGCTTTGAAAGAAGATATAGCTCTGTTTAATACACTTCATAATTGGATTATGGACAACTATCATGATGTGGATGGTGATGGGGAAAAAGGTATTGTTGAAATCCTAAGGGATGCATACAACACTCCTAAAAAGCGTAAATTCTATAACACAATGCTTCAGAAGGCCGATTTGAACATTTTGGAATATCGACCGATTGTAGAAGATCGTTTTGTGCCATCGGAATATCGGGAACGCATTCAAAAGGAAAACATTCCCGAGGAAATGAAGGAGGCCTTGATAAAACCGACGGCAGATTCTGTGGCATTTGTTAATCATTCTAATAATGGAGATTTTGACATTCCGCTCAAATGGCAGTCAAAAGGAACTATAAAATATATACGCATATTGGATGCATTATACGATATGATTACAAGTTCTCACGTGTACTATCTTGATGAGTTGGGAGAGGATATACATAATGATTTGCTGTACTACTATCTTAATGTTTTCTTATTCAACTCAGAAAAATCTCAATTGATTATCACGAGCCAGGAGACAACGCTCCTTTCCCAAGACTTGATCAATGAGAACAGAGGCGTCGTATGGTTTGTGGAGAAAAACAAAGAGACGGCATCATCCGAGTATTCCCGTGGCGATTCATTTGGATTGCACAAGAACCTCTCTCTGTATAACTCTTATCGCATAGGCCGATTAGGGGCAAAGCCAGAACTGGGTAGTATCTTTATTAATCTGGAGGATTGATATGGGAAAGCAACGTCAAACAGCACTTATCTTGGGTGAAGGGCCAACAGAGTTCTTTTACTTCAAATCCTTGTGCGATGTGTTCAAGCGTTTGACCATCAAACCAGATTATCCCAAGCACACAAACCTTAAGGAACTTGAAGCGAAGATAGAAGAAGGCGTCGCCCTGGGCTACAGCCACATCTTCTGCATCATCGATATGGATACGAAGGACAAGGAACTAGAGCGTTCACAATACCAGAAGCTAAAAGCAAAGTATGCCAAGCCCGTCGACAAACCCAAGAAAGGCATCTATTGCAAAGTAGAGTTCTTTGAGACTCACCGCTGCACAGAACTGTTTTTCCTCTATTATTTCCGATACACCTCACGTCCATATGATGAGCAGGAGCCATTGCTTAAAGACCTCAACCAATGTGTCGAGTATCGGAAAACGATAGAGTTCTTCATCAAGTGTAAAGGACTGCACGGTTACTTTGAGCGCAATGGTGGCAATCTCGAAAAGGCTGTAACCAATGCGAATCGCTCGATGGATGAGAAACTAAAAAGTGACAGAGACTATACTTACTCTGAGCTTGGAAGGCTGATGAAGATTTTGAAGAATTTATAAGAATCAATTGTTACATTTTTTCGCAATAAAACAGTAATTTATGCGGTATGAAATAGAAATGATAGACGTAAAGGCGGCAGATGCCTTTTTAATCCATTACATGGAAGATAATGGGGAAAGTCACATCATCATGGTGGATTCGGGAAACTATGAAGATGCAGAGAAAATTCTGACTCATATAAGAACTCACTACGATAAAGTGAGCAAAATTGGATGGTCAGGGTATGTAATTGATGCTGCAATCGTTACACATCCTGATGACGATCACATAGGTGGTTTTGTACATATGTTGGAAGATTTACAAGCAGGGAAATTATATGATATCTGCTTCAATTGCTTTTGGGTAAATGACCCAACGAAGCATGAGTTTGTACCTAATGATGTCCAAAGAATCCAAACTCAAAAGTCATTAGACGCGAGGCTTAAATGTGTATACGATTATAAAGAAGATTCAAAAAAGAACCTTTTGGACTTGATTGATTCTGCTGGGATAGAAAGGATAGAAGTATTCGCTGGCAACTATCTTGACGAGCCGAAAATAACGATTATAAGCCCTACGAAAGATTACTATGAGAGCCTCCTGCCAAAGTTCAGGAATAGACTGAATTTCCATTGGGCATGGGAGGCTTTCGAAGAAAACATGTATAGCACGGAAGGTGATGCCTCGGACGAAACAACGCTGAGCAAAACACTAGATGATGCTGCAGATGATGCATCTGCTCACAACCAGAGCAGTATTGTATTTTTGTTAGAAACAGATGAAGGGCAAAAATTTTTGTTTACGGGAGACGCTGGCAGAGATGCGTTCAACCACGTACCGCAGGATTTACTTGGTAAATTTAAAGGTGTTACATGGATGAAAGTGCCACATCATGGCAGCAAGCACAATTTAGACTCAACCATCATCAAGCACGTAAATCCCAAGATAGCCTATATTTCTACTGAAAAGCAAGGGAAGTATCTTAACCGCTCCACTGTTTTTGCGCTTAAAAAGAACGGAACTAAAGTTTATTCTACGAGCCATAATCGATCAACTATTAGACATGGAGCTATTAAGGAGAGAGAAGGATGGACGAAAATTGATCCGATGTAGAACTATAGTTTACTCTTGCCACTCACGGTTTACCATACAACGAGTGACTTTCTCTAAAGTGTTCTTCCACGGTTCATGTTCGATGATTTTGATCTCGCCGCAGAATGTTTTATTCATAAAGGCATCACAGATTTGATTATTTTTATGGTAGGTCTTGTTGTTTATGGTGGTGAATGAAGAGCATCCTGTGCTCTTGTCTTTCTCGAAGAAACGGATAGCATCGAGCCTTGGGATGGATGCTCTGGGCACATTCGTCGATGGCGATGGGCGTGCCCCGCCAGATAGAATCAAATAGTACAATGATGAGACGTATGGCCTCCAACGTGCCTTCAGATTCTAACGTTTCAGGCAACCACACAGTTTCTTCTTTTTCCACTACCTTATAACCAAACTGTAATTTTTGGACGGTACGCTTGTCGCCCGGGAAATTAGCGCGGTATTCTTCCTCAGACATACGGGTTAACAGGAAATCACGTTCATCATCAGCGATATCGAATGTGAGTGTGTCCACCTTGTAGTCGCAGATGGTAGAACCCATATCCTTCAGAATATTGAGGATGATGGGTTTAAGTAATTCCTCGTTGGAACGCTTGGCCAACATGGCTGACAGTTCATACTTCTTCACATTCCAGAGGTCAACAAAGCGAAAATAATTATAGACATTGCGGATGTCCTCGCACTCGAAATTCTTGTTGTCGTAGATGGAGATGACACTGGAATATTTGAGAATGTTCTGATTGATAAGTTCCTGCACGTGAACAGGTATGGTGGTTCCTTTGGGGAATGAAACCACTACTATGTCTTTTCCCTTTGAGAACTCGCGGGTGAAAATCAGTTTTTCTTTTTTCTTGCCCTCCTGACGGAGCAGCCGCTCCTCAACAATATAGTCAACAGTCCAGGAAATGAAATAGGTATAGCGGAATCCCGCTGTATGAAACGCCACTTCAATTGCAGAAGGGGCGTTTTTTGTTTCCTCAGACAGCAGGAACTGCACATCGGGCAGGCGATAGCGCGATGCCAGTTTACTGTTACGGTTGACGGTGACCAACATATTGAGGATATATATTCAATCATGATTGTATTGGGAATTTTGTTTTATTTCGAAAGGAGAAAGAATTTGGTATCGTTTGTTTTGGTAATAACACAGAGGCCAATGCCATTCTTTAATTGCGGCAGAACATCCAGGGCACTGGTGGCGAGGTCAATATCCGACATGTCCAAAGCACAGGCGGGATGGGAATGCCAGTCACCTATGTATTCCATCTGAGTAATGCTTCGCTGTGCAATCATTTTCTTGTAGTCTTTCAGTCCGCTGGTGCCCAGACGGAAACCGAATTTTGTTCCCTTGGAGTCACGAGGCATAAAATTATTGAGCGGGTATATGATGCACCGTTTGTAGTCAATATGACCAAATAGGTAGCCTCCGTTTTCTTTCTGCCCAGCAATCTTGGCTTTCAAACGGATTTCCGCCAGCAGATATTCCGGGATGCGAACCGTCCAAGTGTCATCATTCGCGCAGGGAAATTGTTGGTAGGATTTGACGGGGAGCGTGCAGGTATGCATACTACCAGGGAAGTCACGATGGGCAAAGGATAGAATGATTCTGTTGTGCTGCTCTCCCTCGTAGATGTGCCGTATGGCGGATGACATCAGGGCTGCATGGGCAGAGATGGTGTCATCACTGATACGCATGGTGTTGGAATGACAGCCTTCGCCCACACGGATGTTCTCGGTGGAGTTCTTGCGCTCGGAAGATAGCCAACGGTAAACCTCGTCGTTGGAAAGTGATGCGTGGAGAATTTCCATAAGTGCCACACGGACAATGCGGGTTTTGTCGGGGTAAGATAGCATGTCAAGACCATACATTACACGGACAGATGCCGTAGCATCAATGATGATGTCAATTTTGTCAAGATTCTCGGGCGTTAAATGCTTAAGTGCATCCTCATTGTATGACTTGATACCATCGTGCGGCATGTCATAGAACATTTCCGTCAGATGGGTTTTCATGGCATTTGCTTTATTGAGAAGGAAGGAGCCAGGCTTGTATGCAGACAAAGCGTGCCGTACTACATTGTGTGGCATCAGCGAGTCGGTATCTACCAAATCGATACAGAAGATACCGCTACGATGGAGGTGGCTTGCAATCTTGCTGCCAACGGCTCCGCACCCCAGAATGCAAACGTGTTTGTCGAAAACAGAATCTGAGGTTTCTGACAAGTATTTGGCTTGGGTATAGTCTGTGAAATCAATCATTAATACCTCTTCCACTGGTGCGGACTGATTCATATTCATAAACTCTTCCACCTTTGCCCTGAAACAAAGGTAATTGATGGCGGTGTTTTTACCAATTATCTTTGTCGGTCGTAACAACGCCATTTGAAAATAGATATATTCCTTAGTATCGTCACAGGCTTCTTTCAGACCATCTAAATCCAAGGGGTAGCCGTAGGTCTGGATATAATCAAGCAAAACGCCTAAGGTGGTGGGGTACTCTGTATACCAATTGTCATCCACCTTGTCTCTTCCTGCAAATAAGCGGACACCTATTGCATTACTGACCAATTTCTCGTGTTGCTCACTTCCGTAGGCAATGGCAGGGAAATCTTTGAGTATAGTAATGGAATACAGATGGCATTCGGGCTCTTCTTTGTGTTCCAGAAATGAGTCCATATAGGAGACTCGCAAAAGAAAGTGATTCATACTGTGATTGCGTTGCGGTTCGAATTCATCGTTCTCGTTCAGTTTCATCAACTTTCCTTTTGCTGCATCGCGTAGCCAACAAACCACCAATTCAACGTAATCACTTAGAGTGTGCTCTGCATACCAGTCATCAATATCCTCACGTGAGAGGCATAGAGTTGGGGGGTAGTTGCCTTTTTCGTAATTGACATGGGGGAATTTTTTTAATGGGAAGTCCGGCCTGTCTGAAAACACAAAGGGAGTAATGTCATTCCAATTGTTTTTGCTGATGGCAATAACTACAGGTTCTATGTGTTTGAGGGCGGATTTGGAGCGGGCAAAGGTGTTGATGCCCCCGCAGAGCCCCACGGTGTCATTATCCAACTCAACAAGGCTGAAGCAGCCGTCATCGAAGACGCTGGCGAAAGAGAATAGTTCTCCGGCCAGTGCTCCGATGGCGGCTATTTCTATTTTAGGATAATTGTCGGATACCTTATCCATAGAAGTGAGGTTTGG
>OMZS01000002.1 GCA_900315565.1 uncultured Prevotellaceae bacterium | reverse complement strand
GCATGCAGCCTAAATCAGAGAAATTCAAAAGAGAATCTGCGAAATAGCAATAGCTGGTGCGCAGCCCCAAAATCTGTGACATCTGCGTAATCTGTGGTAGAAATGTACCCAGCGAAAGTTGAGTAAAGTTACCATTCATCAGAACCATTCCTGCCCGTCTTGCTCATGACAGTAGCTTGAACCATCGAAGCAGTGAGTACAAATGTCGCACTTGGGCAGTCCGATGCTCTCAACAAGCGACTCGAGCTTGGCAAATTTCAGCGTTGTGAGGCCTAAGCGGCGGGCAATCTCGTTCACCATGCGCGTGTATTCGGGCGAATCGGTGGTGGCATACTTGTCGAGGTTGATATGGTCGTCGCCCTCAAAATCTTTGATGATTTGGCGTGTGATGAGTTCAAGGTCGCTCTTCGACGAGGTAAACCCAATATAGGGGCATCCATAGACCAACGGCGGACACGAAATGCGGCAATGAACCTCCTTGGCACCATATTCGAAGAAGGTGCGCACATTGTCGCGCAGCTGGGTGCCGCGCACAATGGAGTCGTCGCAAAACGCCACACGCTGTCCCTTGAGAATGGCATTATTGGGAATAAGCTTCATCTTGGCCACAAGGCTGCGGCGGTCCTGACTGCCGGGAGTAAAACTGCGGGGCCATGTGGGTGTGTATTTAAGTACGGCGCGCTTGTAGGGGACTTGCTTTCCCTCGGCATAGCCCAGAGCCATGCCCACGCCCGAGTCGGGAATACCGCAGACACAATCAATTTCTGCGTCGTCCTGTTGTCCCATAGCTTTTCCATTAGCCTCGCGAACATGCTCAACATTAATGCCCTCGTAGTCGCTGGAGGGGAAACCGTAATAAACCCACAGGAACGAGCAGATTTGCTTGCGCTTAAAAGGCTGCTGAAGTACCTCCATACGGTCGGCATGAAGACGAACAATCTCACCGGGACCCAGGTCGCGCACCACTTTATAATCAAGGTTCGGAAAGCTGGTGCTCTCGCTAGTGACGGCAAAGGCTCCTTCTTTCTTTCCCACAACAATGGGGGTGCGCCCAAGGAAGTCGCGTGCGGCAATGATGCCATCCTCGGTAAGAATGAGCATCGAGCACGAGCCTTCTATTTTCTTATACACCAGATTGATGCCTTCAACAAACGAGTTGCCCATGTTGATGAGTAGGGCCACAAGCTCAGTCTGATTGATTTTGTTGGCCGACATTTCGCTGAAGTGCATGCGAAGGCTCATCAAGTCGTCGGCTATTTCACGAAGATTGTTGATTTTTGCCACCGTTACCACCGCGTAACGGCCCAGGTGAGAATTAACAATGATGGGCTGCGGGTCGGTGTCGCTAATAACACCCAGGCCCTGGCACCCGAAAAAGTTATCCAATTCATCTTCAAACCTTGAACGAAAGTAATTGCGTTCCAAACTGTGAATAGAACGGCAGAAGCCATGCTCTTTGTCAAACGTGACAAGGCCTGCGCGCTTGGTTCCGAGGTGAGAGTTGTAGTCGGTGCCGTAGAACAAGTCGCTGACGCAATTCTTTACGGAAATGGTTCCAAAAAAGCCACCCATACCTTAAAACTAATATCTACTTAAGTTTATCAAGCTCCGCTTGCAGGAAGTTTACTTCTGGAAACTCCTATCAGGCGAAAGTTAAAACACCTATTTATATATGTAAATGAGAAGCTGCCGACATGCCCCTGTAGGGCCTCCCAGACAGTCATCATCATTTTTCAGCTGCAAAGGTACGACTTAGCAAGTAAAAAGCCAAAAGAAAATTAATTTTTTTTAGTGCTTCTACCAGCGTTTTTCGGCAAAAAGGTAGTACTTTTGCAAAAACATCATCAGAAAACAACCACCCACGAAAAACAACCAACAAAGAAACAAAAAAACAAATGCACATAGCCATAGCAGGAAACATTGGCAGTGGAAAAACCACGCTCACCAACTTGCTGGTGAAACACTACGGATGGAAACCACAGTTTGAGGCTGTAGATTTCAATCCTTATCTGGACGACTATTACAAGGACATTGCGCGATGGTCGTTCAATCTGGAAGTTTATTTCTTAAAACAACGATTCCGCGACCTTATAGAAATAGCCAACTCGAAGGAAACCATCGTGCAAGACCGCTCTATCTTCGAGGGCGTTTATGTGTTTGCCGCCAACAACAAGGCCATGGGAAACATGAGCGACCGCGACTTCAGCACCTACATGGAGCTGTTTGAACAGATGATGCAGGTGGTGCGGCTGCCCGACCTGATGATTTACCTTCGCGCCAGCCTGTCGCACTTGGTGGGTAACATTCAGAAGCGCGGACGCGAATACGAGCAGAGCATCAAGCTGGAGTATCTGGAAAACCTGAACAAACGCTACGAAGACTTTATTTTCAACAAATACAAAGGGCGCGTAATGGTAGTTGACGCCGACAACACCGACTTCCTGAACAACCGGAAAGACTTTGCCAGTATTGTTGACAGAATAGATGCCCAGCTATTCGGACTCTTCCCCAACGAATAACAATAAAAAAAAGATAAGAAAGGAAACAACCGTATGCATATAGCAGTAGCAGGAAACATTGGATGCGGCAAGACCACACTCACCAAGATGCTTGCCAAACGGTATGGCTGGACTCCCAGGTTCGAGCCTGTAGATAACAATCCCTACCTCGCAGACTTCTACGAGGACATGGAGCGCTGGTCGTTTAATTTGCAAATTTACTTCCTCAACAAACGCTTTAAGGAAGTGGTTGAAATATCCAGAAGCAAAGAGTACATCATTCAGGACCGCACCATCTTTGAAGATGCCTGTATCTTTGCCCCCAACCTGCACGGACAAGGAAAGATGAGCGACCGCGACTTCAACAACTATCGCGACCTGTTCGACCTGATGATGTCGCTCGTCAGATTGCCCGACTTACTCATCTATATACGTTCAAGCATTCCAAACATTGTGGCACAGATTCAGAAGCGCGGCCGCGAATACGAACAGACCATCAGACTAGACTATCTGGAAGGCCTGAACAAACGCTATGAGGAATGGATTGGCGGCTACAAGGGCAACCTGATAATAGTTGACGGTGACAATGTGAAATTCGAGAGCAATCCTCACGATTTTCAAATTGTCACCGACATGATAGACGCTAATCTCTACGGACTCTTTCCGCCTACTCCTCCCAGCGAAGCACAGCCCCGTTCCGACGGGCAGGATCAGCTCCTGTGAAATCCATAGAATAGGGACTTCCCGTTGTGGGACTCTTGCCTATGTACCGATGAGTGCGTATCGACATCAGCATAAACTCGCGGTTCAGATAGTCTTGCCACAAAAATTCTTCTGCCAGCGACTCGTCTTTGGTGAGACGCACGTCACCAGGCAATCCGTAACCCGACACAAACACGTATCGGCCATCCTCACATTGCAGCGCCACCTTGCCCTGTCCACGGTCAATCAGGCGGAAACGTGTTTGTGGCGAGTGGTTTGAGGCTTCGGTGTCGTAGATTAAGCCATGCTCCAAAGCCACCATGGGCAGCCCTGTGGCCACGTTGATAATACGGAAAGATTTGCCGTAAGGAATGTTTTGGCTTCGGTCTGCCATTGGCTCTTCAACGCAGAAATTGTCGAATTCTGCATAGCCTCCATTCTTTCCGTTTTTGTTGAAGGCGAAAAGTGAGACTCGTGAGCCTTGGAAGGAGATGAGCTGATAACTAAGTTTCATCTCGCGCCCAAGCGGCTGGAACGTCTTGCCATCGAACGAATAATAATAGGTGGCACGGTCGTGGTCAAAATCGCCTTCCATGCGCAGCCAAATCTTATTCCCCATTTCACTAGACGAAACGGGCACATTAATAGTATCGTTGGTGGCCTGCTCAAACCAGCGGAGCGTCAGCGCCTTGCCATCCTTCACAATGCCAATCCATGAGCAAGGCACATTGATGTTGCCCAAGCCAGCCACATCACCATCTTTCAAGCCCTGGGTGTAGAGCTCGACAGTAGTCACCGAAGTGGGACCAATGGCACGTTGGGTAAGAGTGTTACGTGCCCACATCAACTGCTCGGCGGGCATTGTCTTTAGGCGCAGGCGGCCTGCAGTCAGGCTCCATTTCGTGTCATCGGGATTATGATTCCACTGCCACACACGGCCCAGAACCTTTCCGTTGAAATTCTCGTTTCGTTCGTAAGGAGCATGGGGCTGAAACGCCTTCGTTTCGGCCTCTCCACCCCGTTTCTCAATCTCAGGCTTGAACCATGTGCGAGGCGCACGTCCCAGGTTGCCCTCCAACCCCAGCATGGGCCATCCGTCTTTCCATGTGATGGGAGCCAGCGTCACGGTGCGTCCAATAGAATGAAAGTCCATCATCAACAGAGCATACCAGTCGCCCTTCTGGGTCTGCACAATACCACCCTGGTGAATATTGGTGCAAGCCGTAGCGTCTTTGTCAACCTCTGGAATGCCAAACTTGGTGCCATCGTGACCAATGCGATACTGCTCGCCCTCAGGCACTTGCGTGAGTGAGGCGGCATGGTAGCCGAAGGTTTCGTCGGCAGTAATTACGCAGGTCTCGTAGGGTCCCCAAATGCTCTTCGAACGCGAACAGAGGGTTCGCCCATTGGGGCGGTAGTCAGTGGAAATGAGGTAGTACATGCCGTTGATTTTGTACATGTGGTGACCTTCGCCCACTGAGCTGCCTTCGGGAATAATCACCCGCTCGGTTTCATCTATTGGACCGCTCATGTCAGCTTTCAGCTCGGTGCATTTCACCTCGCCATAGCCATGAATGGCATATATCTTCCCGTCATCATCGAAGAGAACACTCAGGTCGTAGATGCGCCCCTTCATGTTGTGGTGCTTCCACGGGCCATGAATATCCTTGCTTGTGTAACACTGCAAACCCTTTCCGTTGACGTTGGAGTAAATATAGAATTGTCCGTTGGCATAGCGGATACAGGGAGCCCAAATGCCCTGACCGTAAATTTCCTTATGGTTGCGCAGCGAAAACTCGTCGTCTTTGAAATCGAAACGGTCGAAACAATAACTTACATTCTCCCAGTTGACCAAGTCTTTCGAGTGCAAGATGACCAGTCCCGGCACGGTGTGCATGGTGGTTCCGGCCAAATAGTAGTCGTCGCCTACGCGAAGGATGTCGGGATCAGAAAACTCGTCGTAGAAAAGCGGATTGGTGTAGGTTCCGTTGCCGTTATCGGCTGTCCACGACTTTGTTTGTGCCAATGCCGCCAACGGTAGCAGAAGCATTGCTAGAAGAATAAAACTCTTTTTCATTCTTTTGCTTATTGTTTTTAGTGTTAGTATGTATGTAGTTTATTTATTGTCAGCATTCCTTCCTCACTGTTTATTAGCCATTCTCCTCGCCAAAAACCTGTTCCACCAATTTTCTGAACTCCTGATAGGCAAATGTTTCGCCAAGCGGTTTCAATACCTCTGCCAGTTGGCGGAATCGCCAGGCATGGTCGGCTTTGGCCTTCACGTTGAACCGTTGCCACAACTCGTCACCGAGCGCCGCATAATCCTGGGCAATGCCTCGCATGTTCGAGAGTTTGTCGCCAAGAGCCACTATCATCGCGTCGCGCGAAGCCGAGGCAAGCCGGTTCAGGCTTTCTTGCTTGCGCTGGTGCCATGTCAAGGCTTTATCGGCAGAAAAATGCTGGTCGGTTTCGGTCTCAACCAGTTTTGCCACCCGCGGTCCAAACTCTGCGCAAAGCTGTTCCATGGTGGTGTCGGTATCCTCGATGGTATCGTGCAACACAGCCGCTGCCAACAGTTCCTGGTCATTGGTCATGGTGGCCACAATAGCCATCGCTTCCAGCGGATGCACAATATAGGGGAAGCCCTTTCCCTTTCGCTCGGTGTCGGCATGGGCTTTCACGGCAAACAAAATGGCTCGGTCGAGCAGGCTTGAGTCAATTGACTTTTCTTTCATAAACAGTTATCAATCATCTTTATAACGTTGCGCGAATGGCAGTGCAACGGCATGTTTAACCAGCATCTCGGCCAGATAGGCATTGCTCGCCTGGCGCGGATTCAGCATGTCGTAAACAAACTTCACGCCCTCAACGCCCCTACCCTGCTTCAGCACATAAACAAAACAGAGATTTTGCATCCCGATTGACTCGGAAAGAATGTCGAGGTCGGTAGCGGCCAGCTGAATAATGGCGAGTTTGTAGGCATCATCGGAGTTGTCGGCAATGAATCGCTGCACATCGCCCAAAGTCTTGAAACCAAAAGACTGCAGCAAATCGAAAAAAGGCAGCAGCGACGCAGTAAAAAGCTCGGCCTGATTGACGGCCGCAATACGCTGATTGAGGCGGTCGAGAGGCCGCAACTCCAGATAACTGCGATAAGTCTTTACCGAGAGCGGCACCTCGTCGAACTGCCCCGACTTGACAAAACCCTGCACTTTTCGGCGATAGCCGGCAACAACATTGCGCAGTCGGCTAAACTCGTCGTCAACCAGTTCGAGCATGCCCGCCAGCCGGTTGAACTGCCGCAGATGCTCGCGCGGAATCTTGATATCAAACTTGTAGCCAATGTCGTGCTCAATGGTTGACCATGCATGCTGCAAAGCTGTGCGCATTTGCAACTCAAAGCGCAAGTTGGCAATCTCGGTGTCTTTCACCAACTGGCGTGGCAACCTGCACACATAGTGCAACGAGTTGTAGCCAAAGCTGTTCAACTCATGCAGTTTGCGCTTGTCAACAGAGTGGCTCCAGTCAATCTCGAAAATGCGGTTCACCAGCGCCGCCACTTTGTCAACATCATCGTTGTAGAATGTGATGACGCGCAGTCCCACCAAATCGGTAATATCCTCAAGACAAGAATATTTGCTGCCCTTGAGCTCCAGTTTTCCTTTGAGCGACTCTTCTTTTTTTACTCTACCCTCGATTGCAGTGACATAGATGCCTTGTTGCCTGATAATGCTCTCCAATCGGTCATAAGCTGTCTGCAACAGCCATTCCAGCTGTGGCAGCAGTTTTTTATATTGGGCCAGCAAAGCCTCTCCGTTTGCGTCGAGTGTATAATCCATTACTAAAGTTTCGAAAGCTCTCAACTATTTGTAGTTCAAGGAGTTCAAGTAGTTACAAGGAGTTTAAGACAACAGCTTTATTCCTGCTTCTTTCTTCTGAAAATTGTCTCAGAGCTAAGGCTGATGTCTTGAACTCCTTGAAACTACTTGAACTTCTTGTTTACTTTACTAGTGAAAGTCGAATAATCCATTATTTAAATTCAAACAGATTCGAGAAACCTGTCATGGCAAACACGTTTTTCAGGTCTTCGTTCAATCCGGTGATATATACATGATTTCCCTTGGGCTTCACGGTTTTCAAAATGCCCAAGAAAATGCGCAGCCCACTCGACGAGATATACGTCAGCTGATGACAATCCAAAATAACATCGCTTCCTTCACTCTCGATAATGGGTTTCACGTCCTTCTCGGTCTGCGTAGCAGCAGCAGTGTCGAGACGTCCTTCGAAAACTGCAACCAGGTTGCCATTCTCTTCTTTAATTGTTGTTATCATATCATCGTATGGTTTAGGTGATTAATAATTTCTGTATTTATTATCTCCATCGTTATTGCCACAGTACTCGTTTTCGCCATCATTTATTCAAGCTTTTCAGCAGCGTCAGCACGTTGGTGCCGTCCACCCGCTCGTAGTTGATGGAGTCCATGTATTGCCTAACAAGAAATATGCCAAGTCCGCCAATGGGCCGGTCTTCTGCCGAGAGAGTGATGTCGGCATCGGTTTTTGCCGTGGGGTCGAAAGGTGCTCCCTGGTCGCTGATGATGATTTTCAGCTCAGAGTCATCGGCCTGCCCCTCTACTATCACTTCGCCATTGAAGCCCAGCGGATAAGCATACTTCATCACGTTGACCACGGCCTCCTCTACTGCCAGATTGAGTTGCATGGTTGTTGATGCGTCGAGCTCTAACGACTCGCAAATACCGTCAATGAAAACGTTGAGCTGTGGTATCTCATTCACATCGTTAGGCAGCGTGATGCTGCGCTTCAGGATCACATCTTTCTGCTTTTTGGTATAATCAATGGCCAGCAGGGTGAGGTCGTCGCTCTGTGTGGCTCCGCCCACAAAATCGTTCACGCCGTCGGCAAATGCTTTGACAATCGTTTCGGCATGGTGGTGAGCGCTGTCAGCCGATGCCTGTGCCAACTTGTCAGCCAGCCTATTGGCCATCTCCTCCACGCGTTTTTCGCCAAATTGCCTGTTCTCGCTGTCCTCGGCTTCGGTGAGTCCGTCGGTATATAAGAACAAGGTATGGCCAGGGTCAATCAGCGCATCTTGCTCCGTAAATTTCCAGTCTGGCGAAACCCCCACGGGGACATTCGAGTCAACGGACAGTTTTTCGGTGCTTTGTCCGATAATCAGCGGCGAGTTGTGTCCCGCATTGCAATAGTGAAGGCGGCCGGTGGGAAGATCGAAAACGCCCACAAACAGCGTGGCAAACATGTTCGACCTGTTTTGGCTGGCCATGGTTTCGTTGATAGCCGAGACGATGCGCGAGGGATTGCTCTCGTGGGCCGACAAGTTGCGGAACAACGACCTGATGACGGCCATCACCAGTGCGGCAGGAACGCCTTTTCCGCTCACGTCGCCAATGCAGAAGAGCAGTTTCTCGTCGCGGACGTAGAAGTCGTAGAAGTCGCCGCCCACCTCCTTGGCTGGTTTCAGCATTCCGAAGACGTCAACATCGTCGTGCTTCTCATCGGCCTGCACCTCGCTCGGCAGCATGGATTTCTGTATGTTGCTGGCCACTTTCAGCTCGCTCTCCAGACTTGCCTTGCTGGCTGCGGTGTGCTGCAGCTCATCCACATATTTGGCCAGCGAGGTCTGCATGTCGGCAAACGAGTCGCGCAGATAGCGGATTTCGTCCTCAGTCTTTATTTCGGGCAGGCTGACGTTAAAGTTTCCTTTGGCAATGTCGCGCGTTGAGTCGGCCAGTGCGCTCAACGGTTTCAGCTGCGAGCGAATGACCATAAAAACGATTGCGAAAATCAAACACAAGAGCAAAAGCACCAGAAACAACATGTTTCTAATGAGTTTGTTGGGGTCTTTCAGAATCTCGTCTTTTGGGAATGTGTAGGCAATGCCCCATTTCACCCGCTCGATGGGGGCATAATAAACTGCGTAATCGCCTGTCAGCTCTTTGCTGTCGGCCAGCGGAGTTGACGAAGCACTCACCATCATGTGGCCTTTTTGGCCGTCCAGCATCTTTTTCATCAGCTCGTATTCCTCGGCATTGTTGGTCTGCCGGGCCACGTCGAGCACCTTGTGGGTGAGTATATACTTGGGGTCGGGATGATAAAGATATTTTCCGTCGCGGCTCAGCAAACTCACATAGGAGAACGTGAAGGGCTTAGACGACTCCACCACCGACTGAATCCATTCGAGGTCAACCGCCGCGCAAAGCACAGCATAGGTGCTGCCGCGCACGTCGTGCAAAGGCACAGAATAAGTGATAAATGTGCGGTCGGTTTTCATCGAGTCAACAAAAGGCAGACACCAGTAGGGCCCGTCGAGTTTGTTGCTATACACCCAGTTGCTGTCGGTTTCCAGATATTTGAAATGGTTTTCCGATTCACAAAGGTCATATCGTTCAAGCTTCAACGTCTTGGGGTCGCGCGAGATGGTAGGCGCGAAGTAGCGCCCCTGAACGGGGAAATAGTTGCCTTTGTAGAGCAATGTCACGGCTGCAATATCCACGTTTCCATCAATCAGCGACTCCAGGAATGTGTAGGCAAGCGTCTCATGCGGGGCGAACATGTAGGCATACGAAGCCGCCGTGTTGACCGACGACTCAACGTTCGACACGTGCTTGTCGATTACCTTCACGGCACCTTCCAGGGCGATGGTGGTCTGCTGGTCCATTTCTTGCACCACAATCCGCCTGACATAAACCATCTCCCACACCTCGAACATCAACAACAGCACAGCCACAACCAGCAAAACCAGTTGTGTGACGCGCACTGCTACCGAAGTGTTGATTATTCTCTTCAGTTCCATCTTTAATTTGTTTGCCCCAGATGTTGTTTGCATGCGGCCTCTTGCGGAGCCACGTTGAAGGCGGGCGGTTCTTTTGCAGGCAAAGGTAAGGAAAATAATCGGAAATCAGGACAAAACGTTCCACATATTTGCCTATACAGGCTTTCTGCCCCACCTTGCCGCCACTCAGCCGCCGTTATTTGGCCCTGCGGGCCTGCTCGGTTTCCTCGCGTATCGACTTCATGAATTTGTCAACGAAATCTATTTTGTCGCGGTTAGGCACCATGATGAGCGACGCCCCGTTGCTGAACTGCATGGTGGTGGGGCGGTCCTTGTCGAACGACGGCCAGTAAGGCAGTCCCTTGCCGTTGGGATTGCCCGTCTTGGCAAAGTTCACCCAGTACTGCTGAATGATTTCCGAAAGGGCTGCCTCGGCGGGATATTTGTCGGGCTGGCTCACAAAAGCGTTGTTCAGATACAGAATATCGTCGGCATGCGAAACGCCGCGCCGCATTTTGCTGCCTGAAAAACTCAACTCCGAGGGCTGCGCCAGATAAGCGGCGTAGGCCTTGCTCTTGCCCGTCTTCGACTGTAGGCTCGCCCAGGCAAACGACGGCCACGCAAAGCCCAGGTCGCGGAAGACATCGGCATTGCTGTAACAGGCTTCCTCGTCGGTATTGCCGGGATAGTACTTCATGGCCTCGCCTAAATGCTGCCCGAACACGCCTTCGGCACTTTTGCGATACATTTCGGCAGTCATCGGACCAGTAAACAAAACGCCCTCGTCGGAGTTGGTCATCACAATGACGGGCACATCGTTGTAGTCGCCACGCTCGTAGTTGCGGTAAAGGTCGTCGGTGATGACATAGCCGTCAACACAAGGCCAGAAGCCGCCAAAACCCACATTGTCGCCAGCCAAAGCCAGCGCATCCATCTGCCGGAGCTGCTTCAGCGACTTTTTCTTCAGATGTTTCTGGAAAGCCAGCCCGTGCTGCTCGGCTCCTTTCTGCGAGGCGTTGGTCACAAAGGTGCGGCTGCTGTCCTTCCACGGAGCAAACGAGCCGCCGCTCTGACTGATGGCTGCACAGAAAAGTCCTTTGGCCAAAGGCGAGGCGCAAAGTATGCTACAACTGATGGCTCCGGCCGACTCGCCGAAAATAGTCACGCGCGACGGGTCGCCGCCAAAGTTGGTTATGTTGCGCTGCACCCACTTCAGGGCAAATATCTGGTCCAACAGGCCGTAGTTGCCCGAATGCCCGTTTTTCGACTCTTTGGTTAGTTCGGGGTGGGCCATAAATCCCAAAGACCCCGTGCGGTATTCTACGCTCACCACCACTACTCCCCTTCGGGCGAGGCTGGTCCAGAGGTCGCCGCCGTAGTGTTCGGTCTGAAAACCGCCACCGTGAATCCACACCATCACGGGCAGACGGTCGGCAACCGACGTGGCAGGCGTGGCAATGCCAAGGTAGAGGCAGTCCTCGCTCATGCGCGGATGCGAACCGTCGCGGCGCGAAGGCTGCGGCGGCCACGGTCCAAAGTCCTCGGCTTTGAGCACACCGCTCCAGGCCTTGGCAGGCTGCGGCTCTTTCCACCGCAAATTGCCCACGGGAGGTGCCGCGTAGGGAATGGCCTTGTAAACAGCCAGATCGTCACCGTCGGGCGTGGCTTCCACGTCGCCCGTCTCTACATGTGTCTTCATCAACGGCTGCGCCTGCATGCCGTTAACGGCCAGCAACAAAGCCGCTGCTGCCAGCAATACTATTCGCTTCATGCTCGTCATATTGTCTTTCTAGTTTATTTTCTGCAAATATACTCCTTTTCTTTCAATCAGCCAAAAGAACCGACATAAAAAATGAAAACACACAAAACGAAATGGAGAAAACTGCCGCGAGCTGCTAACGGCATTCTTTGCATGGCGAAAACAACGTCGGGAGATAATTTCAAATTTTCTAGAGAATCTCAGCGCAACGTCGAGAGATAATTTCAAATTCTCTAGAGAATCTCAGCGTAACGTCGTGAGATAATTTCAAATTCTCTAGAGAATCTCAACGCAACGTCGTGAGATAATTTCAAATTCTCTAGAGAATCCCAGCGTAATGTCGAGAGATAATTTCATATTTTCTAGCTTTGATTATTTATAAGCCTCTTTTTCTACGCTACGCGCCTTTCAAAAACAAATAAAAACAAAAGCAAACAAGGAAAAACAGGTTTTTATTTGTAATACCTCGGTTTTTATTAGTTTTTCTTGGTTTTTCTTGGTTTTATTAAAGGCGCGGAGCGTAAATCTCCATTCATTGTGAATAACTCAAGCTTGAGAATCTCAGCATAACGTCGTGAGATAATTTCGTAACACCATGCTTTACGAAATTATTTCACGATGAAAAGTCCACGGCTGTCGAGAATAAAAGGCCGCATGCAGTCGATGCAAGCCCAATGATCGGTGATTTGCGGATGGCCGGGGCGCTGACGGGTGTGACCGAAAATCTGGTAGATGCCGTCCAAAGGTTCCGAGGCCATCAGCTCGTAAACGTCGGCCCAAACAGGACTGCCCACAGGCCAGACACCGTTGCGCACGGCGCCCACGTGCATCAGCGAGCGCATGCCATGGTAACTGCCGAGCAGCGTGTTCAGGTTTTCGGCGGTCAGCTCGCCTATCAGGTCCTTGCATTCCTCATACCACACGGGCACCACGCCGGCATGGGTCAACAGATAGCGCTTCGAGCCGATTGTTGCCTCGAAGGCCAACTGGAAAAAGTCCTGGTAGGTTTCAAAAAGATAGTGGAAGGTGTCGGCATACTCGGCATCAAAACGGCTGCCCATGGCGTACTGCCGGAAATAGTCGGAGAAATAGTGCAGGTCGTGGTTGCCCCACAACAGCACCACGCGCTCAGGGTCGGCGCGTTTCAGGTCGAGAATGTCGTAAAGCCCATTATAGGCCATCTCGGTGTTGATGCCCTCCTGCGGATAGGGGTCAACATAGTCACCGAGAAACACGATACTGTCGTAGTCGCGTGCTGCGACAGCCTCTTTCCAGAACGTGCGTCCGTGAACGTCGGGTATAATCAGTATTTCTTCCATCAAGCAAAATGTCGCACATGCTTAGCCCATTTAGGAGGCGACGTGGCTCACGTCGCAATGCCGCTGTTGTCGCGTTGCAGGAGGCGACGTAGCTCACGTCGTTGGCCACGCTGCTGTCACGTGGGCCACGTGACCTCCTATTTGGATGCTGCAAAGGTACGAAGAAAAGATGAAATAAGAAAAAGAAAACGTGTTTTTTATTTACCATAAAAATCGGGGTCTTGTGTTTCTATGGCTCATGAAGTTGACCATCATTACACGGGAAACGCTGCAGAGATTTTATCCATGCCAATATGTAAAGATAAATTTTTGTTAAACGCCTTTCTTCTTATGCTTTATCGGCCAAAAAGCACTAACTTTGCACACAAGAAAAGAACCGGAATGCAACGTTCCTGCCGTGATTATCAATAATTAAACCACTTATAGCTATTTAAGAAAAAAACGATGAAGAAATTTTTCGCACTTATTGCTTTTACCCTGATGGCCAGCACCAACATGCAGGCACAAAACGACAGCTTTTACAACACACGCCACGACCTGGGTATTGCCATCGGCGGTCCGTCAAACTCAGAGATTCTTGGATTTCTTACAAGCGTCACCGAGCTGGCAATATCGGCCACGGTCACTTCGGTCATGACGGGCGGCTACGCCACGGGCTACTATACCTACGGCGACGCCAAGTACGTGCCTACCATCTCGGCCGAATACTACTACCACGTGAGCAAGGTGGTGGCCATCGGCGGTATGGTTACGTTCAACAGTGCCAAGCGCGACATGTTCTGCGCCTGGACAAACAATGTTGACGGTACGCGCCATGAGGAAAAGACGGGAACGCGCAAGCTCAACAACCTGAGCGTCATTCCCACGGTGAAGATTGACTGGCTGCGCAAACGCAACTTCGGTCTCTACTCGAAGGCTGGCCTGGGCGTAACCATGATGCACGAAACGCAGAAAGACGACCAGGAGGGCGGACTGGACTACAAAGACAACATGTTGTACGTGAACTTCCACGCCTCGCTCATTGGTGCAGAATTTGGCTCGGAGAGCTTCCGCGGTTTCACCGAGGTGGGCATGGGCGAGCAGGGTATCTTTGTGGCCGGTCTGCGCTATAAATTTTAAAACAGAACGAGAATTTAGGAGAACCCTAGGAACGGAAAAACAGGCAACAGAGCTAATGGGAAACTTCGCCAACGCCATTCTGAAATGGTACGCGCTCAACGGAAGGCAGTTGCCTTGGCGCGAAACCAAAGACCCCTATGCCATCTGGCTTAGCGAGGTGATTTTGCAACAGACACGCATCCAGCAGGGAACTGACTACTGGATGCGCTTCATGTTGCGCTGGCCCAACGTGGAAATGCTGGCCGACGCCACCGAGGACGAGGTGCTGCGCGAGTGGCAGGGACTGGGCTACTACAGCCGCGCGCGCAACCTGCACAAGGCTGCCCAGCAGATCAAGGCGCTCGGCCATTTCCCCATCACGCTCGAGAGCATCCGCCAACTGAAAGGCGTGGGCGACTACACGGCAGCGGCCATCGCCTCCATTGCCTTCGGGCTGGATGCGGCAGTGGTGGATGGCAACGTCTATCGGGTGCTGGCGCGCCACTTTGGCATCGATACGCCCATCAACACCACCGAGGGAAAGAAAACATTCAAAGCCCTGGCCGACAGCCTGCTGCCCAAAGGACGGGCGGCGGCCTTCAACCAGGGCATGATGGACTTTGGAGCCATGGTGTGTACGCCCCAGTCGCCCCGATGCGGCGAGTGTCCGCTGGCCGAAAGCTGCGAGGCCCTGCGCGCAGGAACCATCGCACAGCTGCCCGTGAAACAGAAAAAGCTCGTGGTGAAAACCCGACACCTTATTTATATATATCTGCGCCACAACGGACAGACAGCCATCCGCCGCCGTGGCGCGGGCGACATATGGCAGGGACTCTGGGAACCGCTGCTGGTGGAAAACGGCCCGTTGCCGCAACTCGACGGCGAACTGACCCTGCGGCGGCAGGGAGTGCGACACGTGCTCACCCATCGCGTGCTCATGGCCGACTTCTACGTGGCCAACCTGAACTCACGTCCCACGCTGCCCGACGACTACATCTGGATTGACGAAAAAGAGCTCGACCGCTACGCGCTGCCAAGGCTCGTGGAACTGCTGGTGCAAAACTATTTATAGCTGAAAAGGCACAAATAGCACGCCAAAACAGCCCGCGAATCACCAAACCGCGCCTCATAACTCCCTAATTTGCACTATTTTTCAAAAAAAACACAAATAAATTTTTATATCACGCTAAAAACTTGTATCTTTGCACTCCGAAATTAACAAGAACACTAATAATAAACATTTTTGAACAATGACAAAAGCAGATATCATCAACCAAATTGCCGAATCAACAGGCATCGCGAAGAAAGACGTTTCAGCTACAGTAGAGGCTTTCATGGAAAGCATCAAAAACAGCATGCTGAACAAGGACAATGTGTATTTGCGCGGCTTCGGCAGTTTCGTTGTAAAGCACAGAGCTGAAAAAACCGCACGCAACATCTCGAAAAACACTACTATCGTGATCGAGGCGCACGATTTCCCCAGCTTCAAGCCCGCCAAGAGCTTCGTAGCCAAGATGAAAGGCGAATAAAAACGCCAGTCCGGACAACGAACTCTGGTAATAGACAAACATTATAATTATTATATCAACCCATTTAAAACTTTTAAGGCTATGCCAAACGGAAAAAAGAAAAAGGGCCACAAGATGGCTACTCACAAAAGAAAGAAAAGACTGAGAAAGAACAGACATAAGAGCAAGTAAACACTTGCTCTTATGCGTATGTGAAGACGCACAGCCAAACAATGGCCGACACAAAAGCCACTCACATACGAACAACCACCTAAAACAAGACAGCAGAAGAGAAAAATGACCAGCGAAGTTGTAATTGATGTCCACGAGAAAGAGATTTCGATTGCCCTGCTGGAAGACAAAAATCTGGTAGAGTATCAGACTGAGCCACGCTCAGCATCTTTCTCCGTAGGAAACATCTATGTGGCAAAAGTAAAGAAACTGATGCCCGGACTGAACGCCAGTTTCGTAGATGTAGGATTCGAACGCGACGCTTTTCTCCATTATCTTGACTTAGGAAACCAGTTCAACTCTTACGAAAAGTACCTGAAACAGGTACAGAGCGACCGAAAGAAACTTTATCCCTTCTCAAAGGCATCACGCCTGCCCGACCTGAAAAAAGACGGAACCGTAGCCACGACGCTGCAAAAGGATCAGGAGGTGCTGGTGCAAATCGTTAAAGAACCCATTTCCACCAAGGGGCCGCGACTCACAGGCGAACTGTCGTTCGCAGGACGCTACTTGGTGCTTGTGCCATTCAACGATAAGGTTTCTGTCTCGTCGAAAATCAAAAGCGGCGAGGAGCGCGCCCGGCTCAAGCAGCTCATACAGAGCATCAAGCCCAAAAACTTCGGCGTCATCGTGCGCACCGTGGCCGAGGGCAAACGAGTGGCCGAACTCGACTCCGAGCTCAAAGTCCTGCTCAAGCGATGGGAGGACGCCATTACCAAAGTACAGAAAACAACGCAGAGACCCCAGCTCGTGTTCGAAGAAACCAGCCGCGCCGTTGCTTTGTTGCGCGACTTGTTCAACCCCACTTACGAGAATATTTACGTCAACGACGAGCAGGTGTTCAACGAAGTCAAGGAGTACGTTACACTCATAGCCCCTGAAAAGGCAGACATCGTCAAGCTGTACAAAGGCAATGTGCCCATCTTTGACAATTTCAACATCACCAAGCAGATTAAGTCGAGCTTCGGAAAAACGGTCAACTACAAGCATGGCGCCTACCTCATCATCGAGCACACCGAGGCCATGCACGTGGTGGATGTGAACAGCGGCAACCGCACACGCGGCGTGAACGGACAGGAGGCCAACGCCCTCGACGTGAACCTCGGAGCCGCCGACGAGCTGGCACGACAGCTGCGACTGCGCGACATGGGAGGCATCATCATCGTTGACTTCATCGACATGAACCTCGCCGAAGACCGCCAGCAGCTCTACGAGCGCATGTGCAAGAACATGCAAAAGGACCGCGCACGCCACAACATCCTGCCGCTCTCGAAGTTCGGACTCATGCAGATCACCCGCCAGCGCGTGCGCCCTGCCATGGACGTCAACGTAGAGGAGACCTGCCCCACCTGCTTCGGAAAAGGAACCATCAAGTCGAGCATCCTCTTCACCGACCAGCTCGAGCGTAAGATTGACCAACTGGTCAACAAGATTGGAGTAAAGAAATTCTACCTGCACGTTCACCCCTACGTAGCTGCCTATATCAACCAGGGCTTCGTAAGCCTCAAGCGCAAGTGGCAGATGAAATACGGATTAGGCGTACACGTGATTGCCTCGCAAAAGATGGCTTTCTTGCAATACGAGTTCTACGACAGCAAGAAACAGTTCATCGACATGAAAGAGGAACAGGAGACAAAGTAAGCCGCTCCCCGTTGGGGAACAGCTGACTGCAAAAAACACTTCCGCCCGCCATACCCCATTCGGTATGACGGGCGGAACTGTTTTTTCGACAGAGAGAGATTTTCTGACAGAGAGACAAAGAGAATTTGTTTTTCTGACAAAGAGACAAAGAGATTTCTTTTTTCTTACACCAATGATGCAATATGGCAAAAAAAACTCTCAATCACACAATTTTGTAACGGATGCGGAAAGCCATGGTGGCATTGTCCCAGTTGGTGCCGAGCAACTCAAAACGACCAATTTGGGCGGTACTCCTTACATGCTTGCCAATGCAGGGACAAACGTCGTAGTTGCCGATGCGCACCAGACGAATGGTGTCACTCGCATCGTCGGGCAGACGGTCGAGCGAAATGCGGGCATCGGGCGAATCCTCATCAGCCTCCATGATGATGCCCTCGAGCTCGGCACGGCTGACAAACTCGAACGTCACGGGCATATCCTCGTCGATGAGTTCGTTCATGGTGCGCTCGATGGCACGCTCCTCCTTGCGGTCGGGCTTGTGGTCGAGTATGTACGTTATCTTACTCTTCTTGCGCTCGATGTGGGCGTTGTTTGAACGCTCGCATCCGAACATACGCATCATGAGTTGGTTGAGCAGATGCTCAGCGGTGTGAGCGGGGGGAAACTCGTCTTTGTTGTGGTCGTTGAGATCCATATTATTCTTTGAACTTTGAGCTTTGAACTTTGAGCTTTGAACTTTATGATATGCTTTGTCAGAAAAACGGGGAAAAACGGGGAAAAACAAGAAAAAACAGTCTTATCCTTCTATTATTTCTATTCTTTCTATTTCTTCTATTCTTTCTATCCTTTCTATTCGTTTTTTCTGGTTTTTCTCTGTTTTATTTAAAAGCCACTTTCAACACTATTCCGTTGTTGGCAGGCACATTGATGGCGATGGGCGTGTCGGCGTAGAGCAGCAGTTTGTGTTCGCTGCCGGTGAGCAGGTCGGTGGCTGTGACTTCGGTTTGCGGAAGACGGAGAAACTCGAAAGCGTGGCGGGGAATCTGCACCGACGTGCTGACGGGTTGGTCGTCGAAATTGGCCACGACGACGAGCAATTCGTTGTCAGCACTTCGTAGGAAGGCAAACTGGCGGTCGGCTAGTTGCGGATTCACATACATCAGGTCGTAGGTCTGTCCGTCGCTGACAGCTGGCTCTTCGGCAGCCATGCGCAACACTTTTTGATAGACGGTCTCCAGTGCACGCTCGTCCTTCGTCATGCGGCGGCGGTCGAAATAGGCTTGACGCAGCGTGGCCACGCTCCAGTAGTCGAAAATGGTGGTGCGACCGTCGCAGCCGCTGAAGCCCTCGGCATCCATACCCGGCTCGCCCACTTCCTGACCGGCGTAGAACATAAACGGATTTTGGCCGAAGAGTGCGCTGACCAGCAGGCCGGGAATGCCGCGGCGTGCATCGTCGGCGAAGAAAGTGCTGGCGATGCGTTGCTCGTCGTGGTTCTCTAGGAAGTAGAGCATGTGACGGCGGATGTCGTCGGTCTGCTGCCACTGCGCGGTGATGTCGGCAGCACGGCGGCGGTGGCAGATAACGTCGCGGATGCAGTCGTACATGCCCACCTTGTCGTAGAGATAGTCGAAGCCCGCGCCAATATAGTTGCGGTACTGATTGGGATCGTACACCTCGCCAATGAAAATCTTCTCCGGGTAGCGATACTTCACTTTGTCGGTGACCCAGGCCCAGAAAGCCGACGGCACCATCTCGGCCATGTCGCAGCGGAAACCGTCGATGCCCTTGGCAGCCCAGAACAGCAGAATGTCGGTCATCTTTCCCCACGTGTTGGGAATGGGGCTAAAATGCTCCGAGCGTCCGCCCGCGTCACAGTAATCAATACCATAGTTCAGCTTCACCGTCTCGTACCAGTCGTTCTGCGAGGGCATGGCCGAAAACACATCGTTGCCCGTGGCTTTCGCGGGCGACTCTTCGTATCTTTGAACTTTGAACTTTGAACATTGAACTTTATGATTTGAGTCTTCCTGCTCTGTTGGCATATCAGAAAGTTCAAAGTTCAAAGTTCCATGTTCAATGTAAGAAAGGTTGAGCGGCTGTCCCCAGCAATAGTAGAAGTTATTGCTAGTGGAGAAGTGCATGTTCACGTCGTCGTCCTCGCCCAGGTCCTTCACACCGGCGGGTTTGCAGATGCTGTGGTACTCGCGCGCCACATGGTTGGGCACAAAGTCGATGATGACCTTCATGCCGGCCTTGTGGATGCGCTCCACAAGTGCTTCGAACTCCTGCATGCGGCTGTCAACGTCGGTAGCGAGGTCGGGATCAACGTCGTAGTAGTCGGCGATGGCGTATGGCGAGCCTGCCCTACCCTTCACCACCTCAGCATGCTGCTGCGGAATGCCATGGGCCGAGTAGTCGGTCTGCGTGGCGTGGCGGATGATGCCCGTCAGCCAAATATGTGTAACGCCCATGGCACGAATCTGCCGCAGCACTTTCGCGTCGATGTCGTTCATCTTGCCGCAGCCGTTCTCCTCGATGGTTCCGTTTGGCTTACAAGTGGCGTTTCGGTTGCCAAAGAGCCTTGTAAAAATTTGATAAAGGATAATCTTTTTTGAACTTTCCATGGTATTTTAGTTATATAAAAAGCAGATTTCGCAGAAGCAATTGATTGTGCTGAAACATAAATGAATTATAAATCTGCGAAATCAACATCATCTGCGAAATCTGCTTCATCATTATGCAATTCCTTTTACGGTTACTTCGCGATTGATTTTCACAATCATGCCTTGCAGGGCTTTGCCGGGGCCGCACTCGGTGAATTCGTCGGCACCGTCCTGAATCATGTTCTGAACGCACTGCGTCCAACGCACCGAGCTGGTGAGCTGGGCTATGAGGTTCTGCTTGATTTCGGCAGGGTCGGTGTGCGGTTTGCCGTCAACATTCTGATAAACGGGGCACACAGGCGACTTTATTTCTGTCTGCTCGATGGCGGCCTGCAGTTCGTCCTTGGCGGGCTGCATGAGCGGCGAATGGAACGCACCACCCACCTTCAGCGGCAGGGCACGCTTGGCACCGGCGGCCTTCAGCTGCTCGCAAGCCTCAGTAATGGCATCGATGTTGCCACTGATGACCAGCTGACCCGGGCAGTTGTAGTTGGCGGGAACCACCACGCCCTTGCCCATGGTGCTCACCTCGGCGCAAATCTGCTCCACCTTCTCGTCGGGCAGCGCAATGATGGCGGCCATCGTCGAGGGTGCAGCCTCGCAAGCCTTTTGCATGGCTATGGCGCGGGCATAAACCAGACGCAGACCGTCCTCGAAACTCAGAGCACCGGCAGCCACCAGAGCCGAGAACTCGCCCAGCGAGTGGCCGGCAGTCATGGCGGGCTTGAACTCGTCGCCCAAACAAATGGCGCTGATAACGCTATGCAGGAATACGGCAGGCTGAGTCACCTTGGTTTGCTTCAGCTCTTCGTCGGTACCGTCGAACATGATGTCGGTGATGCGGTAGCCGAGAATGTCGTTAGCCTTCTCGAAAAGTTCTTTTGCTTTTGGATTGTTGTCGTAGAGCTCTTTGCCCATGCCTACGAACTGTGCTCCCTGACCGGGAAAAACAAATGCTTTCATCTTTTTTACTCTCTTTTTAATACCTATTTTATTAATAATTTTGGCAATCTTCGCTTGCTGGGAGTCAGCAGAAGTAAGCGGCAGTTAACGAGCCTTCTGCTCGTGAAGTTAACTGAGCTTAGCTAACGATAGCGTCAACGTCAAAGAAGCTAATGTCCGATAACTCCAGAGGTCGAAAACCTCTTAACTTCCAATAACTACAGATAACTCCTGACATGCAAAAGTTGAATTAATTACTTTAAAGTGGTGCAAAGGTACTAATAAAAGATGAAAGATGAAAGATGAAAGATGAAAGTTTTTCGCCAAACGTGTAGTTTTATGCAAGAAAACGAGCAAGACGCGCGGATTAGAAACATAAAACGCCACGTCTGAATGTCAGAAACGTGGCGTTATGGTCGTCATCCGCTCTCTTACTTGGAGCATTTCCGCTTGGTGCCGTCGCTAAACGCACTGATATAGATGCCTGCTTGTTGCGGCTCTGCCGACAGCTTGCGGCCATTGAGGTCGTACCAGCCCACAACGGAGGCCTTGTCAGGAGCCAGCTCGGTCACCCCCGCTCCGTCTGCCTTCATAAAGTCGAAAGAGATGGTGCCGTCGGCAGCCATCTGGATATTGGTGATAGCCTTGCCCATGAAGAGCCGCCCCTCGGCATTGGACGTGAAGAGCGTGGCCGCGGGTGTTGACTCGTCGGTCAGGCTCGCATTCGTCACAAGCGTCTCGGGTTTGCTGTACGGGTAGGGCGAGGTGCTGAGATAACGGCTACGCAGCCAGTTGTCCATGGTGTATTTGCTGAGGTCTTTGCCATCGTTGTTAGTATCCCAGGCCATGTAGTCCTTGCCGTCGGCATGGAAGAGGTCGTAGCGATAGTGGGTATCAGAAATGTTCACTTCATTGTTCCCCCAGCAATCCCTATCGTAATCGACATGGAAAATGAGCAGGCCATTGCCCGGACAGGAGTAGTCCCAACCCTCCTGACGGCGGTTTTCCAGCAGATAGAACTCGTTGCTGTTGCCCGAGCTGCGCACAATGTAGGTATCGCCGCCAGCACTCACCGGCTTCATTGCCTTGATGGCTGTGGCTTCTGTCAGCTCCACGGGCGATGCCCAGCCCAGATACATTTTCTCCATGGCAGAGAGGTTGGGCGGACACCAGCCATAGTTCGAGTAGTTGCCGCCATCCATCAGGTCCCACTCGTCAACCGCAGAGAACGCTCTGGAAGAAGGCAGAGGATAGATGTCGGGCAGTCCCAGACAATGGCAGAACTCATGAATAATGGTGCCGATGCCGCACAGCGAGCCGTCGCGCCACAGCTCACAGCTGGTAGATGAGTTTCTGGAGTGTATACCTCCAGGCATCTTGCAGATAAAAGCGCCTGTGTTAGGCCAGATATAACCACTTTTCTGATTGCCTGTATAGCCGGCCAGGACAAAGATGACCTGATTGACTGAATTGTCACCGTCCCAGTCGTAGATGGCAAAGTCGGTTTCCTCGGTCTCACACAACTGACTCATTGCAAGCCTCTCCAAACTCACTCCATAATCGGAAGATTTACGTCCGCCGGCTTTCTCGTTTATCTTGACAGGGCCGTAGATGTCGAACTGCAGATTGACACGCCCTCCCGACTGGTCGCGCAGATAGTCGGCCACACATCCGCGCCCTAAGCCCTCGTTGAAACCCGGCTCATTGAAAATACGGTCATAGTAGGCCGAGGGGTCGTCCATCGAGAAATCGGTGTCGCTGAACGAAATGAGCACCACAGGTTGGCGATAAACTTTGTTGGCATCAAAGTCGTAGGGGTCGGGCACCGTCTGATTGTAATTGGCACGAGTACCCCCACCTTTATGCACGCAGCCTCTGCGCTGCGCACCGACAGTCACGGCAGCAAACATGGCTGCTACGACAATCAACAGGCTCTTTTTCATATTATTATTAGTTTTATTTGTAGATTTTGCTATTCAATCGGAATATATTGAAGAATTATAGGTTTCACTGTGCAAAGATACGAATATTCTGAATAAGTGTGTGCAAAAAAACATGATTTTCTTTTGCTTATTCGTTCATTAATTACTATCTTTGCCCCTGGTTCGGGGAGAAATCCGGACTACTAAAAGCATTCGCTATTATTTCGCGTTCAGCCAAAAGCGTAGGAAACTTAATGGGAATAAAAACGCAACGAGATAATACGTGACGAGATTGCCGTAGTGGGCATCTTGCGCAGTCTTATAAATAGGAATGCATTCACACTTAGGTGTGGTGCATACTTGTAAGACTGCCGGGGTTCCCTTCCTACGCTACCTCGAAGCTGAACGCAAAAGGTGCATCACACTTTTTGCGTCTTGGCGTGATTGATGGTTGGGTGCATACGAATAAACTATCAATCTATTATGGCTAACAAAAACCTTAATGCTGCTAAAGGAGCAAAGAAGGATGAATTCTATACTCAATTGGAAGACATCAACAATGAACTGCGACACTATCGAGAGCATTTCAAAGGTAAAACGGTGCTGTGCAATTGCGATGACCCTCGTATCAGTAACTTCTTTACTTACTTTGCTTACAACTTTGAGTTCTTAGGATTGAAGCGGCTTATCACAACTTGCTATAAAAACCAGAATGCAGACCTTTTCAGTCAACATCAGTCGGAAAAGGCTATCTATTTAATATATGAGGGCGACAAGAATGGGAACAATATTCCCGATCCTGAAGAAATTGGCATCCATCCGCTAAAGGGTGATGGCGATTTCCGTAGTCGTGAGTGCATAGAACTTTTGAAACAGGCTGATATTGTCGTTACCAATCCTCCTTTCTCGCTGTTCCGTGAATATGTGGCACAGTTGATGGAGTACGACAAAAAGTTCTTAATAATCGGAAATAAGAACATGTTAACGAAAAAGGAAATTTTCCCTCTTGTTATGCATAATAAGATATGGGTTGGTTGCACTCCAATGAGTCAAGATTTACTATTTGAGTGGCCAAAAGAAATGGTAGAAGAAGCTATTGCTGATGGCCGTCAAGGAAGTAAATATCGTATTGTGGACGGAAAAGTTTTGGGCCGTTCTCCTTCTATTTGGTATACAAACCTTGACAATAAGAAACGTCATGAGAGAATCATTCTTTATAGGAATTACAATCCAGAAGACTATCCTCATTATGACAATTACGATGCAATAGAAGTGAGCAAAACGGAAGAAATACCATGCGATTATGAAGGCATAATGGGTGTTCCTTTAACTTTCATGGATAAATATAATCCAGAACAGTTTGAACTACTTGGTCTATCTTCTGGACGTGACGAGTTTATAGCAAGACCTACAAAACGATATATAAATCCTAAGCAATATACCAACGGGAAGATGTCTAATGGAGGGAAAGTAAATACACACGCGAATATTCTTTATTCCAAGCCACCCGTTAGTAAGACTTATTATACGGCAGACAATGCCGAGGGTTATTTGGTTTCAGTTTATGACCGTATCCTTATTCGCAAAATAAAACATTAGTATCATATGGAAATCAAACTACAATCAATCCGGGTTCGTGACCTTGTGGCTGGTTATGAGAACGATGCCGATAAAGGAGTGTGGGGTTATGGCGGACGTCTTGACATCAGACCTCCCTATCAGCGTGAATTCCGTTATGACTTGAAACAGAAACAGGCGGTTGTCAATACGATATTAAAAGGTTTTCCGCTCAATATTATGTATTGGAGCGTGGTTGGAGATGATAAGTACGAAATGATAGACGGGCAACAGCGCACTCTATCTATCTGCGAATATCGCTACCATGATTTTAATATCGTTGACCCAGAACGTGGTGTTCTGTTCTTTGGCTCTCTGACAGAAGAAGAAAAGGAGAAATTTTTGGATTATGAATTGTCGGTTTACTTCTGTACGGGAACAGACAAAGAGAAACTCGACTGGTTCCGCGTTATCAACATTGCAGGTGAACGCTTGCTTGACCAAGAATTGCTGAACGCCATCTATGTGGGGCCATTTATCAGCGATGCCCGTCGCTATTTCTCAAAGAACGGATGTCCTGCCTATAAGATAGCAGGAGATTTGATGAGCGGAAATGCTATTGAGCAAGCATATTTGGCCACTGTCTTACGCTGGGCTACGCGGAGAGAAGGCATAAAGGAGGTCAGCGAATATATGTCTAAGCATAAGGACGATGCCAATGCCAATCAACTTTGGGCTTATTTCTCGGCTATCGTTACTTGGGTGTGTTCTACTTTCATTAAGTATCGTAAGGAAATGAAAGGTCTGGATTGGGGATTGCTCTACGATACCTACCATGAACAGATCTGTGACACGGAAGAACTGGAAAAACGCATACACGAATTGATGGAGGACGACGAGATTATGAAGAAGTCGGGCATTTACAGTTATGTGTTAAGTGGAGACCTACGCGACCTCAGTTTTCGTACTTTTGATAAGAAACAGAAGCGTGAAGCCTACGAGCGCCAGCAGGGTATTTGCGCCCATTGCGGCAAGCACTTTGAACTGGAGGAAATGGAGGGTGACCACATTACCCCTTGGGCAGAGGGCGGTGTAACGACTGTTGAAAACTGCCAGATGCTGTGTAAAGAGTGTAACAGAAGAAAAGGAGCAAAATAAAAACAAATACGATATGCAAGAGATGTGGAACCGCTTCGTGTTCGACTTGTGCGAAGCAAGCACAGCACCCTCATTCCTTTTTCGAACAAATTGCTAGTTATCTCGAATAATAGTTGTACTTTTGTACTCTGAAAAACAACAAGCTTATGAAATCTGAAAACAACAAAGAAATCGACATTAACGAAATGGCTTTAAGCATTAAGGTGGACGACGAAGTGATAGGCAAGGTACGCACTGGTGAGGTGACACACATTGCCTTAGACATCAACGAAAGCAACTATCGCCAAATTTTGGAGAATTTTGACGGTAATCTAGTATTGGTAACTGACGAGTTGCCCGAAACTTTCCACGGCTGCTATTATTATAATAATGGTGAGTTTCCTTACGCCATCAAGCGTACACTAGACTTTTTGGTGCTCAGTGGCGGTGAAGACAGTTGTCTGACACAAATCATTGGCATAAATACAGAGCCGGGTACTCGTTTCCGGTTCCAAGGGCCAGGTGAGCCCAGCGTAGAGGATGAGAACGGGGATAGCTGTATTTGGGAAGTGAGTTTTGAAGTGGTGCCTGTGCCTGAAAAACCAAGAACTTATCTGATGCGCTGGAACCCCTCTATCAGTTCATTTACAGAGAAAGACTTTGAGGAGTGCGTGGCAAACATGGTGCACGGTATGTTCCGCATAAACTGGAGTATTTATGAGTGGCAAGAGGCCAGAAGGGGCGACTTGTTCTATATGATGCGCACTGGCGACGACAAGGCTGGTATTGCTTTCAACGGGCATTTCATCTCAGACCCTTACCCTGCTGACGACTGGGCTGGCAGCACCAAACGCAGGATGTATGTGGATATGGTATGCATGAATCCTATGGAATCAGGAAAGAACCCTCTTTTCACGCTTGAAAAGCTGCAGGCGGCTATCCCTTCTATAGAGTGGTCGAAAGGCCATTCTGGTGAATTGCTGCCAGAAGAAGCAGTAACGCAACTAAATGAAATATGGAATGAGTAAAGAATCTCAATAACAAAACGGGCGAAAGTGCTTGACAAAGGCTTTTCACCCGTTTTTTGTACTAACACCCCTTGGCATTATTCTTCCTCTGTTGCGAATAGCACGGTTATCTCTCGACGTTATTATGAAATTCTCTAGCCTATATTATTCATAAGTTTCTTATTTCTACGCTACGCGCCTTTCAAAAACAAATAAAAACAAAAGCAAACAAGGAAAAACAGGTTTTTATTTTTAAAACTTCTGTTTTTATTAGTTTTTCTTGGTTTTTCTTGTTTTTTTAAAGGCGCGAAGCGTAAATCTTTTTTTATTGTGTATAATCCAAGCTAGTAAATTTGGAAATATCTCACGACGATATTTTTGCCATGTCGTGAATTACGAAAATATCTCACGACGTTATTATGAAATTCTCTAGAGAATTTAACCTTAACCCACGACACTGCGTTCAAATTCTCTAGTAAATTTGAGAATAACTCACGACGATATTTTTGCCATGTCGTGAATTACGGAAATAACTCACGACTTGACGATGCTGAAACTATTGATTGCTAACTCGTTTCAAGCAATGAGCCTTGCCGGAGTTTTCATTAGCCTGGCGGCTTTCTTCGGAGAAGAGACAAAAAAAGGGGATGCATCTTTTTATAGACACATCCCACTTCTTATCATAAACTGCTTTACAGTGCAAAAACTTGCCTCAATCTTGGTTTAAGCCTCAGCGGCCTCTTCCTCTTCAGCAACGGGAGCCTCTTCGACGGCGGGAGCCTCCTGAGCGGGAGCTTCCTCGGCGGGAGTTTCCTCAACAGCTGCGGGAGCAGCGTTCTCGGCAACCACCTTCACGGGAACCTTCACCTCCACCTCTTTGTGGAAATGTACGGTAGCCTCGTAGTCACCCACCTGCTTGGCATCGCGCATGGTGATGATTTTGCGGTCAACCTCAATGCCCAGCTTGGCCAGTTCGGCAGCCACGGCAGCGGCACCAACCGAACCATAGAGCTGACCCGTAGAGCTCACCTTGGCGGCAATCTCAAGAGCTACGCCCTCGAAGGCCTTTGCCTTATCCTCAGCAGCAGCCTTCTGAGCGGCCAGCTTGTGAGCCTGCTGACGCAGGTTCTCGGCGAGCACTTTCTTGGCAGAAGCCGAAGCGATGACAGCCTTTCCCTGAGGAATGAGGTAATTGCGTCCGTAACCGGACTTAACGTTCACGATATCGTTCTTATATCCCAGACCGATAATGTCTTCTTTCAGAATTAATTCCATGTTGCGTCCTCCTTTTTTACTTCATCAAATCGGTTACGTAAGGCAGCAAGCCAATCTGGCGGGCGCGCTTGATGGCCTGAGCCACACGGCGCTGATACTTCAGAGAGGTTCCGGTGATGCGGCGGGGCAGAATCTTACCCTGCTCGTTGAGGAACTTCTTGAGGAACTCGGGATCCTTGTAGTCGATATACTTGATACCGCTCTTCTTGAAACGGCAGTACTTCTTCTTCTTAGTGTCGATAGAAGGAGCTGTGAGATAACGGATTTCTGATTGCTCTGCCATGGTTTAAGCCTCCTCTTTTTTACCAAGCTTTGCACGGCGCTTCTCAGCGTAAGCGGCTGCATACTTGTCAAGTTTAACAGTCATGTAACGGATTACTTTCTCGTCACGGCGATAGCCAGTTTCGAGCTTTTTGATTACAGTAGGCTCTGCTTTGAACTCTACCAGGCAGTAGAAACCTGTAGATTTCTTCTGAATAGCATAAGCCATCTTCTTCAGTCCCCAGGTCTCTTCATTCAGAATCTCTGCACCATTGTCGGTGAGCAGCTTTGTGAACTTAGCGACCGTTTCCTTCATCTGTTCATCAGACAAAACGGGAGTCAAAATGAAAACGGTTTCGTATTGATTCATTTGTGTTAAAAAATTGATTAATAAATACTTGTTGCTTTAAAAGCGGGTGCAAAGGTACTACTATTTTATAAGAATCGAGAAAAAAGCGCCGGGAATTGTTCCCGGCGTTAACTGTTTTTAATAATTGCTTGCGTTTTTTATTGCTTTCACGCAAAGGAAAACACCCAAAACGATGAGCAACAGGCCCGCGAGCAGCACAGCATTAATGGTGGTGAGGCCTGTAAGCCACGCCACCAGCAAAAGAATGGCGCCAGTGGTGACCAGCGCCCATCCTATGCTTTGTAGATGTCGTTTGAGAAAGGTTTGTTTTCTCATTTCGCCTTAATCCACCTCGGGGGTAATGAGTTTGTAACCCTTGCCGTGGATGTTGATGATTTCAATCTGGTCGTCGTCCTTCAGGTGCTTGCGCAGCTTGGTGATATAAACGTCCATGGAGCGCGCATTGAAGTAGTTGTCGTCAATCCAGATGGTCTTCAGTGCGAAGTCGCGCTGCAGAATCTCGTTGGCGTGACTGCAGAGCAGGGCCAGCAGCTCGTTTTCCTTGGTGGTGAGCTTGGTTTGCTTTTCGCCGATGGTGAGCAGCTGCTTCTGGGTGTCGAAGGTGAAGCGGCCTATCTGATAAACCGAGCTTTCCTTGTTTTTCTTGCCACGCACACGGCGCAGAATGGCCTCAATACGGAGCACCAGCTCTTCCATGGAGAAAGGTTTCGTGATGTAGTCGTCGGCTCCAATCTTGAATCCTTCCAGAATATCCTCCTTCAGTGTCTTGGCGGTGAGGAAGATAATGGGCATTTCGGCATTGGCCTGGCGGATTTCCTGAGCCAGCGTGAAACCGTCTTTCTTAGGCATCATCACGTCGAGCACGCAGATGTCGAACTTACTCTTGAGGAAAGCCTTATAACCGGCCTCGCCATCGGGGCACAACTCAGCCACATAACCCTTGGCCTGCAGATACTCGCGGAGCAGCATGCCCAGATTCTCATCGTCTTCGCACAACAAAATTTTCAGTTTGTCATCCATAATTGTCAGTTCTCCCGCTTCGCTGCAGCAATTACGCTTGGGCAGAGAAGGCCTGTCTGCTGGTGGGAGTTTTGTTGACAGGCTTGTGGTTAATACTATTTTTATTTGTTTTCTTATTCAACTTTCGCATGTTAGGAGTTATCTGTAGTTATTGGAAGTTAAAAGGTCTTCTACCTTTGGAGTCAACTGACATTAGCTGTTTTGACGTTGGCGCTAACTATTGTCCGCAAACTTCACGAGCCAGGCTCGTTAACTACCACTGACTCCTATTTACTCCCTGCAAGTGTAACGACGCACAGTTCTTAATCTTCGGCAGTCATAACGGGCAACGAAACGGTAAACTTAGTACCCTTTCCGTAGTCGCTTTCCACTTTTATTTCGCCGTCGTGCAGATCGACTATCTTCTTCACATAGGCCAGCCCGAGTCCAAATCCTTTCGCGTCGTGGCGGTTGCCGGTGTGAACACGATAGAACTTGTCGAATATTTTCTTCACGTTCTCTTTCTTGATACCTTGTCCTGTATCGCGAATGGAGAAGAACAGACGGTCATTGGCATTCCAAGTCTTGATATAAATATCCAACGGCTGGTCGGGCTTTTTGTATTTCACCGCATTGTCCATCAGATTGGTAATGGCATTCTGGAAGTGGACTTCATCTACGTAGATGCCCGAGTCGATGGCCTCAATCTCTGTGTAGATTTTACCGCCCGTATGTTCTACGCGCAGCGAGAACGTGCTGGCAATGCTTTCGAGCATTTCGTTCAGGTCGAGTTCTTTCTTTTTGAACGAGGCCGTGTTGCGGTCGAACATCGACATCTGTAGCACTTTCTCCACGAGGAAGCGTAGTCGTTTCGACTCATCGTTGATGACTGTTCCCAGATGCTTGGTCATGGCGGGGCTCTTGGTCACGCTCTCGTCGTTCATCATCTGTGCGGCCAACGAGATGCTTGCTATCGGGGTCTTCAGCTCGTGGGTCATATTGTTGATGAAGTCGTTTTTGATTTCCGTGTAGCGCTTCTGACGGAAGATGGTGACGATGGTAAAGATAAAGGTAATGAGCAGCACAATGGTGAACACTACGCTAGGAATCATGAAGCGGATGTTCGAGAAGATGTAACTGTTCATTTCGGGGAAATGAATTTTCACCACTCCTTTCTTGTTCGACGGGTCGTGGCCAAACAGCTCTTGGGCGTAGGTGTATTCCTCTCCTTCTTCCGAATAGTCGGGACAGCGATACACCTCGCGGCCGTCCTGAGTAGTAATGCGGAAATGGTATCTGATGTTGATGCCATTGTTCATCAGTTCCTTCTTTAGGTTGAGGTCGAACAACTTGAAGTTAATGCGTTCTTTCAGAGGCTTTTCCGATGCGGTATAAAGAATGGTGTAAACCACCTCGTCGAGTAGCGCTCTCTGATAGAGGTATCGGTTTTTCACAATTTCCTGCATCGATTTCGAGGCTTCGGAAATAGAGTTCTTGTCTGAGCGCAGAATCATGGCCTTGGGAATAGAAGCCGGCCGTGTGGTGATGGTCTTGAGTTCGAACGACGAGTAGATGGTGCCGTCTTTGCCAGCCACAGAATACTGGTGGGAGTGCTGCACGCTACCATTGAGGTCGCTGCTGACCGAATCCTCACGAAAGGCACGGCGCTCGGTTTCGTTGATGTTTTTTTCCAGATAGCGCTGCGTTTCGTTCAGCTCCAAGTTGCGGCTGGCCTGATAAAGAGAACGGTAAACGCTTTCGTCGAACTGTTCTTTCTTCATCTTCACCATTTCCTCTATATAGCTCAGCTGCAAACCGAGCAATGCGAGAAACGAGAAGCCCATCACAATGGCTATGATCCAAATCGTTCTTTTCTTCATAACGGTGCAAAAGTAATGCTTTCCTGAAGAAAGAACAAGGTTTTTGTTAATTATTTCAGTTAATTTTAATTCAATTAACCGAATAATTTGTTTTTAATTAATAATTATCAACTAAAATAATACGCCAAACAACAACGAAGCCACGTTGCATGCGCAACATGGCTTCGCCTGAAACAGTAAGTCTGGAAAACGGGCCGACGGCTCGTCGGCCCTACTGTAGCATTTCCTTTTTTTAATCCTCCTCGGCAAGCTCAGCCTCATGCTCTTTGATGAGCTGCTGCTGGATGTCGTTCGGAACAAGCTCGTAGCTCGAGAACTTGGTGGTGAACGATGCGCGGCCACCAGTGAGAGAGCTCAGCGAGATGCTGTAGTTGCTCAGTTCCTTGAGAGGTATCTTGGCCGAGAGTTTCTGATAGCCGGCTTCGCTGTCCATGCCCATGATGAGGGCGCGACGGCCTTGCAAGTCGCTCATCACGTCGCCCATGTAGTCGGCCGGAACAAGCACTTCGAGGTCGTAAATAGGCTCCAGAATCTTTGGTCCGGCCTCTTTGAAGGCTGCACTGAAAGCATTGCGGGCAGCCAGCATGAACGAGAGCTCGTTGCTGTCCACGGGGTGCATCTTACCGTCATAGACAATCACGCGAACGTCGCGGGCGTATGAACCTGTCAGCGGGCCGCTCTCCATGCGCTCGAGCACACCCTTGAGAATGGCAGGCATGAAACGGGTATCGATGGCTCCACCAACCACTGAGTTGATGAACACGAGCTTGCCGCCCCACTCCATCTCGATTTCTTCCTTGCCCTTGATGTTCATGCGGAACTCCTGACCACCAAACTTAAACAGTGTGGGATCGGGCATACCGTCGGCGTAGGGCTCCACAATGAGATGAACCTCACCAAACTGTCCGGCACCACCCGACTGTTTCTTGTGGCGATAGTCGGCACGTGCAGCCTTGGTAATGGTCTCGCGGTATGGAATCTTCGGCTCCAGATATTGTATCTGTATCTTCTCGTTGTTCTCCATGCGCCACTTCAGAGTACGCAGGTGGAACTCGCCTTGTCCGTGAACAATGATTTGCTTCAGCTCTTTCGACTGCTCAACTACCCATGTGGGGTCTTCCTGACGCATCTTGGTCAGGGCGGCCATCATCTTCTCAGTGTCGCTTTCGTTCACAGCCTTCACGGCACGCGAGTACTTCGAGTTGGGATACTTGATAAAGTCAAAGCGCCAGTCGCAGTCTTTGCCATTGAGGGTGTTGCCCGTCTTCACGTCTTTCAGTTTCACGGTGCAGCCAATGTCGCCGGCGTTGAGCTGGTCAACAGCAATACGGTTGGCACCTGCACAGGCGTAAATAGTACCGATGCGCTCCTTTGAGCCACGGTCGGCATTGGTCAGGTCGTCGCCGGGCTTCACGCTTCCGCTCATCACCTTGAAGTAGCTCACTTCGCCAATGTGCGGCTCCATGCCCGTCTTGAAGAAGTAGAGCGAGGTGGGACCAGCCGAGTCGGGATTGATTTCCTCGCCACGGGTGTTGTGAACCTTCGGCATTTCGCTGACGAAGGGCACCACGTTGCCCAGGAACTCCATCAGACGGCGCACACCCATGTCGCGGCCTGCGCAAACGCAGAACACAGGATAGATGCTGCGGGTAACCAGACCCTTGCGGATACCTTCGCGCATCTCGTCCTCGGTGAGGCTCTCCTCCTCGAAGAATTTCTCCATCAGTCCGTCGTCGTTGGCAGCGGCAGCCTCAACGAGAGCGGCATGAAGCTCTTCGGCCTTGTCCATCTGGTCGGCGGGAATATCCTCGATGATGGGAGCACCACCCTCGGGCTTCCACGAATATTTCTTCATGAGCAGCACGTCGATGACAGCGTTGAAGCCGGCACCCGTCTCAATGGGATACTGCACAGGCACGCACTTGTCGCCGTAAATCTCTTTCATGTTAGACAGCAGAGCGTCGAAGTCGCAGTGCTCACGGTCGAGCTGGTTGACAAGGAAAATAACAGGTTTCTGCAGTTTTTCGGTATAACGGAAAGCGTTCTGTGTGCCAACCTCGGGGCCATACTGGCCGTTCACCAAGATAACGGCCTGGTCGGTCACGTTAAGAGCGGTGATGGCACCTCCCACGAAGTCGTCAGAGCCCGGGCAGTCGATGATGTTCAGCTTTTTGTTGTTCCATTCCACGTGGAAAACGGTAGAAAACACCGAGTAACCGTACTCTTGCTCAACAGGGAAATAGTCGCTCACAGTGTTCTTCTGCTCCACCGATCCGCGGCGCTTAATGATACCTGCTTCGAAAAGCATACTTTCGGCAAGAGTGGTCTTGCCGCTACCCGCACTGCCAAGCAGTGCAATGTTTTTGATTTCGTTTGTCTGATATACTCTCATATCTTTAATAGATTTAGGTGTTAATTCATAATTGGGGTCTAAGGTACAGATATTTTCACAATTGGCCAAAATTTTTTTTGAAAACTCACTTTATTTTTAAATATATTAGTATTTTTGTGCCGATATTACGATTTTTCATTCGTTCTTCTTTCATTTTTTCACACACCGTTTACATCTTTTCTCATGGCCGGCATTTACATCCACATACCTTTCTGCAAAAGTCGCTGCATTTACTGCGGGTTCTACTCGTCAACGCTCCTGGAGCTGCGCCAGCGCTACGTTGACGCCCTATGCCGCGAAATGCAGCTGCGTGCCCACGAGCTGCACACCCAGCAAACAGAAACCATCTACCTGGGCGGAGGCACACCGTCGATGCTCAGCGGCAAGCAACTGCAACAAATCTTCGCCCACCTTTATAATATATATAAGGTGAAGCCCGATGCCGAAGTCACCATCGAGTGTAACCCCGACGACGTCACGTCCCAATATGCCGACATGCTCGCCCCGCTGCCCGTCAACCGCGTGAGCATGGGCGCTCAGACCTTCGACGACCAACGCCTACGGCTGCTCGGCCGCCGCCACAACGCCCGTCAGGTTGACGAAGCCATGCAGCACCTGCGCGCCGTCGGAATCGGCAACATCAGCATCGACCTGATGTTCGGATTCCCAGGCCAGAGTCTGCAGCAGTGGGCCGACGACATCAGCCACGCGCTCAGTCTCCGTCCCGAGCACCTGTCTGCCTATGCCCTTACCTACGAGGAAGGCACCCCTCTCCACCGTCGCAGCCAGAGCGACCCACGTTTTGCCCCCATCAGCGACCAACTATCGCTTGCCATGTACCACCAGCTCATCGACAGCCTCCAGTCTGCCGGCTACGAGCACTACGAAATCAGCAATTTTGCAAGGCCTGGCTACCACAGCCGCCACAACAGCAGCTACTGGCAGGGGACACCCTACATGGGCTTTGGTGCCGCCGCTCACAGCTACGACGTGGACACCCGCTCGTGGAACGTCAGCGATGTGAAACGTTACATCGAGACCATAGAGCAAGGCCAACGCCCTCTGGAGGAGCGCGAAGTGCTCACCATCTCCGACCGTTTCGACGACCTCGTCATGACCTCCCTGCGCACCAGCCAAGGTCTCAGCATCGACGACGTCACCCGCCGCTTCGGCCCCGCCTACCGCCAGCATCTGCTCGCCGCCGCCCAGCCCCACCTCGACAGCCATTTGCTCGCCCTCGACGCTGACCGCCTGCGCCTCACCCGCGACGGCCTTTTCCTCAGCGACGGCATCATGAGCGACCTGATGTACGTGTGAAGTAATCATAAAACAGCTATTCTTTCAATATCTATCACAAAAAAAACAACAAAAAGGTTGTATAGTTGTATAACTTTTCGTAATTTTGCGACCAATGAGAAAAATCATTGCATATAAGAACTACTATCGAGAGTTTATGGAAAAGCTCTCACAGCCGGAACGTGACAAAATCAGACGCGCTTTGTTGCTATTAGAAACCGAGGACAGGATTCCCCGACACTACATCAACTATATTCGTGATGGAGTTTACGAGTTTCGTGTTACTTATGGAAACAAAGAGTTCCGTTTGTTTTTCATTTACGATGGCAATACCATAGTGGTTTTGTTTAACTGTTATACAAAGAAAACGCAAAAAGCACCAAAACGTGAAATTGACAAAGCAATAAAACTAAAGGAGGAATACAAGAATGAAAGAAAATGACATGTTTTTCGACGTAAGTGCTGAACTCGAACAGGAGTTTGGCCCAAAAGGTTCTACAAGTCGCAAAGCCGCTGAGGAAAAAGCATGGGAAGAATACAATGCCCAAATTCTTTTGGATGCTAGAAAGAATGCAGGCCTTACCCAACAAGAATTGGCTGAGCGTATTGGAGCAAACAAAGGATACATATCACGCCTAGAGCGAGGTCTCACCATTCCGTCTGTTTCTACCCTATATCGCATAGCAGCAGCCATGGGCTTGGCCGTTGAACTGCGCCCTATAACATAGACGCTCAGCAAACAACACTTTTGAGCCTTTTTCTTGTTCTTCTCGGTTTTTTGAATAATTCGGAGCGTTTCATTTGCCTTTTAAGAGGTATAATAACTCAAGATTGTCAACATAACATCGGGAGATAATTATATTACTCACGACAATAAGATATTATCTCCCGACGTTACGTGCAAATTCTCTAGAAAATTTGAGCGTATTCCACGGCAATGTTTTCGTAGATTTTGGTATGACAAAAATATCTCCCCGCATTACGCTCAAATTCTCTAGAAAATTTGAGCGTAATGCGGGGAGTTATTTTGAGGTTCGCTGATATGGAGTTGCTAATGCACGAAGTGGCGGGGGCTATTCCTCGGTGATGTTCTTGAAGTTCTCCCATCCAGCTTTCGAGCGGTAACGTTCGGCTGAGCCTTTGGGAACCACGAGGCGGGCGGAACTGAGCACGCCGCTGTCGAAGGCGTTTTCCATGGCCGGCGGATTGGGGGTGGCAATGCGGATGACCTTGATGCGGGGACAGCCCCAAAAGGCCATGTCGTTGACACCTTGAATGGTACTGGGCAGGGAAATCTCGGTGATGGTGGCAATGCCACGGAAAGCACTGGGATAAACCTGCTTCACGCCCTCGGCCACGATGAGTTGGCTGACGGCCTTTCCCTGCGGACAGCGGTAAACCAGTGTGCTGTCGTGGCGCAAGAGCATGCCGTCAACCGAGGTGAACAGCGGATTGTCGGCCACGGCAATCTCCTGGAGAGCGGGGCATGCCGAGAACGCATCGTTCGACACGCGGCGCACTGTGTTGGGAATAACCACGCGGCGCAAGGCCGAGCATCCGTAAAACAGGCGCGTAGAGAGCGCATTGTCCTGCGTGAAGGCGCTCTGCTGCTCTTTGCCTGCCGAATAGCTCTCGCCGCCCTTCACCATCGTAGCCCCAGAAAGATCGAGGTCGGAGAGTTTGCCAGCAGCCCCTCCGGCTCCTGCCATGGAGCGTAGAACGACCATATCCGTGCCGTTGAGAGGTCCTTGAATGGTGAGGCTGGTGAGCGACTGCCGCTCAGCTGCCGAGATCTTTGAGGACAGTGTTCCTGCCTCTGTCAGTGTAATGGTTTTCTGTGCCCATGTAGCCGCTGCCAAAATCAAGGCTGCGGCCAAAGCTATATGCCTTTTTTTCATACGATTGTTGTTTTTATGGATAATAATCGATACAAAAATACAAAATAAGACCTTGAAAACAGAAATTTATTCACAATTTATATTTTTTAAGTAAAGAAAAAACAAAATTATTCAGATATTTTATATATTTGCAATGTTTTTTTCAAAGACGTTAACCTCGTAATATCTAATAAATTTCTAATAATACACACACTTAATCACATTCAAGCCTATGACAGCTTTAATTTCTGTTATCCCAATTGTCCTGCTTATCGTATTGATGATGGGGTTCAAAGTTTCCGGCTACAAAAGCGCGGTTATCACTCTCATCGTAACCATTCTGCTGGCTCTGTTCGCAGTGCCGGCCATGGGCATCCTTCCAGAGAAGTTTGCAGGAATCTCCATTTACGGCATCACGCTCTGGTCTGTTATCGAAGGTTTCCTGAAAGCCTGTTTCCCGATTATTCTCATTATCATCTGTGCCATCTTCAGCTACAACATCCTTTGCGAGACAAAGGAGATTGAAACCATCAAGACCCAGTTCATCCAGATGACCTCCGACAAGGGCCTGCTCGTGCTGCTCCTCACGTGGGGTCTGGGCGGTGTGCTCGAGGGTATGGCCGGATTCGGCACCGCCGTGGCCATTCCTGCTGCCATCCTCATTGGCCTGGGATTCAAACCGATGTTCTCGGCTGTCATCTGCTTGATTGCCAACACCGTGGCCGTAGGCTTCGGAGCCGTGGGTCTGCCTGCCACTACCCTGGCCAACCAAGTGGCTGCCGAGGGTGTGGCCTCGCCCGAAATGCTCTGCGAGGTGGCCACCTTCATCATTGTTCAGTTGGCCTTGATGTTCTACATTACGCCGTTCCTTATTCTGATGATGACCGACCGCACAAAGATTGTGAAAAACTTATCGCTGGCCCTGTTCGTGGGTACATTCTCTATCATTGTGCAGTTCTGCTGCGCCCACTTCATTGGTCCGGAGACGCCCGCCATCCTCGGTTCGGTGGCCGCCATCATCGCCATGCTCATCTACAACAAGCTCTTCATACGCGAAGAAAGCCCTGCCGACGAAGTCATTGTCGAGAAGAAGAAGTTCGGACTGACCAAGACTCTCAAGGCATGGAGCGTTTATGGCCTCATCATTTTCTTCATCCTCATCAGCAGCAAGATTGTTCCTCCCATTAACGAACTGCTGAACAACTCGCTGGTGACTAAGTTCGACATTCCCGTCATTGGCAACGCCTTTAAGTTCGGATGGCTTTCTAATGCCGGTCTGATGATTTTCCTCGGCGCCGTCATTGGTGGACTGATTCAGGGCATGAGCTTCGGCAGACTGATGAAACTGCTGGCCAAGACCACCATCAACCTGCAGAAGACCGTTGTCACCATCTGCTGCCTCGTGGCCATGGCCATGCTGATGAACAACACTGGTATGACCAACGACATTGCCAAGGGGCTCGTGGCACTCACCGGCACGTTCTTCCCGTTCTTTGCTCCGCTCATTGGTTCTATCGGCACATTCGTTACGGGCAGCGCCACCAATGCCAACATCCTCTTCGGCAAGCTGCAAGCCACTGCCGCAGGCGACCTCGGACTGGTGAACCAAAGCACTTTCTTCGGTGTTCCCGGCAACGAAACCAACTGGCTGGCCGCTGCCAACTGCGCCGGCTCGGAGGGTGGTAAGCTGCTGTCGCCGCAGAGCATCGCCATTGCTACCGCAGCCTGCGACATGGAGGGCCAGGACGGCGACATCATGCGCAAGACCATGCCATTTGCCATCTTCTGGATACTGATGAACGGTCTGATGGTGTTCCTCGGACTGAACGTGTTCTAGTTTTTTGCATCCAGAAACAACAAAGCCAAAAGACGGCACCACCCGCGGGTGGTGCCGTCTTTTGGCTTCTCACAACAATGATAGCTAACGTTTTCTTAATCTTTTCACCGCATTCTCCAGACTTTCCGACGGCTCGATGATATTGTAGTCGGCCCAGAAATTGGGATCGTCGAAGTAGTCAACCTTGTCGTAGAACGAATCGTATGACCTGAATCGCCCGTCGCTAGGTTTGCCGTGTACCTCGCTCAGTTTGTCGGTGACCACCATCTCGGTGACAGCCGTGAAATTGGTGGAGAAAAGCCGGCGTTTCCAGTCGCAGCTGAAACGCATCTGCGTGCGCAAGTAATTAATGCGGCTGAAGGCTCCCTCGCGCTTGAAATTGAGCGTCAGCGAGAGTTCCTTGGGCCTGAACCGGAGGCCCAAAGGCTTTTTGACAAGCATGATTTGCGTGGCCGCATCGCGATTACCCATGTCGAGCGTCAGCTCGGCCCGCGTAACGGTATAAGTCTCGTTATCGATATACACTTTGCCGTGATAGAGCACGTCGGGCGACGTGCCTTTGGGATGAAATTCGATGACCAACTGCAGGCGGTCCTCAATTTTCTCAGGCACTTTCATGCTGAAATTATAATGTTTCAGCTCTTCTATGTTCATAATCAAGGTGCGCGCCTTCACAAAGTCAAGCTGGTTCATAAGCAGCGGACCGCCCTGAATCTTCACGCCGAGAGTGTCGCTCTGCTTGGTGCTCACCAGCCGGCGTGCCTTCATGATGGCCACCCAGTCGCGCACGGGCGAAGTGTGGTGATAACCCGTCTTCATCAGTTCGCTCACCGCCTCAGCAATATAGATGTAGTTCTGACGTTTCTGCACGGTCTCGCGATAAAAAGTCTGAAACAGCTGAGGCGAACGCCCGTAGTTGTCAACTATACGCTTGATAGCCTCCATGAGAACCTCTTCGGGGTCTTCGGGCATGACGAGCACTTCGCTAAGCATCACCGAACTTGGAGTAAGCATAATACGCATGCTGCTGCCGTCTTTGGGCACTTCCACGTAGCGCGACTTGTAACCTACGTGCGTCACCACAATGCGCTTGGGCAGTTTGGCACATTTGAGCACAAAACGGCCTTCGTCGTTGGTCACGGTCGAGATATTGCTGCCGTCAATGGCCACATTCACCTGGCGCAAAGCCTTGCGGGTTTCGCGGTCAATCACTACTCCACTCACATTCTCGAGCCTTTCCTGCGACATGCCTGCCAGGCTCAGAACAGCAAACAATGCCAACAAAAAATATCTTTTCATACTGTACAGTGTAGTTGTCGTTTAGTTTCTTATTTATTAGACGCATCCGGAGGCGAAAAGTAAAATCCAAAGCGTAACTTATTGCCTAAGAAATAGTGTTTTCATATAAACTCAGCGTTCGCAGGTAAAGTAAACAAGGAGTTCAAGGAGTTGCAACTCTTTGAACTCCTTGAACTACAAAAAACATTAGAGCCCAGCCAGAACTTAAAGTACAAACATAAAGCTGCCCCTGCAAAAAACCAGAAATACTACTGGTTGATGGCACCGCAATGAGGGCAGCGGCCTTTTTCATGGAGTTTGGCGCCGCATTGGCCGCAAACATAATTGCACCGCGAATGAGAAAGATAGGTGCGAATGGCAAAAAAGAAATAAACCACCAGCAACACATAGCCAACATAATACAACGAGAGGACACTGAACACCATGTAGTCAACAGCACAAATGGCCGCCAGACCGCAGAGGTAAAGAACCATCTCGCCCACAGGCAACAGATGACGCACATCATCGACCACGGCCAGCGCCACAATCACAATGGCCCACACCGACACCAGAAAAACCGACAGCAGCGTGGGTGTGATGAAGGGATTGAGCGTTGGGTGATAGTAAAAGTGGCGCCACATGTCGGGGGCAAAGGTTTGTATGCTGGCATAGAGCGTTGCCGACGAGGCAACCAGCAGCACGAGCAGCGTGGGATAAAACGAGTCGATGTCGTTGAAATGTACTATTTTGGCATTGCTGCGCAACACGAGCCGCAAGATATACACAATGCCAATAAGCCCAATGACTATCAGGAAAAAGAGCAAATGCACATCCGAGAAAATGGAAATGAATTGCGAAATGGGGTCATCGGGATAAACCTTCGGCAACAATTCGCTCTCATGAATCCATCCGAATGTTTCCTGGTCGTGGGCCAGCTGCACCCATACCGAGTCTATCGAGTCGGTAGGAATCATGCGAATGTCGGCCACCACCAGTTGGTCGTTCTTGCGTAACACCAGCGAATCGGTGGGCAACTGATTGAGCATTTCTTCCGGCTGCTGGCGCAGCAGAACAATGGAGTCGGCTTTTACTATAAAATTATAGTTCTGCGAATAGTGGTGAGTGGTGGAAAAAGAAATGGAGTCGAGTTGCGCTTCGGTATAGACAATGGCATCGGGCGAGGTGGGCTGATGCTTGTGATAACAACTGCACAAAGAAGTCAGCCCTATAACAAGCAGCACAGCATGAACCAACAACCGCAAACCGGGCTGGCAAAGAATAAACGGACGGAACTTATTGACTGGCATAGACATTCATTTGGCATTGTTTACAATCGAACTGAAGACGGAAGCGCCTGCCGTCGGGCAGCACCAGAAAAAGAGGCTCACGCCACTGACGGGCAACGGCATCGCGTTTGAGACAAATGCCCAGCGAGAAGCGTATGCAATGGCGGCACTGCATCAGCAGCGCATCAGAAGTATCTTTGCGGGCAAAAGAGTCTTTAACTTGGTGCGCCTGCTGTCCGCCATGCTGCAATTCGAAGGCCGGCTCGACATCGGTTACGTGGCAACGCTCATAAAACAACCGCGCCTGCTGGTTGGCCACATTCAGCAAATAGGGGTAGCGCAAATATTCGTCGGGCAAGGGGGGAGCCAACCGGCAACTCGCTTTCTGCTGCTCCTCGCTCTCCGGCCTTTCTTCACTCTTTGTTTTCAACTCCTCTCCCCTACTTCTCTCCATTTCTTCTTCCCTCTTTCTTGCCTTTTCTCCTTCTTTCACAGCCTCTTCCGTAACCCTCCGTCGCAGGCTGGCCAGCACACTCGACGGAATGAAAAGCTGTGCTGCCTCATCCGAAACTGTCACTTCGCTACACTCAAAAGGTGTGCCGCCAAGTTTTGAGAGTTGGGTACGAATGTTGTCGGTTTGTGGCTTTTGGGCCTGTTGGTGCGCAAAGTCTGTCGATGCGCTTGCCAGCAGGCTACCATCCAGGGCCGTCATGCTCAGCACAAACCCTTCGGCAGTGGTATCGAGCGACATGCTGACCTCTATTTTTCGCTCGCTGCTGGGCTTGCTCAGCAACCGCTCAAACTCTTGGTCGTTGTTACGATAGAGAGGCATGCCCGGGCGAAGGTGTTGGGGCATATTCAGTGGAAACAAGCGGTTGTTCACCACTTTATTCACACGGAATCCTTCCAGCACCAGTTCTTTTCCGTTCATGCCCCATCGCTCGCTTTCTCTTTTTCCCGCTTTCTCGCTTTCCTTTCTTCTTTCCTTTTCCCCCGGTCTTTTTTCCTCTCTGAAGAAACACAGTCCGTCGCCGTTAGCAAAGCTGGCCGTTCCGGCTACGATGAACGAATTGCCTCGAATCTCTTTTACCTTTCCTACATACTCGCCCAAAGCTTTAGGCGTATCAAACGAGGCGATGTTAGCCTGTCGTCCATTCAGAAAATAGTGAGTAAAGCCACGGTTGAAGGTTTTCTTCAGATTGGGAACAAACGTGTAGGTACAGCGGCCTTTCGACGCGCGGCAGTACTTTTCGGGGTGGTGACCGATTATATCGTTCAGCCGCTGACTGTAGGCCGCAACAACGTTTTTCACATAGTAAACATCTTTCAGCCGCCCTTCAATCTTAAACGAAACGGCACCGGCCTCCATCAGCTGTTCGAGCGCATCTATCTGGCACATGTCTTTCAGCGACAACAAATAACGCCCACGCTCCAGCACTTGCCCGTCGGCATCCTGCAAGTCGAATCTCAATCGGCAGAATTGCGCACAGGCTCCTCGATTGGCACTGCGCCCGAAGCAATATTGCGAAGCATAGCACACACCCGAATAGCTCACGCACAAAGCACCATGAACAAACACCTCCAGCTCTACATCGGGCACGGCCTGGTGGATGGCGCTGATTTCTTCGACCGACAACTCACGGGCCAGCACCACCCTTCGGAACCCCAAGTCTCTGAGCCACCGCACCTTTGCGGCGGTACGATTGTCGGTCTGTGTGGAAGCATGAAGCGGGATGGGGTTTTCGTCATGGGCCGCCGACCATTCCACAATGCCCATGTCCTGCACAAGCAACGCATCGACCCCGGCATGCTTCAAACGCTCTATCAGCAGCTGCGTTTCCTCCAGCTCATCGTCATAAACAATAGTGTTCACCGTGACATACACTTTGGCTCCATACACATGGGCATAGCGGCAAAGCGATGCAATATCTTCAACAGAATTGCCCGCAGCCACCCTGGCACCGAAGCGCTCTGCCCCGATATACACAGCGTCTGCGCCATGGTCGATGGCCGCAATGCCGCATTCCAAGTTTTTGGCCGGAGCCAGCAATTCTATTTTCTGCATAATCTAACTCTCAGTTCGCACCTCAACTCCTAACTCCTATCTCACAACTCCTAACTCCTAACTCACAACTCCTAACTCTATTCAATCTCCTCAATATTGTAAGGAGTCTCCTGATAAACGTAATAGTTGATCCAGTTGCTATAGAAAAGGTTGGCATGAGCGCGCCAAGTGACAAGCGGACCGTTTTCCGGACAGTCGTTTTTATAGTAGTTGATGGGCATCTCCACGTCATCGCGCACACCCACGTCGCGCTTGTACTCTTTGTCGAGCGTATTGGGCGCATACTCCAAATGTCCTGTAATGAAAAACTCTCTGCCTCCTCGGGCCATAACAATGCTCACGCCGCTCTCCTCCGATTCGGCAATGAGCGACAGTTCTTTATTGGCCAGAATGTCCTCGCGATGAATCTCCGTGTGGCGGCTGTGCGGCATCATAAACAACTCGTCGAAGCCGCGGAAAATGGGCAGCATGGGCTCAAGCGTATGTTGCGCAAAGATGCCGAACTTCTTCTTCTTCAGTGGATATTTCGGAATGCCATAATGATAGTAAAGGCCAGCCTGAGCAGCCCAGCAGATGTAGAGCGTACTCGTAACGTGGGTTTTGGCCCAACTGAAAATGTCTTTCATTTCCTCCCAGTATGTGACATCCTCAAACTCGTAGGTCTCCACAGGCGCACCCGTAATAATCATGCCGTCGAACTTGTGCTTGCGCAACTCCTCAAAGTCCTTGTAGAACATCATCATGTGCTCTATGGGAGTGTTCTTCGGCGTATGGCTTTTCAGTTTCATGAAATAAATGTCGAGCTGCAAAGGCGTGTTCGACAGCAGCCTCACCAAGTCGGTTTCGGTGGTGATTTTAAGGGGCATGAGGTTAAGAATCACTATTTTCAGCGGGCGAATGTCCTGCGTGGTGGCACGCGAGGTGTCCATCACGAAAATGTTCTCTTTTTTCAGCAAATCGATGGCTGGCAGCCTATCGGGTAATCTTAATGGCATATTTCTACCTTTTCCTTTCTATACTGGTAATAAAAAACTGTTTACCTTTACATTTCAAAATGCAAAGGTAAACAATTTCTTTGACATAAGCCAACACTTTCCCCCGTTTTTCTCCTAACTCCTAACTCACAACTCCTAACTCCTAACTCCTAACTCCTAACTCCTAACTCACTCCCCTCATGGTGAGGCTGATGCGTTTGCGTCGCAAATCCACCTCTTTCACCCTTACGAGCACATGCTGGTGCAGTTTCACCACCTGGTTGGGGTCGCTCACGTAGCGGTCGGCCAGTTGCGAGATATGAACCAGCCCATCCTGATGCACGCCCACATCGACAAAGGCCCCGAAATTGGTGATGTTGGTCACAATGCCAGGCAGCACCATGCCCTCGCTGAGGTCTTCAATGCTGTGAACGTTGGGGTCGAACTCAAACACCTCTATCTGTTCGCGTGGATCCAGGCCGGGCTTCTCCAGTTCCTTCACGATGTCGGCCAGTGTAAGTAGTCCCACATCCTCTCGCGCGTACCTTTTTATATCTATTTCCTTCAGCCGTTCCTTGTTGCCCACCAGAGCGCCCACGGTGCAACCCATGTCGGCTGCCATCTGCTCTACCACTCTGTAGCTTTCGGGATGCACGGCACTATTGTCGAGCGGGTTCTTGGCCCCAGGTATGCGCAAGAAACCAGCGCACTGCTCGTAGGCCGCAGGCCCCAGCCGTGGCACTTTCTTCAGCTGGGCGCGACTGGTAAATGCCCCGTGCTCGCGGCGGTAATCCACTATGTTTTTGGCCAATGCCGGACCCAGCCCACTGACGTACATCAGCAGGTGCTGGCTGGCCGTATTCAGATTCACACCCACGGTGTTCACGCAGCTCATCACGGTTTGGTCGAGGCTGCGTTTCAGTTTGCCCTGATCAACATCGTGCTGGTACTGCCCCACGCCGATGCTTTTCGGGTCGATCTTCACCAGTTCGGCCAGCGGGTCCATCAGTCGTCGGCCTATGCTCACTGCCCCGCGCACCGTAACGTCCTCGTCGGGAAACTCCTCGCGGGCCACTTTCGAGGCCGAATAGATGGAGGCTCCGTCCTCGCTCACGGTAAACACCTGTGGCCGAGCCAAATCAGTTCCATCGGCTCCACTCTTTCCTGAGCCCCCATTGGCTTCCATCTCACCCACCGTGTCCTGCACAAAGGTGTTGGTTTCGCGGCTGGCAGTACCGTTGCCGATGGCAATAGCCTCGATACGGTATTTGCGCAACATGCTCAGCACATGCATCTTGGCCTGCATGTAGTGGTTGACGGGCGGATGCGGGAAAATGGCCTCGTGGTGCAGCAGGTTGCCCTGCGCATCCAAACACACCACCTTGCAGCCCGTGCGGAAACCGGGATCGATGCCCATGACGCGCTTCTGCCCCAGCGGTGCCGACAACAACAGCTGGCGCAGGTTCTCGGCAAACACCTGGATGGCCTCATCGTCGGCACGCTCCTTGCTGGCAGCAGCAAACTCGTTCTCGATGGCTGGCCGCAACAGCCGCTTGAAGCTGTCGTCAACGGCCTCGCCCACCAGACGGCTACACATGCCGCCACCGCGCACATGCAGACGGCGCAGACGGCTCAGGCACTCCTCGTCATCGGCACCGATGCTCACCCTGAGAATGCCCTCTTCCTCGCCACGGCGCATAGCCAGCAGCCGGTGGCTCGTGCAGCGCCGCAGCGGTTCCTGCCAGTCGAAATAGTCGCTGAACTTCTGGGCCTCGTCGGTGTCTTTCTTGGCCTTCACCACCTTCGAACTGATGACGGCCTCGCGGCGGAACATTGAGCGCAGCGTGTTGCGCGACCGCTCATCCTCGCTCACCATTTCGGCAATAATATCCTGTGCGCCTCGCAGGGCCATGTCGGCGTCGATGACATCGCCGCTTACAAAACGGCGCGCCGCCTGCATGGGTTGCTGTTCGCGCTGAAGATACAACAGTGTGGCCAGCGGCTCCAGTCCCTGCTCGCGGGCAACCTGTGCCCGTGTGCGGCGCTTCGGACGGAACGGCAAATAGATATCCTCCAGTTCGGTAGCGTCCCAGCAATCGTTGATGCGCCGCTCCAGTTCGGGGGTCATCTTTCCCAGTTCGCTGATGGTTTTCACAACCGTTTCTTTGCGCTTGCCTATTTCTTTCAGCCGCTCGTGCTGCTCACTGATGGCCGCTATCTGCACCTCGTTCAGTGCGCCCGTGCGCTCTTTGCGGTAACGGGCAATGAAAGGAATGGTGCACCCCAGCTCGAGCAGAGCCAGCGTGTTGCCCACGCTCTGCTCGGGCAAACTGAGCCGCTGGGCGATGATTGTTGCAAATATGTCTTTCATTCTGTCTGTAGATGATTCTTTGTGCAAAGATAACCTTTTTTCGCTCATCAGCCGAAAAAAACCACTAATTTCTTTTGTCAGAAAGTTTTATTTTCCTACTTTTGCAACGTATTTCTCAACTTTCACCGGGTAGGTAAACAAGGAGTTACAAGAAGTTACAAGAAGTTACAAGAAGTTACAAGGAGTTACAAGGAGTTACAAGAAGTAACAAGAAGTAACAAGAAGTTCAAGACATCACTCCTTTCTCTGAAAGCAATCGTGTAAAAACCATAATAATTCAAAACAACAAAATGACTAATCTTTTAAACCTGAGGAGCCTTTTCTTCACTGCCGTCGCACTGCTCACCTATGCCAGCGCAGGGGCAGCGGACAATGTATATCCGCTTTCGGATACAGAACTGGCAAGAAGAATTGCAGCCAAAGAACAAATCACCGACGTTCCCACCATTTATATTGATATTGAGGCCATCACAGACGAGTCATCTTTGGCGAGTGTTCTGTATAAAATAAGGAAAAGCAACCCCGACGATGAGGAAATTGCCCCCTACTCCACGGCCACCATAACGGTTGTAGATAACAGTGAACCGGGCAGCCCGCAACATCTGGAATCGTTCACCGACCAGGTTGAAATCAAGGTGCGCGGCAACTCCACAGCTTCGGCTGGAAACGGCAAGTTGCCCTATCGTTTGTAATTTGCCAAAAAGGGCGACGATGGCATCTCGCACAAACACGACTTGTTGGGCTACGGCTACTCCAAGCGCAACTGGACGCTGCTGGCTAACAACTTCGACCGCTCCATGCTCCGCAATGCCGTCACCTACCACCTTGGCAAATATGTTGGCATGGACTTCTGCCCAGGCTACAAATATGTTGACTTGGTTATCAGTGGACTCTACCGCGGCACTTACATGGTGTCTGACCATTGTGAGACGGGCAGCAACCGTGTGGATGTGGCCAACGAAGACACCGACTGGTATCTGGAGTTTACTTGTTGGGGGCAAATGGCCGAAGTTCCTTATATTGGCCAGGGAGACAACGACGACCACTTTGTGACCATCAAGAATCCTGAGCCTGAAACAGAGGAGGCCACCGCGCAACTCGTTAGCGAGGTGCAGGCATGGAGGAAAATCTGGATTGCCAGTTTCAGCAACAGCACGTGGCAAAAAACGAACGACGTGGAGTCGTTCATCAAATTCTACATCGCCAACGAAATTACTGGCGACCTCGACGGCTACTTCGTGTTCAAAGGTTCCAAGGAGGCCGACGGGCTGTTCAAGTGGGGCCCCTTGTGGGACAAAGACTTGGCTTTTGGCAACAGCACTTATGCTAACGACCAGCTCAGCGCTTTTTACAACAAGACACAGTTTGAGTGGGTGTTCAAGAACAGCCTTTTCAAAGACAAGAGTTTCCTCACCCTGGCCAAAAACACAATCGACCAGCTGGTGGAAGACGGATTGTACGACAAGCTGGCTGCCGATATTGACAACATTGTGGCCCTCACTACCAACACACGCCTGCAAAACTACGCAAAATGGGACATCACTGCCGGCAGCATGGGGTCGGAGGTCTATACCATGGCCAACTACGATGAACACGTCACGGTGCTGAAGAATTACATCAAAAACCGCATCAGTTACATACAAGAGCAGTTGCAGGGATATATTGACGAGCTGCCCAAGCCGGTTGACATGTCTTACAATCCCACGCTCACAGGCTGGGAGGGCGAAAGCCAGATTCCCACGGTGGGAGTCAGCTACAATCTCGACATTACCAACAGGACTCTTACAGGAGGCCAATGGAATGCGTTTTGCGTGCCGTTCAATGCCACTCAAGCGCAAGTAGAAGAAGCTCTGGGCTGCAGCTACGAACTGGCAGTACATACGGGTATGGACACCGACGGCGAAGCCATGCTCTTCTCGGCCCCCGAAAACTTAGATCTGGTCTGTGGTGTGCCTTACCTCATCAAGCCCCAAAACGATGTCAACACTTTCGGCCGGTTCAACGACGTGGTATATAGCGCCGATTTGCAATACGGACAGTATAATGGCGATGCCGTCAGCTTCGACAACACACACTTTTTCAAAGCACAAATCTACAAAAAAGAAATCACAATAGCCAACAGCTATACCTTCGGTTCTGACATTTACGTTGACGATAGCTCGCTGGCTCATCCCGTGGGAAGCGATACATGGTCCACTTCAGCTTTGCTGAGTGGTGCCCGTGCGTACATCACCACCAGCGACAATTCTACACCAAAAATCAAGTTTGTAACGTCACAAGGAGGCGACGACCCCGTTGAGCGCACCCAGCTCTCCGAAGTGCCCACTATCTTCATCGACACCCAGGACGGAGCAGAGATTCAGCCCAGCACGGGCGAATTTGTGGCAGCAGCCATCGAGGTGCTGGACAAGAACCAGATGATTGGCGGCGACTTTAGCGAAACCAGCACCTTCATGGAGGTTCGCGGACGCGGCAAGACCGAGTGGGATGCTGCCGACGGAAAGAAGTCATACCGAATCAGGTTTGCCAAAGACGAGAAAGATGCCGACGGCAATGTGCTCGTCTCGCACAAGCACGACATGACCAACGGCGGCTACGCCAAGCGCAACTGGATTCTGCTGGCCAATGCGGCCGACGCTAGCATGGCACGCAATGCCATGGCCAACGAGTTGGGCAAAGCCATGGGATTTGATTTCACTCCCGGCTATCAGTTTGTGGACCTTTACGTCAACAACGAGTATCAAGGCACTTATATGGCCACCGACCACGTGGAGGCCGACCTCGAACTGGGCGAGTCGCACCGCGTGGCCGTTGACGAAAAGCAGGGATGGCTGCTCGACATGGTCAATGCCGACGGCATCAGCACAGGCGACGTTTACGTGGAGGGCGACGGCAACAGCTACCCCTACATCAACATCAAGAACCCCGAACCCGGCAAGAAAACAGGCACCGAAGAAGAAATCAAGGCCAAGGTGAAGGCTTTCTTCGACACCCTATGGGAAGCCAACGACGCAACGGGCATCGACCCGACAACGTTTGTCAACTGGTATATTGCCACCGAAATTCTTGGCAATCAGGCAGGGCTCACCAGCATCTTTGCCTACAAGGAAAACACCGATGAAGTGCTGAAGTTCGGTCCGCTTTGGGGCAACGAAATGGCACTGGGCAACAGTGCTGCCGCCATCAACATGAGCGACCTCAACACCGAGAACTCCTACGAGGGCATGGTGTTCAACAGTGCCAACGCCTCGGCATGGCAGACCAAGCTGCAAAGTCTGTGGCAGCAAAACTGGTTCAAGCAGGCCGTGAAACTACGTTGGGCAGAACTCTATCAGGACGGCAACAACGACCTGAAAGCCACCATGATTGCACGCTTCAATGCTGTAAGGACCGCCTTGGCCGGTGCCGGTGAAGAGGCCAGCGCCGACGAACTAAACGAAATAGAAACCTATCTGCAACAGCGATTCCAATATCTCGATGCAAAGTTCAATGAGCTCACGGCCACCAACCTCGTGCCGGGCGACGTGAATGGCGACGGCGATATTACATTGGCCGACTTGATGACATTAAGCGCATATTTGCTAGGCAACAACCCAACTCCGTTCTACCCGGACGCGGCAGATCTCAACAACGACGGCACCATTACACTAGCCGATTTAATGAATCTTGCAGAAATATTGCGCAGCGAGTAAAAACCAACTGAACCTTAAACAGATAGAGTTTCCTCACGACTTACTCACACAACTGTTTGCATCACCCAAATAACTCACGGCGCGGGGCTAAAATTTTCTAGAGAATTTTAGCCCCGCGCCGTGAGTTGTTGTAGCCAAATCGGCTTTGGCAGAATTATTGTCGTGAGTTATTGTCGCGATAACCGATTTTTTTCGTACCTTTGCACCACACGAACGATCAACCAAGAAACAACGCTCAGCCAATGGCGGCTGGGCGAATGTGAATCACAAACAATGATATCAGTTGAAGCACTGAAAGTGGAATTTGGGGTCAAGCCCCTATTCAGCGACGCCAACTTTGTGGTGAACGACCGCGACCGCATCGCACTCGTAGGCAAAAACGGTGCCGGCAAATCTACCCTGCTCAAGATTCTCTGCCGGCAGCAACAGCCCACCGAAGGCACCGTGAGCATTCCCAACGACACCACCATTGGCTATCTGCCACAGGTGATGCGGCTGGCCGACGACACCACCGTCATCGACGAGGCGCGAAAGGCTTTTGCCGACACCACCGCCCTGAAGGAGCGCATCGACCGCATGAACCGACAGCTGGCCGAGCGCACCGACTATGAGAGCGACGACTACATGCAGCTGGTGGAGCGATTCTCGCAGGAGCACGAACGCTACCTGATGATGGGGGCCGACAACAACGAGGCCGAAATTGAGCGCACGCTTACGGGCTTGGGATTTGAGCGTACCGACTTCGAGCGGCCCACAAAAGAATTCTCGGGAGGCTGGCGAATGCGCATCGAACTGGCCAAGCTGCTCTTGCAACGGCCTGACGTGCTGCTGCTCGACGAGCCAACCAACCACCTCGACATTGAGAGCATACAGTGGCTGGAGCAGTTCCTGTCGCAGAGCAGCAGTGCCGTGGTGCTGGTGAGCCACGACCGTGCCTTCATCAACAACGTCACCACGCGCACCATCGAAATATCGTGCGGACGCGTCATCGACTACCGCGTCAAGTACGACGAGTATGTCAACCTGCGCCGCGAACGCCGCGAACAGCAGCTGCGGGCCTACGAAAATCAGCAGAAAGAAATAGCCGACATGCGGGCCTTCATCGAGCGTTTCCGCTACCAGGCCACCAAGGCCGTGCAGGTGCAGCAGAAAATCAAGCAGTTGGAGAAAATCGTGCCCATCGAAATCGACGAAATCGACAACTCCGCCCTGCGCCTGAAGTTTCCGCCCTGTCTGCGTTCGGGCGACTACCCCATCATCTGCGACGAGGTGAGCAAAAGTTACACAAGGCCTGTCTTCTCCAACGTCTCCTTCATTCTGAAGCGGGGCGAGAAGGTGGCGTTCGTGGGTAAAAACGGCGAAGGAAAAACCACCCTCGTGAAATGCATCATGGGCGAGATTCCCTTCGACGGACAGCTCAAGATTGGCCACAACGTGCAGATTGGCTACTTTGCACAAAACCAGGCGCAGCTGCTCGACGAACAGCTCACCGTGTTTGAGACCATCGACCGCGTGGCACGAGGCGACATTCGTCTGCGCATCAACGATATTCTGGGCGCATTCATGTTTGGCGGCGAAGCCTCTGAAAAAAAAGTGCGCGTGCTCAGCGGCGGCGAGCGCAGCCGACTGGCCATGATCAAACTGCTGCTTGAGCCCGTCAACCTACTCATTCTCGACGAGCCCACTAACCACCTTGACATGCAGTCGAAAGACGTGCTGAAAGAAGCCATCCGAGCCTTCGACGGCACGGCCATCATCGTCAGCCACGACCGCGAGTTTCTCGACGGCCTCGTCAGCAAGGTGTATGAGTTCGGCGGCGGACACGTGCGCGAGCATTTGGGCGGCATCTACGACTTTCTGCGTAAAAAGAACATTGAGTCGCTCAACGAGCTGAACACCAGAAACACAACGCCCCAAAAGGCCGACCCTGCTGCCGAAAACGACAGCGACACAGCCGCCGCCACAGCCTCAGCTCCGCAAAAAAGCGAGTCGTACGCGGAGCGCAAGGAACGCCAACGCCGTATCGGACGGACCGAAAAAGCGGTGAAGGAGAGTGAGAAAAAGATAGAGCAAATGGAAAACCGGCTGAAAGAGCTCGACCAACTGCTCATGCTCCCCGAAAACGCCTCCGACATGGTGCTCGTCACCGAATACACCACCACCAAGCAGGCTCTTGACGAGGAAAGCGACCGCTGGATGGCCCGCTCCGAAGAACTGGAGCAACTCCAACAAGAGCTAGAAAACCTATAACACCACACAAGTCTATAAAAACCATAAAAACCCTATAAACATGAAAAAACTAGTTCTAACAATGGCAATCGCAAGCATGACTGTTGCCGGAATGGCACAGCTGCAATCGGGCATCAAGCTCGAAAACCTCAACCAGACTGTAAAAGCTGGCGACGACTTCTACCAGTTTGCCTGTGGCGGATGGATGAAAAACAATCCGCTGCCAGCAGCTTACTCGCGCTTCGGCAGCTTCGACCAGCTGGCGCAGGACAACAACAAACGTATCAACGCCATCCTCAACGACCTGCTCACCAAAACCTACACCAAGGGTACCAACGAGCAGAAAATGAGCGACTACTACAAACTCGCCATGGACTCGGTGAGGCGCAACAAAGAAGGCGTGAAACCCGTCATGCCCCTCATTAAAGAAATTGAGAAGGCCAAGACCAAATTCGCACTCCAGGCTTTGCAGCTCAAGTATGCGCCCTACGGATACGGAAGCGTCATTTCTTCCTACTTCGCTGCCGACGAGAAAGACAGCAAGAACAACATCCTCAGCATCAGCCAGGCCGGACTCACACTGCGCCTGAAGGACTATTATCTTGAAACCGACGAGGCCACCACGGCCATTCGCGAAGCCTACAAGAAGCACATCGTGCGCATGTTCAAGCTCTTCGGATTCAAGGAGAAAGTGGCACTGCAGAAAATGCAGTACATCATGCGCATAGAAACCGATTTGGCCAAAGTGTCGAAAAGCCGCACCGAACTGCGCGACCCCGTGGCCAACTACAACAAAATGACCCTCAACGAGTTTGAGGAGAAATATCCCAACATGCGACTCACACAGTCGCTCAACGCCGAGGGCGTGAAGACCGACTATTTCCGCACACTCGTCGTCGGACAGCCGTCGTTCGTGCAGGGAGCCGATGCCGTCGTGGCATCGATGACACCCGAGGAGCTGCGGGCCTACATCGAGTGGGATGTCATCAACAGCGCAGCCAACTACCTGAGCGACGACATCGTGGAGGCCAACTTCGACTTCTTCGGACGCACCATGAGCGGACGCAAGCAGAACCATCCGCGCTGGAAACTGGCCACCGACCAGGTGGAGGGTGTCTTTGGCGAAGCCCTCGGCAAGATGTATGCCGAGCGCCACTTCCCCGCAGCATCCAAGGAGCGCATGGAGAAACTCGTGCGCAACCTGCAGATAGCCCTTGGCGAGCGCATCGACGCACAAGACTGGATGAGCGACACCACCAAGCAGGCCGCCCACGAAAAGCTCAGCACCTTCTACGTGAAAATTGGCTATCCCAACAAGTGGAAAGACCTCAGCCGGCTCACCATCGACCCGCAGCTCTCGTTCTACGACAACGCACTGGTGTGCCACAAGTTCTGGAACGACTTCCAGATAGAGAAAACTGCCGGTAAACCCGTCGATCGCGACGAGTGGTACATGACCCCGCAAACCGTCAACGCCTACTACAATCCCACCACCAACGAAATTTGCTTCCCCGCAGGCATACTGCAGTACCCCTTCTTCGATGCCACTGCCGACGATGCCTTCAACTACGGAGCCATTGGCGTGGTCATCGGACATGAGATGACCCACGGTTTCGACGACCAGGGCCGCCAGTACGACAAGGACGGCAACATGAAAGACTGGTGGACCGAGAGCGACGGCAAGAACTTCGTGGCCCGCACCAGTAAGTACGCCGACTTCTTCTCGGCCATCAAGGTGCTGCCCGACCTCAATGCCAACGGCAAGCTCACCCTCGGCGAGAACCTGGCCGACCACGGCGGACTGCAGGTGGCCTTCACTGCCTTTAAGAACGCCACCCGCGAGGCTCCCCTCGGCACCATCGACGGATTCACCCCCGAGCAGCGTTTCTTCCTCGCCTACGCCGGCGTGTGGGGACAGAACATCACCGAGGCCGAAATACGCAACCGCACCAAGAGCGATCCCCACGCACTGGGCGAATGGCGCGTCAACGGTGCCCTGCCCCACATCGACATGTGGTACGATGCCTTCGGCGTAACCGAAACCAACAAGATGTTCATTCCCAAAGAGCAGCGCCTGCAGCTCTGGTAATCCATTTCATGTATTGCTGAAGAAAGTACATTCACACGACGTGTGAACGTACTAAAAAGAAGTGACCGTAAACGGCCTTTCAAAAACCAAATAAAACCCAGGAAAACAGTTGAAAAACCGTCATGTTTTTCTTTGTATTTCTTTGTGTTTCTTTGTTTTTGAAAGGCCGTTTACGGTCACTTCTTCAAGTGCAGCATGTTAATAGTCTGATTCGAGTCTCAATAGGATGTTTCCGCTGGGATTTTTTCGACCACAGATTACGCAGATTGAATGGATTTTTACTGAGCAATCCGTGAGATATATGAAATCCGTGGTCGTTTTCATACATGTGGAAGCTGAATCATATAATCTTTCATTTTTGGGCACATTCATTAAGGAATAATTAATGTCCAATTATATTTCATGTGAACGTTCGCTTTCTGTAAGATTCCAAATCTGCACAAAAGAATAAGAAAAGACCCGCCAGCGCGTTGCATGCGCAGGCGGGTCTTTTCTTGCTTTTTTCTGATGAACCATTCAGAGAGTCATTCCCTTCTGATGATTCATAGCTTAGGAGATTCTATTTATTCGTCCCAGAGATTCTTCTTGTTGGTATCAAAGACGGGATCGCTGGATTCTTCCCACATATCGTTCTGCTTACTATCCATATTACCGATACTAATCTGACCACTGTCTTCTGGAAAGGCTTGCATAAGATCCTTAGCGAGAACAATAATTTCTATCTCGGGCTTAATATAATTCTTTTCCATAACTACTAACCTCTTTTTACTTAATTATCATTTTCTTACCATTCTGAATGTAGATGCCTTTCTGCGGTTTGTTAACTTTTACACCCTGAAGTGTGTATAAGCCACTGTTCTGATTCTTTTCAGTCTTTACCGTCGAAATACCAGACAACACATTGTTTACCCAGTCTTCATCATTCAACTCAGCATCAAACAATACACCTTTTGCTCCAGCAGCAAGATTTCTAGTTCCCCACGAATCAGCCCATTCAATAGGAGTATTTTCGTCAATATACCAAAATCCCCTTTGCTTCATCTCTGCAGGGGTATATTTCTGCAAATTTTGATCTTTATATTCATTACGATAATAAGTTTCTGAACTTGAATCAGTCTGATCAGAAGCGTCAATGATGATTTCGCCACCTTCCGGATAGGGATACTCATCAAGGGTCAGTCTGAGGTAAGCTTTGTCGCGCTGAGCTTCTCCACTTATCGCACGGAAGAAACCTTTCCAATCGCCCGGAGTGTTCTCTATACCAGGACCCTCACCATATGTATTTTCGTGGGTCTTATAATATGCATTTCCAGCTTTAGTAGCACTGAAACTTCCCATCAGAAAATCACGATGATAATGGCCATATTCGTCTTTACCATACGGTACTACATGAATAAACTCATTAGGATTAGTACTGCACGTAGCACTCAGATAGTTCTTGTTGTCTGAATTTTCTCTCGTAAAAGGCTTACCTACGTATGCAGTGAGCATCATGCTAAGAAACTTCTTTGTTCCATCTGCAGAAGAAGAATTAGTACCTCCAAAAAGAATAACACCAGTGTTTCCTGGAATCACATTTACTTTCTTAAGGTGTAACGTGACAGTTCTGGCAGCAGCATTTTTAGTCAGTTTATCTACTATAAATGCTTTCACCCCAGGAGGAACAACCTGAGCTATCATTACCTCCCAATCAGGATGTTCCCGTAAAATAGCTTTCACCGCATCACTATTGATAACATCCTCACTCACACTGATTGTTGGAGCAAAGCTGTAAGTTCTAAGGAACTTATCTCCCCAACTTGGACCGTCTTCTTCATTGTTAATACCGTTACTTACAAATTCGTAAAAACCGTTTTTCTTATTACCTGCATCTTCATAGTGAGCAACAAGCCATTCCTGAAATTTTTTGTCATTGCTGGCAGTGGCCTCGTCAAGCACATGCTCAAGATTAGCATATTCATCAGCCTTTTCTTCAGGGAAGTGAAGAGTAGCAAGAGCAGCACCTGTGTTAGCATGGCCATAAGTCTTAGAATGTGGGAAAGCATTGTTTGTAGCATAAATATCACCCAGAGTATTAATATAAACGTCCATCAACCCATAAGTATTGCTAAACGCCTGAAAACCAATATACATCTTCACTTGACTACTTTCAATTGTTGCGTCTTCAGGATACTCCTCAAAAGTAACTTTCTTCAGATATTTATCACCAGAGTCGGAGCAAAAAGCATTATCTTCTATAAATTGAATATAACCAGGGATAGTAACTGATTCAAGACCTGTCAACTTAAAAGCTTCGTGTGGTATGACAGTGATTTTCCCAGCGGCTGGCCATGTTACATTCTTTAGGTTCGGAAATTCACTAAAACCCCATGCCTGTGCAGGACTTGCCGTTGCATCTGTAATTTTGCCAGTTTCATCAGTGGTTAATGTTGCAGTTATACTGGAGAAGTCTGCTTCTTCCAAATTAATCGTTGAAATTTTATTTTTTGAATTATTGGAATTTGCGTTCTTCAACCAACCGCCAGACCAACCAGTAAACTTACCAACCAACTTAATGGTTGTCACATTAGCAAATGCAGGCTCTGTAGGAGCCTCCATGTTGCCTACAGCATCAGCCGTTTTACCCTCTACACCAGTTCCATAAATAATCAACGTGTTACCGTCAATCTCATATGCATTCGCCCCAATCCACGCGAACGCACATAATGCTAAGGCGAGAAGCCTTTTTCTAAAAGTAAAATTTTTCATTTTATTCATATTTTTAAAAATAATAGTTAATATCACTGCTATTGGGTGCCTAGGTCATCACCCTTCGAGAGTTTACTTTTTGTGAAGTTTAGTTTTCCGCAGCCTTGCAGACTGGCATCGGTTTGCGTGTTGCCTTTTTATCTGCCACAGCTGTGCTCAGTTTCAGGCAATTAAGCCATAATTTTTTGCAAAAATAAGAAGTTTTTTTTACACTGTGAAAAGAAAAAGAAAGTGACAACCAAACAAAATCACGGTTTTCCGTATTTGCAAACTGCCGGTTTACACATAAATGGCGCAAAATTATTCAAAAATACAGGATAAATGAAGAATGAAGAATGGAGAATGAAGAATTTACCGTAAACGGCCTTTCAAAAACAAAGAAAAACAAGAATCACAAAGAAAAACAGGAAACCTTTCTAACCTAAATTATTCACTGTGTTCAAAGCACTCTTCACTATAACGCAAGGCGGAAGCAGCTCCCCTCCCAGACAGGGTTGGGGAGCGGCTGGCGCATCGGAAGCATGAAGAGAGCTTTGAGCGAAGTGAAAAATACAGGCTAATTTCTTTCCTAAGATATGGTAAAATATCAACTTGGAACAAATTTTAAGAAACGAATGAGAATAATTTGAATAATTAACTCACGAATGTGAATAATCAATATTTTCATTCGTGGCCAGAATTATTCTCATTATTCTCATTCGTTTCCGTCTAATTATTTCAGCCATTATTCTGGAGTAATTATTCTAATTATTCTAATTTCTTTCCTACAGAAAACTAAATTCCCTGAGCTATGTAGAAGCTATCTCTAATGCATAAAAAAGAAATTAGAATAATTTGAATAATTATCCAAGAATTTGTTGTTTCTTTATGGAGTAATTATTCGAATTATTCTAATTTCTTTCCTAACAGAAAACTAAATTTCTATGTTTTTTAGAAACTATTTCTCTTTTGAATTTACTTTACCTTTTCAACGATGGCCTTGAAGGCTTCGGGGTTGTTGACGGCGAGGTCGGCGAGCACTTTGCGGTTGATTTCGATGCCGGCCTTGCTGAGCTTGCCCATGAACTGCGAGTAGCTGAGTCCTTCGAGACGAGCAGCTGCGTTGATGCGCTGTATCCAGAGTGAGCGGAAGTTACGCTTCTTGGTTTTACGGTCGCGGTAGGCGTAGGTGAGACCCTTCTCCCATGTGTTTTTGGCTACTGTCCAAACATTTTTTCTGGCTCCGAAGTAGCCACGTGTGAGCTTTAAGATTCTTTTGCGCTTAGCTCTTGAAGCGACGTGATTAACTGATCTTGGCATAGTTTTTTACTCTTTAAAATGTTCGACAATAGGTTTTAGCGAAGGCACAAGAGGTCGCGCACCTGCTTGAGGTTGCTCTTGTCAACGAGTGTATCGTGGACGAGGTTACGCTTTTGCTTTTTGGTCTTCTTTGTGAGAATGTGGCTGTGGTAAGCGTGATTTCTCTTAATCTTACCTGTTCCGGTGAAGCGGAAGCGCTTCTTTGCTCCGGAGTTTGTCTTAACTTTTGGCATTTTTTTTAATATTTAATTTGTTATTTATTATATGTGGCAACGCATATACCGGGCGTTACGCACTGATTCTTCTTGTTTTCTCAGCTCTCTTCCTTGAGCTTTTTGAGCAGCTCGTCACCGCCTTTGATATTGGCAAAGAGTCCTCCGTTGGCAGGCATGTCATCAGCCTCGGCAAGGTCGTCGGCAGTGGTTTCCTCGCGCAGTTTGCGCTCAGCCTCGCGGGCTTCGGCCTCACGGCGCTCATTGTCGCGCTTCTGCTGGCTCTTTTTCACGATGGCCGTTTTCTTGGGCGAGAGGTAAAGGAACATCTTCTTTCCTTCGAGCGACGGCATCGACTCCACCTTGCCGTATTCCTCCAGATCGTTGGCAAAACGCAGCAACAGCACCTCGCCTTGCTCTTTGAAGAGGATGGAGCGTCCGCGGAAGAACACGTAAGCCCTCACCTTGTTGCCCTCGGAGAGGAATTCCTTGGCATGCTTGAGCTTGAAATTGTAGTCGTGGTCGTCGGTCTGCGGTCCGAAACGGATTTCCTTGACCTCCTGCTTTACTTGTTTCTGCTTGAGTTCCTTGGCTCGCTTTTTCTGCTGGTAGAGGAACTTACTGTAGTCGATGATACGGCAAACGGGCGGGTTGGCATTGGGTGAAATCTCCACCAAATCGACGCCTTGCTGGCGTGCGATGTCCAAAGCTTGTCGTGTGGGCATAACGGTGTTTCCGTTGTCGCCAACGATGCGTACTTCGCGCACTCTGATTTGCTCATTTACGCGGTACTGAGGTCCTTTTTTGTCGTTCTTCATTCAACAGTTTTTGATAAGCGGGTGCAAAGGTAGTGAAAATTTGGTAGTTAGGTGTTAAGTAATAGTAACTTATTTTAATAGATTACGTTTTTTTAACAATAGGCTGAGGTTAGGAAAGAAATTAGAATAAGTAGAATAATTACTCCAGAAAAATGGCTGAAATAATTAGACGGAAACGAATGAGAATAATGAGAATAATTAACTCACGAATGTGAATAATCAATATTTTCATTCGTGGCCAGAATTATTCTAATTATTCTCATTCGTTTCTCAATATTTGTACCAAGTTGTTATTTTACCATATCTTAGGAAAGAAATTAGAATAAGTACTCCAGAAAAATGGCTGAAAGAATTAGACGGAAACGAATGAGAATAATGAGAATTATTAACTCACGAATGTGAATAATCAATATTTTCATTCGTGGCCAGAATTATTCTAATTATTCTCATTCGTTTCTAAATTTTTGTACCTAGTTGTTATTTTACCATATCTTAGGAAAGAAATTAGAATAATTTGAATAATTACTCCAGAAAAATGGCTAAAAGGATTAGAAGGAAACGAATGAGAATAATGAGAATAATTAACTCACGAATGCGAATAATTATTATTTTCATTCGTGGCCAGCATTATTCTAATTATTCTCATTCGTTTCTTAATATCTGTACCAAGTTGTTATTTTACCATATCTTAGGAAAAAAATTAGAATAATTAGAATAATTATCCAAGAATTTATATTTTTCTGGTGTAATTATTCTAATTATTCTAATTTCTTTCTTAAAAAACCAGTCTATCAGTGATAGATCCAGTCTTTATGATCAAAGCCAGCCTTGAGGTTGACTAGAAATTCTTGGTCATTTCGGCCACTTCGCCGTTGATTTTGTCGATGAAGGCCTGAATGCTCATGGTAGCCTGCTCGCCGCCGCCCTGCTGGCGCATGCTCACCAGTCCGTCGGCAGCCTCTTTCTCACCCACGATGACCATGTAAGGTACACGCTTCAACTCGTTGTCGCGAATTTTGCGGCCCAGTTTCTCGTTGCGCAGGTCGATGGTGGCGCGAACACCCTGCATGTCGAATATCTTAGCCACCTCGCGGGCATAGTCGTTGTATTTCTCCGAAAGCGGCAGGATGGCCACCTGGTCGGGCGTAAGCCAGAGTGGGAAATGTCCAGCGGTGTGCTCGATGAGCACGGCAGTGAAGCGTTCCATAGAGCCGAAGGGTGCGCGGTGGATCATCACGGGCGTCTTCTTGGTGTTGTCCTCGTCGGTGTATTCCAGCTGGAAGCGCTTGGGCAGGTTGTAGTCCACCTGAATGGTGCCCAACTGCCAGCGACGGCCAATGGCATCCTTGATCATGAAGTCGAGCTTGGGCCCGTAGAAGGCAGCCTCGCCATACTCCACCTTGGCAGGAAGGCCTTTCTCCTCGCAGGCCTCGACGATGGCGCGCTCGGCCAGTGCCCAGTCCTCGTCGGTTCCCACGTATTTCTCGTGGTCGTTGGGATCGCGGAGCGAAATCTGCGCCTCGAAATTGAATCCGAATGCGGTGAGCACAATATTGATGATGTCCATCACATTGAGGAACTCCTGTTTCACCTGGTCGGGACGGCAGAACAGGTGGGCGTCGTCCTGGGTGAACGAGCGCACACGTGTGAGTCCGTGCAGCTCGCCCGACTGCTCGTAGCGATAAACCGTTCCGAACTCGGCGATGCGCAGGGGCAGCTCGCGGTATGAGCGCGGCTTCGAAGCGAAAATCTCGCAGTGGTGAGGACAGTTCATGGGCTTGAGCATGTATTCCTCGCCCTCCTCGGGAGTGGTGATGGGACGGAACGAGTCTTTGCCGTAGTGGGCATAGTGGCCGCTGGTTACGTAGAGATTCTTAGAGCCGATGTGTGGCGTGATGACCTCCTGATAGCCAAAGCGTTTCTGCACCCGGCGCAAGTGATCCTGCAAGCGCAGGCGCAGCTCTGTGCCCTTGGGCAGCCAGATGGGCAGGCCCTTGCCCACACGCTCGGAGAACATGAAGAGTTCCATCTCTTTGCCAATCTTGCGGTGGTCGCGCTTCTTGGCTTCCTCGAGCATGACGAGGTATTCGTCGAGCATTTTTTTCTTGGGGAACGAAATGCCGTACAGGCGCTGCATCTGCTCGCGTGTGGCATCGCCGCGCCAGAAGGCACCGGCCACGCTGGTGAGCTTCATGGCCTTGATGGCACCCGTGCTGACGAGGTGCGGACCGCGGCAAAGGTCGGTGAAATTGCCCTGGGTGTATGTAGAGATGGTGCCGTCCTCGAGATCCTGGTCAATGTGCTCGCACTTGTAGGTCTGACCGTCGGCGCCAAACTCCTTGAGGGCGTCGGCCTTGGCCACCTCGCGGCGCACCACAGGCTCGTTTTTCTTGGCCAGCTCGCGCATCTTGTCTTCAATCTTTGGGAAGTCGCTCTCCTTGATGGCCTCGCCGTCGGGCAGCAGCACATCGTAGAAGAATCCGTTCTCAATGGCCGGTCCGAATCCGAACTGGATGCCGGGATAGAGTTCCTTGAGCGCCTCGGCCAGCAGGTGGGCGCTGGTGTGCCAGAAGGTATGCTTACCCTCGTCGTCGCTAAACTTATAGAGCGCGATGGTGGCATCGGCATTGATGGGCCGGTTGAGTTCAACAGTTTCGCCATTCACCCCGCAAGATACAACGTCGCGGGCGAGAGCCGGCGAAATGCTCTCTGCGATTTGAAGTCCGGTGACGCCCTGCTCGTATTCGCGAACAGAACCGTCAGGGAAAGTGATTTTTATTACCATAACAACTTAGTATTTTATTTCAACTTGCAAAGGTACGATTAAGTAGGGAAAAAAGAAAAGAAAAGCGGTATTTTTTACGTTTTTTTTCGGCTGAAACGGCGCAGCAGCGCCGCATGTTGGCAAAGGGAAGCCGAGAAAGGCAAAAATATCTCCCGACGATACGCCAAAATTCTCTAGAAAATTTGAAATTATCTCACGACGTTATAAAAAGATTCTCTAGGCAGGATTATTCAGTGTCCAGAAAGAACTCTTCATTGTAAAGGGTGTTTGCTAGTAAAACAGGGAAAAACAGGAAAAACAGAGAAAAACATGGTTTTTTCCTGTTTTTGTTAGTTTTTCTCTGTTTTTTATTGAAACTATCATAAAACAGGTATAAATAATACTATGAATAATCTAAGCTAGAAAAAAAGGACGCATACTGGGAGATAAAAATCGGACTTTACTTTTCGGCGCTAAACTGCTTGATTACGCTATAGGCCTCGTAAAGGCCCAGTTCGCCGGCACGGCTGAGATCGCGAATGCCTTCGCTCTTCTGGTTGGCCATGATGCGGGCATAGCCACGGTTGAAGTAGGCTTCAGCCAGACGGGGATTAATTTTCAGGGCGGCGGTGTAGTCGGCAATGGCCTTGCTATACTCTTTGCGGGCTGCATAAAGGTTGGCGCGGTCGTAAAGAAGGAAGGCACTGCCAGAGTGGAGGCGGATGGCCTGGTTGAAATCGTCCATGGCGCGTGCGTTCTTCAGCTGCACATCGATGCCCTGCGAGGCGTTGAACTCATTTACCATGGTCTGACACACGGCGCGCTGCCAGTAGGCCAACGCACAGGTGCTGTCGGCCTGAATACACAGGGTGAGGTCACTCATGGCATCGTCGAAGTTCTGCGCTTTGGCATAGGCCACGGCGCGCAGCAACAGCAGGGGCAGGCTTTCGGCCACGGTGCGTTTGCCGGTGATGGCCTGTGTAAGGGTTTCTACGAGTTTGAAATTCTCCTCCAGCTCTTCTTGCGTAAGTGACCGCTGCGAGCAGCTCAGGAACAGCTGCCGCCCGGCGGCCTGAGTGCGGTTGAAGCGCTCCACCTCGGTGTCGAAGGCCTGGAAGGTGTTCACGCCGTTGTCGTACTGGGCGAAGCCTAGCTGATACATGGCCATGAGCTGCGTTTCCACCTTGCGGTTCTGCACCTTTCCGCGCCAGGCGCTGTTGTACTCGTGCTCCACGGTCTGCTCGTCGGCCACCACCAGCTGGTTGTACTTGTCGAGGTCGATGTCGCTCTGCTTGCGCATCTGGTGTTTCTTGAGCCGCGGCTGAATGCCAAGGTGTTTGTCCATCTGAGCCTTGAAGATGCGAAACTCGTCCATCTCGGCCTTGGCGGTCATACCGAGACGGCGATAGCAGCGCGCGCGGTAGTGCAGCCCGGTCCAGAAGTTGGGATACATATCGATGACGCGCGAATAGTCGTCGATGGCTCCGCGCAGGTCGCCCGTGCGGTCGCGCAGCAGGGCGCGGTTGAAGCGGGCCATGACGTCGTTGGGCTCGTGCTGCAGAATGTAGTCAAAATCGAGGATGGCACGGTTGTCGTCGCCCACCTGCACACGGAGCTGTGCACGGTTGTAGTGGCCGATGAAGTTGTTAGGATCGAGGTCGATGGCTTTGTCGTAGTCTTGCATGGCACCGCGCAGGTTGTTGATGTAGTAGCGGGCCAGCGCGCGGTTGATGTAGTTGCCCACCACCTTGGGCTTCAGATGGATGGCCTTGCCGAGCTGCTGTTCGGCATCGCGCCATTGGCGGCGCGAGAGACTGATGGCAGCGCGCACGGTCCATGCATCGCCGTTGTAGGGGTCTATCTCCAGACTCTTGTCGAGCCACTCGGCACCCTTGAGCGTGTCGCCCTGCTGGATGAATACGTCGGCTTTGAGCGAAAAGGCAGGCGCATATTTCTTCCACCTCACGGTCATGGAGTCGAGGTCGTGGTGTGCTCCCTCGAAGTCCTTGTCCTGTATGCGGCAAAGCACCCGGTTGTACCAGAAGCCCTGGTTCGAGGGGTCGTACTGCAGGGCTTTGTCGTAGTCGGTGATGGCGTCGGAGTATTTTTTCTGGCGAATACGGCACAGTCCGCGCAGCTCGTAGATGCCGGTAATGTAGGGATTGATACGTATGGCCTCGGTGCAGTCGGCTTCGGCACCGCCGAAGTCGTCGAGATAAAACTTTGCCACGCCCCGGTAGAACCAAGGCTCGTAGAGATAAGGCTTGGCAGAGATGGCCTGATTGAAATACTGAATGCTGAGCACGTAGTCCTCGTAATAAAGAGCACTGCGGCCTACGTTGATGAGCCTGTCGGTGTTGAATTGCGCCCTTGCAGGGCTAAATGATAAATGAAAAATGACAAATGATAATCCTATCAGATACCATTTGTAAATATTGCTGGTCATAATCATTTGTCATTTTTCATTTTTCATTTTTCATTTTTCATTTATCATTTAGCGAAGCGAATCTCATTTAGCCCTTAAGGGCGCCTTGGTGCGGTAACCGCAGCGGAAGCGGCCCTGCAACAGGGAGCGGAGCTTGCTCCTGACGAGCTGTTTGCGTAGCGGACCAATGCGGTCAACAAACATGGTGGCATTGAGGTGGTCGAACTCGTGCTGCATGACGCGGGCCAGATAGCCTTCCACCCACTCATCGTGCTCCTGTAGCTGCTCGTCGAGATAGCGCACATGAATGCGGGTGGGACGGGTGACGTTCTCGTGAATGCCTGGCAGGCTGAGGCAGCCTTCCTCCATGGTCTCGGTCTTGGTGTCGTCGTATTCCACGATGTGCGCATTGATGTACGCATGGCGGAAATCAGCGTACTCGGGCATATCTTCGGCGAGCGGAGTGAGGTCGATCACCACCACACGGATGTCCTTGCCAATCTGTGGTGCGGCCAAACCAATGCCGTCGGCCTGGGTGAGCGTTTCATACATGTCGCTGATGAGTTGCTGCAAACCGGGATAGTCGGCGGGGATATCCTGAGCCTCTTTTCGAAGCACTGGCTGCCCATATATATAAATAGGTAGAATCATTTGTTTATTTTACTATTTTACAATTTTACTATTTTACAATTTTGTTTTGATTTCGCTGCGCTCAATTTTTGGAGTTCAAGGAGTTCAAGGAGTTCAAGACAATTGCTATGTCATGCAGTTTACGGTTTAAAGTTTACGGTTTGCTGTTTACAGGGGATAGGAAAGAAATGAGTATAATTATTATATCCAAGAATGATTCTTAAAATTTCATGGTGAAATTATTCTAATTATTCTAATTTCTTTCTTAACTCCTAACTCTTAACTCCTAACTCTTAACTCTTGGAGCGCAAGTAGTCCTGAAGGATGATGGTGGCACTGATTTCATCGACGAGAGCTTTGTCCTGGCGGGCTTTCTTGCGCAAGCCACCGTCAAGCATGGCACGGTGGGCCAGCACCGAGGTGAAACGCTCGTCATAATAGTCAACAGGTATCTCGGGCTTGGCCTTGCGCCAACGGTTGACAAACTGCTCCACGCGCTGCAGGTTCTCGCTGGGCTGGCCGTTGGGCTGCATGGGCTTTCCCACCACGAGCCGCTCAACGGGCTCACGGGCCACATAGTCAGTGAGAAACTCGAAAAGCGTAGAAGTAGAAACAGTCGCCAACCCTCCGGCAATAATTTGCAGAGGGTCGGTGACTGCTATACCTGTACGTTTCTTTCCGTAATCGATGGATAAGATACGCGCCACTTCGCTTAAAGAGAGGCTATGATTTTATTTAGCGAAGAGCAGCCATGCGTCGGGATACTGGCTGCGGAACTGGTCGCGGCTGCGAGCAGCGTCGAGCTTGTTGTCGTAAGTGGCAGCCACTACGCGATACATGTTGCGCTCGGAGTTGTAGGCAATCTGAGCATCGTAGCCAGCGGCCTTCAGAGTGTTCTGCAGTCCTTCGGCATTGGTTTTGAGAGAGAAAGAACCCACTACTACGCTGAAGTTGCGCAGACCGGCACCGCTGATAACCGACACAGCCTCCTGACGGACAGACACATTGTCGCCATTGTCAACAACAGTGTTCTGGGTAGCGGGACGTGTCACCACGGGAGCAACCACCGTCACGTCTTCCTCGATGCTCTGACCACTGTTGGCAGCCTCCTGAGCCTTTGCTTTCTCGTAAGCCTTACGATAGGCGCTCTCTTTAGAACCACCACAACTAGTAAATGCCATCAACATGCACATTCCTGCGCACAAAACCATAAGTTTCTTCATAATCAATAATTGTGTTATTTTTGATGATAAAATTTGTTTGATTTCTGTAATACCGTGCGAAATTACATAAAATCGGCCGAAAAAGCAGAAAAAAGGCACATAAAGTTTGTTAAATAGAGGAAATACGGCCTTTTTAACAAAAAATAGAGCACATTTTTGCTTGCTTCTGAAAAGATTTTTGTAAATTTGCGATTGCATTCAAGCCTTGTTAAGGCATTGGCGGCAGAAACTACATTATTATTTATATTTAATCATTTAATACTAAAAACATCAAGCGTATGAAAACATTAGGTTATATCGGCGCATTCCTCGGAGGTGCTATTGCTGGTGCCGCTCTGGGACTGCTTCTGGCTCCTGAAAAGGGAACCGACACACGTGCAAAAATTTCTGACACGGTTGACGATTTCTGCAAGAAGCACAACATCAAACTGAACCGAAAGGAAATGGAAGACCTCGTTGACGACATCAAGGAGGCCGCCGCTGAAGCTATCGACTAGAAAAACTGCGAAAAGGCTGTGTTCTCGAACGACAGAAACATAGAAACCATCGGTCAGCTAGTCGAAGTGCTGAAACATTACATCGGGCTTCAAAGTGAATTTGTGAAGCTCGATGTAATTGATAAGGTTGTGCGCCTCATCACGGCGCTCATCATTGCGGCAGTGCTCTTTCTGCTGCTCATCATCATGCTCATCTACTTCTCGTTTGCGGCCGCCTATGCCCTGGCACCCCACGTTGGTAATGCTCCGGCATTCTGCATTGTGGCAGCCGTCTATCTGCTGGCACTCATCCTGTTTGTCATCTTCCGCAAACGGTGGGTGGAGCGCCCGCTGGTGAGATTCCTCGCCCGCCTGCTCATGGAGTAGCGCACAGTTGCCTTCATCCTGCGTATTTCACCTCTCTCATCCCCTACCCTTTTTATGAACCACTACGACGAACTTCCACCCGCACAATCAGAGGCCACTCCACAGTTTTACACCTCACTGACGGCCATTCAGAACAGAAAAGAAAGACTGCGCAAGCAAATACAGAAGGACAACACAGAGATCAACACACTCTGGAAAACGTTGTTCCATAAAGAAACGCATCCCTCGAAAGGAATGCGTATTTCTGGACTGATGAACACTGGTGCGGGAGTGCTCGACGGTCTGATTCTCGGATGGAAGCTCTACCGAAAGTTTAAAGGGAAGAAAAAGTAAAGGAGCCTCAGAGGCGATACATTCGGAAGAGGCGAAGCATCGGGAAGGAAAAAACAGTTTTCTCAGACATTGATGACCAACCCGTCGTAGGCCAGGAAGAAACCTTCGGGCAGACGGCGGGAAGTTTTTTCGTGCAGACCAATCTGATGATTGCAGTGCATGAAGTAGGTTCGTCGTGCCCCTATCCTCCGGGCAAAGGCAATGGCCTCATCCACCACCATGTGCGAATGGTGGGCAGGAGCCCAGCGTAGTGCATCGACAACAAGCGTGTCAGTGCCTTGCAAGTATGGAATCTCGCTGTCAGCTATGGTTTTCATGTCTGTGACGTAAGCCAGAGAGCCGAAACGGAATGCGAGAATGGGCAAACGGTCGTGCATCACCTCAAGGGGCATCACCTGAATGTCGCCAATGGTGAACGGTTGGTGCGGCTGCACCTCATGCAGATTCAGACGCGGCACACCAGGATACAGGTGCTCGGTGAAGCAGTAAGGCATGGTGGTGCGCAGACTGTTGGCCGTGCGCTGGTTGGTGTATATTTCCAGATTGCCAAACACGCAAAAGGGACGCAAGTCGTCGATGCCCGCCACATGGTCGAAATGGATGTGGGTGAGCAGAATGCCATCGAAACGCCTAAAAGGGTGCGGAAGAATCTGCTGCCTGAAATCGGGACCGCAGTCGATGAGCAGACGGGTGGTCTCGGTTTCCAAAATGGCAGAGCTGCGCAGCCTACGGTCGCGCGGGTCGGTGCTTTGGCACACCTCGCAACTGCAACCGATGCTGGGCACGCCACCCGAAGTTCCTGTTCCTAGAAATGTTAGCTGCATGATGGTTTTCTTTTGGGGAGTTGCGCTTGTAGCGCAACATACGAGACAAAGTGAGAGAAGATGAATGCTAAACGATGTTCACTTCGGGATGAATGTCGATGCCAAACTTGGCGAGCACATCGCTGCGGATGGCTTCGCAGAGAGCAACAATGTCGCTGCCGGCGGCTCCACCCCGATTGACCAGTACCAGCGCCTGCTTGTCGTGAACGCCGGCACGGCCCAGAGTCCGCCCTTTCCAGCCGCACTGGTCTATCATCCATCCGGCAGGAATCTTCTCGTGCTGTTCGTCAATATAATAATGTGGCATCTGCGGATAGAGTGCCAGCAACTGGTTGAACTTCTCGCGGCTCACAATAGGGTTCATGAAGAAACTGCCCGCATTGCCTTCAACGGCTGGGTCGGGAAGCTTGGCGTTGCGAATATCAATGATGGTCTGACGCACATCTTCGGCAGTGGGTTCAGAAATGCCTCGGCGCAGCAGTTCCTGACGAATGTTGCCGTAGTCGAGGCAGGGCACAAACGTGGTGCTGAGCTTGTAAGTGACGTGCGTAATGAGGTAACGGTTGCGCCATTCGTGTTTGAAACGGCTCTGACGGTAGCCATAGCCGCAATCGGCGCACGAAATCTCACACCTGTTGCCCGTGGCAATCTCAACAGCTTCCACCTTATATATAATATCTTTGGCCTCAGCACCATAAGCACCGATATTCTGCACAGCACTCGCACCCACCTCGCCGGGAATGAGCGAGAGATTTTCGGCACCATACCAGCCCTGGGCCACGCACCATGCCACCACATCGTCCCACACCTCGCCGCTACCGCAGCGTACCAGCACCTCGCCGTCATCGCTATCCCCTCTTTCCTCTTTCCTCTCTCCACTTATTTCTCTCTCCGTGAAATCTGTGAAATTTGTGGTTCCTTTCTCCACCTGTTCCATGCCACGGATGGCCGAATGAACCACCGTGCCGGGATAGTCGGCCGTGAGCAGCAGGTTGCTGCCACCACCGATAATCAAGAAGCCTTCAGCGCACTCCTGACGCAACATGGCAGCCACAAGGCGGGCCTCGTCGTCGGTGGAGAACTCCACAAAACGGCTGCATTTGGCATCGATGCCAAATGTGTTGTGGGACAAAAGACTAAAATGCTGAATGTCTTTCATACCTTTAGGAAGTAAACTTTACGAGTTTCCAACTGCCTCTGATTTTGCGGAACGTCATTTCCGACGCAAAACCGTTAGCAATGCCATGGATAACGAATATTTTCTGGTCGCTGTCTTTGTACTGCTGACCGTAAATAATATTGTAAATAAAGCCCACGGGGATGAGCGAAGGCTTGAACGACGGCCATTGCTCGGGCACAATCTCACCCGTCTGGTTGCTGAAGTCGTCATCGGGATTGGGCGATGTAAACTCCACCGTCGTGTTCATGCTCTGAATCTGAAACTCGGGGTCGCTGGCAAAACGATGATAAAACTGGAGGAAAGAGGCATTGTTGTTCTGATACATGGCATCAACGTGCATCTCCTGCATCATCCATTTTCCGTTCACCCGATTGAAAACGTATTGTTTGACGGTTTCCTTGTCGAGATAGATTTTTTCGATAACCACATGGCTCACGGCAGTGTCTTTCGTCAACTCCATTTCCTCGCGGTTGTCGAAAATCATGGTGTAATAATCCTGATCCATGAAGAAATGCTCGGTTTTCCACTGTTTTTTCTGCAAATGTTCCACCTTTTCACCTTTTTTCACTGTCAATGGGAACGAAATGCGCTCCTGCTGCAGTTTGCGGCTCACGGCAAAATTGAAGATGAAATCGTCGAACAGCTCATCGGCACCACGGGGCATCTCGACAATGTCCTGCTCTAAAGTGTCAGCCGTGGCAGAATCGCCCGCTACAGGCGGCACACTGCCCGCCGACTTACGGTCGGTACAAGCTGTGACCAGCACGGTCAGCACACACACAAACACTACAAAAAAAACGCACTTCTTCATGCTACTATTTTCTGTCGAAAATCAATGAATCTCTCTAAATTGTGCCAAAATTACAACTTATTTTTGATTTATGCTCTATAATTTCACAAAAATATTTACCTTTGCATCAAAATTCTTAAAAAAGGAAGAAATAAACACTTTTAAAGACAGACATGATACTCGAAAAAATTGAAGCCCTGCTCAAAGAAGTGAGCCAACTGACGGCATCAAACGCCGAGGACATAGAACAACTCCGCCTGAAGTATCTCAGCAAAAAAGGAGAACTCAATGCCCTGATGAGCGATTTCCGCAATGTGGCAGCCGACCAGAAGAAAACCGTCGGCATGCGTATCAACGAACTCAAGCAATTCACCTTCGACAAAATCAACTCGCTTCGCGACGAGCTCGAAACCAGCGAGGCGAAGGCCGACAACATCGACCTCACACGTTCGGCCTACCCCATCGAGCTGGGCACACGCCACCCGCTGACCATTGTCAAAAACGAAATCATCGATATTTTCTCGCGCATGGGATTCGTTCTTGCTGACGGTCCCGAGGTGGAAGACGACAACCACATCTTCACCAAGATGAATTTTGCCGCCGACCATCCCGCACGCGACATGCAGGACACCTTCTTCGTGAGCGAGCACCCCAACGATGTGACCAAGAACATTCTGCTGCGCTCGCATACCTCCAGCGTGCAGGCCCGTGTCATGGAACGCATGCACACCGAAGACGGCAAGCTCACCGAGCCCATCCGCGTCATCTGTCCGGGACGCGTCTATCGCAACGAAGCCATCACCGCCCGTGCCCACTGTTTCTTCCATCAGGTGGAAGGACTCTACATCGACCGCAACGTCAGCTTTACCGACCTGAAGCAAGTGCTGCTTTCGTTTGCCCGTGAAATGTTCGGTGCCGACACTAAGATACGCCTTCGTCCCAGCTACTTCCCCTTTACTGAGCCATCGGCTGAAATGGACATTTCGTGCTTCATCTGCGGCGGCGAGGGTTGCGGATTCTGCAAACACACCGGCTGGGTGGAGATTCTGGGCTGCGGCATGGTAGATCCCAACGTGCTCGAACTGTGCGGCATCGACAGCACCATTTATAGCGGCTACGCCTTCGGCATGGGTGTTGAGCGCATTGCCAACCTGAAATACCGTGTCAGCGACCTGCGTCTGTTCTCTGAGAACGACACGCGTTTCCTGCGCGAGTTCGAGGCAGCCAACTAATATCCTCTTTACATATACAGAGAATGGGGAACGGGAAAATGAGGTACTAGTCCTCGTTTCCCGTTCCCCATTCCTTTTGTTCTACTTCTGAAATATGGAAAAACTTTGGAACAGCAACTACATCAAGGTGATGACAGCCAACTTTACGCTGTTTTTTGCCTTTTATCTGCTTACGCCGTTGCTGCCGCTCTACCTGAGCGAGCATTTCAGCGCCACCAAGGATGTCATAGGACTGGTGCTGTCGGGCTACAGCGTAACGGCACTACTGTTCCGCCCCTTCAGCGGCTATTTCGTAGATAGTTTTCCGCGCAAAAGGGTGCTCATGATTTGCTTTGCCTTATTTGCTGTTTTCTTTGCCGGCTATCTGGCGGCTTCCACCTTATTATTATTTACTATTGTGCGAACCCTCCATGGCGGTCCCTTCGGGGCAGTCACCGTGGCCAATTCTACTGTGGCCATCGACGTGTTGCCTTCGTCGCGCCGTAACGAGGGCATTGGCTACTACGGCCTTGGCAACAACCTCGGCATGGCCCTGGGGCCCATCGTGGGCATTGCGCTCTACCGATGGAGCAACAATTTCGAGTTGTTGTTTTGGCTTGCACTGGCCGTGGCTTGCTTTGGCCTGACTGTTGATGCCACGGTAAAGCTGAAAGAAAGCAAGAGCACCACTCGCATCTCCGACAAAGAAGTTCTAACCTCGGGCATAAAAGTCCAAACCTCCAAACTCCCGAAAAAAACTACAAGCAAGATATCCTTCGACCGCTTTTTCCTGGTCAAAGGCTGGCTTATCGGAGCCAACATGGTGTTTTTCGGCTTCTGTTTTGGTGTGCTCAGCAACTACCTCGCCATCTATAGCAAAGAAGCCATGGGCATCACCGGCGGCACAGGCACTTACTTCCTGCTCTGCGCCGTGGGACTCATGCTGTCGAGGTTGCAAGGCAGCAGAGCACTGCGCAAGGGCCGTCTCACCCACAATGCTGCCACGGGCATCGTCACCTCGCTCATAGGCTACACGCTCTTCATCGCCTGCCCCAATGCTGTGGGCTACTATGGCTCTGCCATTCTTATAGGCCTCGGCAACGGTCACCTGTGGCCCGCTTTCCAGAACATGACCATCAGCGTGGCCAATAACAACGAACGCGGAACGGCCAACAGCACCATTCTCGTTTCATGGGACATCGGCATGGGACTCGGTGTACTTGTGGGCGGCGTGATTGCCGAACACACAGGCTATGCCGCTGCCTTCTGGACCGTCGCCGTTGCCAACGCCGTTGGTACACTGCTTTTCTTCGTGCGTACCCGTAGTTTCTTCCTTGTCCGCAGAACCAACTCAAACGTCAGATAAATGAAAAATGATAAACCGTAAACTGTAAACCGTAAACTCATAGATATCATGAATACTCAGAAAAAAGCCGTCATCATGGGTGCCTCATCGGGCATCGGCCTCGAAGTAACCCGTCTGCTCATTGCCCAAGGGTGGCACGTAGGCATTGCCGCGCGCCGTGCCGACCGTCTGGACGCTTTGCAGCGCGAGTTTCCTCAGCAAGTTGTCACACAAACCATCGATGTCACCCGTGACGAAGCCCCTCAGCAACTCTTGCAGCTCATCGAACGCCTGGGCGGCATGTCGCTCTACTTCCACGCCTCGGGCATCGGCAAACAGAACCGTCAGCTGGAGCCCGCCATCGAAACCGACACCGTGCGCACCAACGCCTTGGGTTTCACAAGGCTTATTGACACTGTCTTCAACTATTTCGCCGAACATGGCGGCGGCCACATTGCCGCCATCACCAGCATCGCCGGCACCAAAGGACTCGGCCCCGCGCCTTCGTATTCGGCCACCAAGGCTTTCCAAAACGTCTATTTGCAGTCGCTGGAGCAACTCGCCAACGCTCGCCGTCTAAACATCCGCTTCACCGACCTGCGCCCAGGCTTCGTAGATACTGCCCTGCTCAACGACAACTACCACTATCCCCTCATGCTGCGCCCCGAACGGGTAGCGCGAGAGATGGTTGCGGCCATCGAAAGCCACCGCCACGTGCGCGTCATCGACTGGCGCTGGCGCATCATCACCGCTTGTTGGCGCCGCATACCCCGTTTTGTATGGCGACGGCTTCGATTATAGATAAAACTTTCACATACATTCTTTATTCATTTGAAAAAAAACTACCCCCGACGCAACATTTTCTTCGTTCCGTGCGTCTGAAAAATAGAAGCCCTTCCGCGGAAAGGGTGAGAGATATTATTATTTGTAGAACATTAATTATAAAGTAAAGCCCCATGAAGAAAATCTTATTTACGCTTGCGCTGATGATTGCAGCCGCAACAAGTCTCTCGGCACAAAACGTTGACGACCTTTTCAAAGAGTTCAGAGACAAACCCAACGTCCAGTTTGTGAACATTCCGAAGGCATTGATGAGTGTCATTGCCAACAAGACAAATTCGGAAGAAACCAAGGAACGGCTGAAGAACATTGAGCTTGTCCGCGTGTTGCAAATAGAGAACGACAAAAAACTGCACGACCAGTTTGCCAAAAAGGTGAAAGAGCTGTCGAAGAAAGACTATGAGCAAATGGTGAACAGCAATGAAGAAGGCCAGAAAGCACAAATCCTGGTGAAGACCGACGGAGAAGTGTTGAAAGAAGTGCTCATCATCAGCATCGAGGAAGACGAGTGCGCATTGGTGCAAGTTTGCGGTGAACTACGCCCCGAAGACCTCGAAAAAATGGGCGACTTCATCAAGTAGAAGTATGTTGCGATGAAAACGTTTATTCTCTCTCTTCTCTTTATCGTTGCCAGTGCGTCGGCTCAAGCGCAGACGCCTGGCGACCTCTTTCGCTGTTTCAAGAGCGCGAAAGATGCGGAATACGTGCATCTGGGAAAGTTGGCGTTCGCACTCATGCGTCCGTTCGTCAAAGGCCACGACGATGCAGACACCCGCATGGCCATGCGATGCATTCGCTCGATGAAAGCACTGGATCTTGACGACTGCACCGACGAAGTGAAGCACAAGTTCGCACAAATGGCCAAAAACCTGAAGACAAACGGCTATGAGGAGCTGGTACGCTCGAACGAAAAAGGCGGGCGCGCGCTGATACTTATGCGACAAAAGAAGAACGTTATTCGCGAATTGCTTATACTCAGTGCTGGCGACGACGATTGCTCGATGGTGCAGTTCAAAGGCAAAATCAAGCCCGACGACGTAGAGAAACTGATGAAAGACAACAAAAAAACTCTGTAAAGAACACTTATGGAAGCCTCTGTATTCAAACAAAGGTTCATGCCCCATTGGCGCCACCTCTTCTGGACGGCGTGGCGGCTGACGGGCAACTCGCAAGATGCCGAAGACCTGGTGCAGGAGGTTTTTCTGAAACTCTGGACAAAACGCGACGCGCTCAGCAACATTGAGAACGACGAGGCTTATCTGACGACATTCGTCACCAACCTGTTTCGCGACCAGCACCGACGCAAGCACCTGACCATTGCCGACAGCCCCGCAGAAACGCTGGCCGTGGCCGACGAGAGCAATCTGGCAAAAAGCATCGAGGAGCGCGACGAAACAGAACAAGTGGTAAGGCTCATAGGACAACTGCCGCAACAGCAGAGGCGCGTGCTCACCCTGCATGCAGTAGATAACCTGTCGCCCAAGGAAATAGAAAGCCAAACAGGCCTCACTGCTGTCAACATCAGGTCGCTGCTCAGCAGGGCAAGAAAAAACATCAAACAGAAACTCAATAACGCTTGAAGACAATGGACAACAACTTAGATTTTCTGCTCCAGCAAATCAGCCGGGGAAAGGCCAGCGAAGAGCAAATGGCTCAGGCCGAAGCCCAACTCGCGCAGATGGAGAAACGCATGGAGCGCATGATTGACGGTTGGAACACCGTGGAGCGCACCACCAACAGACACGCCCGAAAGATATCGCTCAGATGGATTGCAGGTGTGGCAGCGTCATGGCTGCTCATTGTCTCATTGTCGCTGATTGCGACCCATCACAACAATCAGCAGGACTTTGCACGCCAACCGTCGGAAGACACTTTCGACAATCCGGAGGATGCTGCCGCCGAAACCCAACGTGCCCTGCTGAAATTCTCTCAATGCATCAACAAAGCCATAGAATAAACACCCCAAAAACCTATCTCTAGCTGAAAGATGAAACAAATACATATTACCGCACGGCTCATCTTGCTGATGATGCTCATGCTGCCTGCAAAGCTTGCGGCACAAGAAGCCCTTTTTGAAAAGTTCAACGATACCAACGGCATCTCCACGGTTTATATCTCGAAGACCATGTTGCAGATGGTGCCCAATGTGAAGGCTGGAAAGCATCCGGTGGGCAATATTGCCTCGAAGCTCGACCAGTTGCGCGTACTCAATTGTGAACGTCCCTCAATGATTGCCAACATCAAAAAACAATTCACCGATTACTACAAGAAAAACAAGTACGAAGTGGTGATGCAGGCTCACGAAGAGGGCGAGCACGTCACTATCTACCATCGTCCGCTCAAGGCGGGGAAGTCGGAGTTTGCCTTAATGGCGCAAGAAGAAAACGATCTGAACATCATCTTCGTCAGTGGCAACATCACACTGAAAGACATTCAGCAAATCACTGGAAATTAGGTTTTTGCCACCCTTGAAAAATTCATTGTAATTTGTGGGAATAAAATTCGTGTTTACGAAATAATTTTGCTAAGTTTGCAAAATAAAACCAGAAAACCAACAAAAACACGAATCGAACTATGGAAAAGAAACATTATGACGTGGTTGCAGCCGTTGTGATGAACGACGGAAAGTATCTTTGCATGCAACGTTGCCGCTCGAAGTACATGTATATCAGCGAGCATTGGGAGTTTCCCGGCGGTCAGGTGGAGGAAGGCGAAAGCCACCATGAGACACTGGTGCGCGAGATTAAGGAAGAAATGGACTGGGACATCTACGTAGGCCGCAAAATCGGCACCGTGGAGCATGAGTACGAAGATTTCACAGTCACCCTGACGGCCTACCTGTGCAAGGGCGGTGACGAGAAATTCAAACTGCTCGACCATCTGGACTACCAATGGCTCAGCACCGACGAACTGAAGTCGCTCCGCTGGACGGCTGCCGACGAGAAACTCATCGACGAGTTTATTCTGTAATCATCTTATTTAAGTTTCGAAAGTTCTCAACTTTTTGGAATTCAAGGAGTTCAAGGAGTTACAAGGAGTTCAAGACAATAGCTTTATCCCTGTTATCTTTTTCAGGAAAGGTGCATCAGAGCGAAAAACTATTGTCTTGAACTCCTTGTAACTCCTTGAACTCCTTGTTTACTATCCTGAGAAAGTAGAATCATTTTACCTTCTATTTGTAAATCACGCACGTGCCTCCGTCGCTGTCGCAGTACTGGCGCAGCAACTGCTGAATGAAGGCGGCATTGGCGCGCACTTGGGCCTCGTTGCCGTCGTACCCGTTGACAAGCGTCAGCAGGTGCGTGGTTTCGAGCGTGATTTTTGTGCGCTCGTGGTCGCTGGTAGGTGTCCCCACCCCACCTGCGGCATCGCGATAAACAGGCATTCCGTCGATGTTGATGAGTCCGCGGCCAATGCCCTCGTAAGGCTCGTCCTTCTGGCCAATGCCCAGGGTGAGCGTGTCGCCAACGAACTTGTCGGCATCAAATCCGCCAATGCTGTAGCCGAAGCGCATGCTGGCCAGGTTGATAAGGTCAACGAGCGTGTCAATCTGGTAGAGTTCTTTTCCCTGCAACACGCGGCGGATGAGCGCCTCTGCCGACGGGCGGTAGCGGCTGGGATCTTTGCCGCAAGCCTTATACACGCGGCGCGTAGCCGTTATGCCGGGAATATGCTCTTTGATGCTGGTGGTATCCATCGTTTGGCGATATTGCTCCACCAATGCGTTGATTTCCTGCCACAACGCCGGACAGAAAGCCGTGTTTTTGACGTTCGCCTCAACGGCTGCACCCACGAAATTGGGGCAAACACTCTCTATTTCTTTTGATACTATTATCTTCATCATTGTTTTTGGGTTTTGATGATGAGGGCTCTTTTTTTATTCCAGTTCGTATTTCTGCAAAAACTCTTCTTCCGAGAGGATGGGCACGCCCAGTTTCTGTGCCTTCTGCAGCTTTGAGGGGCCCATGTTCTCGCCTGCCAGCACAAACGACGTTTTTCCACTGATGCTTCCCACGTTTTTGCCGCCGTGCTGCTCAATCATGGCCTTATACTCGTCGCGGCTGTGGCGGCTGAACACACCGCTGATGACAATGCTCAGCCCACCAAGGCGGTCGCTCTGCGCCTCCATCTGTTCTTGGCTGAGTTGCATCTGCAAGCCCTCGCTTTTCAGCCGTTCGAGGATGGCCTGGTTCTCGGGCGACTGGAAATAATCAACCACACTCTGCGCTATGACAGCGCCAATGCCCTCCACCTGCTGCAACTGCTCGACAGTGGCTGCGGCCAGCGCGTCCATAGACTTGAAATGGCGGGCAAGCAGACGGGCGGAGATTTCGCCGACGAAACGAATGCCCAAAGCAAACACCACGCGCTCGAAAGGCACTTGGCGCGAGCGGTCGATGGCATTGACAATATTGCGGGCCGAACGCTCGCGGCTGCCATCACCGTTGATGTCCTGCACCTGAATGCGGTAAAGGTCAGCGATGTTCTTAATCAGTCCGCGACGATAATACTCGTCAACGGTCTCGGGCCCCAACGAGTCGATGTTCATGGCCTTGCGCGAGATGAAATGCTCGATTCGCCCCTTGATTTGCGGCGGACAGCCCGCGTCGTTGGGGCAGTACCAGGCCGCTGTGGCCGTTCCCTTGGCGTCGGCACTGTCGTAGCGCACCAGCCGTGCGCCGCATTCCGGACAGCGGGTAATGAACTGCACGGGCTGTGCGATAATGGGCCGCTGGCTGATATCCACACCCACTATTTTGGGTATTATCTCGCCGCCTTTCTCCACATAAACGTAGTCGCCAATGTGCAGGTCGAACGAGCGGATGAAGTCTTCGTTGTTCAGCGTGGCGCGCTTCACGGTGGTGCCTGCCAGCACCACGGGTTCCATGTTGGCAACGGGCGTAACAGCACCCGTGCGCCCCACCTGATAGCTGACGCTCAGCAGACGGGTGCAGGCGCGCTCGGCCTTGAACTTATAGGCTATGGCCCAGCGCGGGCTCTTTGCGGTGAAACCCAAGTGGCGCTGCTGCCGCAGCGAGTTCACCTTGAGCACAATGCCGTCGGTGGCCACTGGAAGGTTTTTGCGTTCGGTGTCCCAGTAGCTGATGTAGTCGTAGATTTCCTGCAACGTGCTGACCTTCTTCATGCCCTCGGAAATCTTGAAACCCCACTGGCGCGCAGTCTGCAGGTTCTCATAGTGACCATCGCCGGGAATATTGTCGCCCAACAGATAGTAGAGGTAAGCGTCCAGCTTGCGGCTCGCCACCACACGCGAGTCGAGGCTTTTCAATGTACCGCTGGCCGCATTGCGCGGATTGGCGAACAATGGCTCGCCAGCCTCCTCGCGTTCGCGGTTGATACGCTCAAATTCTTTCCACGGCAGCAGTATTTCGCCACGAATTTCAAACTCTCCTCTCTCCACTCTCCACTCTCCACTCTCCTCTTTCAGCACCAACGGAATGCTACGAATGGTTTTCACGTTTTGGGTTACGTCGTCGCCCTGCTCACCGTCGCCACGGGTGACAGCACGCACCAGCCGGCCCTGCTCGTAGGTGAGCGAGATGGACAGTCCGTCGTATTTCATTTCGCAGCACACCTCAAACGGCTCGCCTTCCAGCCCGCGGCTCACGCTGTCGTACCATTCGGCCACGTCCTGCTCGTTGTAGGTATTGGAGAGCGAGAGCATGGGATACTTGTGTTTCACCTGCCGGAACTCCGACTGCAGGTCGCTGCCCACCCGCTGCGTGGGCGAGTTGGGGTCGTAGAGTTCGGGGTGGCGTGCCTCCAAGTCCTGCAGCTCATGCATCAGGAAGTCGAAGTCCTGGTCGCTGATGGTGGGTTGGTTCAACACGTAGTACCGGTGGTTGTGCTCGTGCAGCTGCTGGCGCAGCTCAAGAATGCGTTCTTGCTCGTTCATGTTGGTGGTGGGTTTGGTTTTAGCAAACAAAGGTACAGATATTTTTCGTTTTCGCTGCGATTTTTACAAACATTATTACTTCGCGGGGTGCTGACAGACGAGAAAGTCGTCGGGCCGCCACACTCATAGTCAGGGTCCTATGATAAAAACAGAGAAAAGACCGGGGATGAGTTAGCAACTCACGCAATTGGGAAAATAACGTCGAGAGATAATTTCGTAAAGCATGCAGTTACGGAATTATCTCACGGCGTTACGAAAAAAAACTCTAGAAAATCTCATCTTATCTTACGACGTTACGAAAAGATTCTCTAGAAAATTTTGGTTTAATCCATGATAATATTCTCTGCATGCACGGAACGGGGGCGATAACCCACGGAATGATGATTGTATTTTAAAGCTAGAACGACAGTCTGCTCACTGTTATGAGAGCAAAAAGAAATAAAAAACAGGAAAAAGGCTACATTATGAAAAAAATTTTTTATCTTTGCCACTGAATAGTGCGAGCCTGCAAGATCTGCTGGCTATGCGCAAACCTAAAACAACCCAGAATAAAGACAGAACGAATGTTTCCTAACCGACACGACTATGGAAAAGCTGCTGCCGCTCTGCTGCTCGTCTTCATGATGATGGCAGCAGCCGCAGTGAGCGCGGCCAACGGCACCACCGACTTCGACCGGCTGCTCGACCGCTACGAGCAGGCTGCGCCCAAAGCGCGCACGGCCGCGGCTAACGCCTTGTTCGGCTTTCTGAACAAGGCGCAATTCACCGACGAGCCCGTGCAACTGAAAGACAACACTCCGGCCGACACCGTTGCCATGCTCACCGACTACTGGGCTGCCGAATATCTCTTCAACGAACAGCAACAGCCCGAACGCGCCGCCGTACTCGCCACGCGCGCGCTGCCGCTCTGCCGCACCAGCCGCGACCCCGAGATTGCCGCCGACTGCCTGTCCCTGCTTTCGGCCTGCCATTTTCGCAAGGGTGAATGGAAAGTGGCGGCCAACTACGCACAACAGCTCTACGAACTCGACAAACGCAGCGGCGATGCCGACCGAATGAGTTCGTCGCTCAACACACTGGCTGCTATCTATTTGGGTGCCAAACAGCCCCACGAAGCCGAAAAATACATCTTGCACGCGCTGAAAGCCAGTCAGCAGACCGACAACAAAGAGCGAAGAGCCGTCATTCAGGGAATGGCAGCCGAAATCTATCATGCCATGGGCAACGAGCAGCAGGCTCTCGACTACGCCAGCAAGGCCTACGAACTGGAACAGAGCCTGGGACGTAAGTCGAAGGCGGCCATCAGACTCTCGCAAATGGCTTCGGCCCACATTGCCTTGGGCAACAACGCCGAGGCGAAAGACGCACTGGCGAAAGCCATTCCTCAGTTGCGCACCGACAGCAACCGCCACTCGCTGGCCATCTGCCTCAACCAGATGGGCGACCTGCTGATGAAAGAGAAAAACACCAACGAGGCCATCAAGAACTACCGAGAGGCCCTGCAACTGCACATCGCACAGGGCGACCTCTACAACGAAAGCCACGCCCGGAAGGGACTCTACGAGGCCCTGAAGGACTCCGACCCGCAAGAAGCCATGCAGCACATTGAGCGCTACAACGAACTGAAAGACTCGCTCTACGACCACGAAACGGGCGAGCTGCTATCGAAATACAATGCTCAATATGGCAACGAGCAGTTGCAACAAGACAATGAGGAACAAAGACGGCAAAAACGCAGCATCGCCATCACGGCCCTTGCCGTCACAGCCGCCCTTATTATTATAATAGGTGTGCTCTGGAGCATTTTCCGCCGCCGTCAGAAAGGCAACCGCCGCGAAAACGACAGGCTCAGCCAGCACATCGACCAGCTCAGACAGCAACACAATCAGCTGAAAGAAAAGTATGCCAACATACTCTTCAAAAACCACGCCGACAGCAACGAACTCACCGACGAGGACCGCAAACTGATTGACCGAGTGATAAAATTCACCCACGACAATATGGAGCAAGGAACGGCCGACATCGACCATCTGGCAGACGAACTCTGCATGAGCAGCTCCAACCTGCGGAGGCGCATCACCAGCATCACAGGTGAGAAACCTGCCAACTACCTGCTGAAACTCAGGTTGGAGGAAGCCCGTCACCTGATGGACACACGCCGCGACTTGAGCATCAGCGACGTGGCCATGAAATGTGGTTTCGACGACAAATCAAACTTTGCGCGGACCTTCCGGCGGGTGTTTGGGGTCAGCCCGTCGGAATATCAGCGAGGGGAACAAAAACAATAACTACAACCCCGAAAAACACGGAAAAAGCCCCCGAAAACACTCTTTTCGGGGTATTTTGATTAAAAATGAATACTATTTGGTCAGAATTGACAACCAAAAAACCCATTTTTCAGCGTATCTTTGCAAACGGAAACTCAAAACAAAACAATCATAACTAATAAAAAACCTAACATTATGGCTTATCAAGAAACAACAACTACCGGCTACGGAACCCGGCTGAAAAACTCGCTCGGAGGCATCGGCACCGGATTTCTGCTTTTCGTGGCAGGCACAGCGCTGCTTTGGTGGAACGAAGGACGCGCGGTAAAAACCGACAAAATGCTCAACGAGGCCGAAGGAGTAACCGTCGAGATGGAAGACGTCTCGAAAATCGACCCCGAGTTTGAAGGAAAACTCGTTCACGCCACGGCTTTCGCCAACACCACCGACTCGCTGAGCGACCCGAACTTCAACGTGGGCGCCACCGCCATCGGCATTCAGCGCAAAGTGGAGTACTTCCAGTGGGTGGAGCACGCCAGCAGCCAGTCGAAAGACAAGTTTGGCGGCAAAGAGGAAACCGTCACCACCTATACTTATAGCAAAGAGTGGACCAGCAGGCCACAAAGCTCGGAAACTTTCCACGACCCTGCCTACCAAAACAAGAACTATTCGCTCTTCCAGTCGGAAAACTTCGACAAAAGCGCCGAAAACGTAAGGTTTGGCGCCTACAAGCTGAACAGTTATCAGATAGGGGCTATCTCGAACACACAACCGCTCGACCTGAACATCGACCAGAAACAACTGGAGACGTGGAATAAGGAATGTGAGCGAATCTTTGTGCGCAACACCGGCCAGCGGGCCATTGGCGACATCGTGTCGGAAAGAGTAAAACAGGCTGTAAGCAATGCAACAAAAACTACTACAACAACGAATGACTCACTCAAAAAAGACTCTGTACAGCAAGACACCATCGTCGCCGCACCCAACAAGAAAGACCTCGACTACGTTCACATGAACGGCAACGTTCTCTACTTTGGCGAGAGCCCCTCGTCGCCGCAGGTGGGCGATGTACGCATTACATTCACCAAGACCATGCCCGCCAACGTATCGATTATTGCCAAGGTGGCCGGAGAGACTTTCACCCAGTTCAAGGCCAAGAACGGGAAAACCTTCCAGGCACTCTCCATGGGCAACAAGACGGCAGCCGAAATGTATGAGAGCGGACACGCCTCCAACAACATGTGGCTCTGGATACTCCGCATCCTCGGCGTGCTGATGATTTGCGGTGGACTGAAAGGCATCTTCGGCATACTCATCACCGTGCTCAAGGTCATACCGTTTGTGGCCAACATCGTCGGCTGGGGTGTCAACCTGGTGTGCAACGTGGTCGGCATCGCATGGTCGCTCATCATCATCGCCATTGCTTGGATTTTCTACCGCCCGCTGCTGGCCATCGCCCTGCTGGCTATCGCCGGATTCCTCATTTGGGTGTTTGCCTTCAAAGGCAAGGACAAGCTGAAGGAAATGGCCCACCGAAACAAGGCATCTCAGATATAATACACCCAGCCCGAGTCGCCTACTGTGCCCGTCAGCCAATGCGGCCGACGGGTGCAGGAAGCGGCATCGGAACCCAAAAGGAAAAACGATGAAAATCAATAGCGACATCCTTCTGTTGGCTCTGCTCCTCGCCATGGCTGTCATGCCATGGGGAAACCTTCGCGCGCAAACCGACCCGGCGGTAAAAAAACAAATAGAAAGCATCCGCAAAGCCTACACTCAGGCCAAGAGCGACATGCAGCAAAACGACAGCAAAGACTTCAACAACAAGAACGACATGCTCGTCAGCAGCAACTACACCACACCGGAAGGCAACACACGCGAAACCATTCACTACTACTACCGCATGATGCGCGACGAGCGCACGCTCATGGTTTACTATCAGCCCTACTTCATCGTGCGGCAGTTTAACGTGGGCAAACGGCAGTTTTACGAGGAGTATCTCTTCGAAGGCCACGGTCCGACACTCACTTTCGTGTTCAGAAAGTATGCCGACCCCAAGGGAAACCCTGTAGAAGAACGCTATTACTATAATTTTTACGGACTCATCTGGAAAAATCTTAAAGGCACGAACAACGGCGACGAACAGGAGTACTCGAAAAAATCGCTCGAGCTGCTCTCGGCCTTCAACTCTATCATGAACATGAATCCCTGATGGCATAGCCCCCCACACTCCCCCCCCCCATCACCCAACACCCATCACCTACCACCCAACACCCAACATGGACAAACAACCAACCACCTTAGACAGCCCGACAGAGCATAAGCGACACGAAGCCGCCATGCGCTACACCGCCGAGCGTCAGGAGCTGTTCCTGATGTTGCAGGACATGGTGGTGGAAGAGGTGTCGCGGCAGTTGGCTCTGAAAGAAAAAGTTCAGGAAGAAGAGTCTAAACACCTGGGATTCTGGCAGAAACTGACCAGAGCATTCTCCTGATTCACTGCCCTAGCAAGAACAATCAATAATCACTTAAACAAGAAACAACGACATGAAAAATCTACAAATTATTTTCCGGACACTGGCACTGGTGGCACTGGTGTTCTGCCTGTCAACTACCGCAAACGCGCAGTTTGGCAACATTCTGAAAACGGCCAAGCAGTCGGTGAAAATGAAAGCCCAGCGAGCCAAAGCCACCGTCCGCGACAAGAAGAACTCTATTGTGTTTGAGCACACCACTGGTGCTGTGCTCGGCGCCAGCAACAGCGCCGGCGACAAAGTGTATAGCGCCATCAACGGCATTATGAACAAAGGCAACGATGCCATCCGTAGCGCCAAGCGCGGAGCCATCGAGGCTGTAACGGGCAAAAAGAGCGGCAGCGGCTCGGTGAACTACACGAAAGGGTTCAAATACAAGGATCTCGACGAGACCATTTTCCCCTACAGCCCGTCAGAAAGTTTTCCCGACTTCTTCGCGTCGGCTGCCAACAGCGACAAGCTCAACCAGATTTGCATTTCTGTAGTGCAGGCCATACTCCAGGGCAAACAGCTCGACCAGTTTGTCAACGTCACCCTGAAAGACGGACGCCAGGGTGTGGTGCCCATCGACGAGACCTTCCGCCATGCCTACTGCGCCGATTTCCTCAGCTCGCCCACCGACTTCGAGAAATTCAAGAAGGTGGTTCCTGTGCTGCTGTTCTGCAACCGTGGTTTCAACCAGCAGGCCAAATATGCCATCGAACAGCCCCAAAAAGGCATCGTCAGCATCAGCAAGGGCCAACTGCTGCTCTGGCCCTCGAAAGACGAAATGGACAACGCCCGCTACAAGCGCGAGGATGCCGTCATCGAAGTGGCTTGCAACACCGTTGACTACAACCAGCTCAGCGAGTACCTGCGCGAGACCTATTCTCAGGCCGAAGCCACACCAGACCCAAACAACAAGGCCATGGTCTATATGATGGCTGAAACCGTTTATAACGAGATTTTCACCCAGCACGTCAACTACGACGCTGCCGGCATGCCTGCCCGCCAGATTGACCTGGCCCGCGCCCGCTTTGCCCAGCAATAGCCCGCCCGTCATTGGCACTCCGCCCACCGAAATCAGCTTTTGGGCTGGGTAGAGCCCACCAACTTCGCCCCGTAAATATCTTTTCACAATTTATTTTTGCAGGGTTCAATTTTATTGCCTACTTTTGCCGACTGTAAGCAAAAGTAGGCTTTTTTGTGTGACAGCCTGCACAGTTTGCAAAACAGAATAAAAACGAAAGAAAAAAGATTTTAAGACCCTAGAACTGAAAAATGATGAAAAGAATTGTTTTCTACACATTGATGCTTGCCACGTTGCTCTTCGCCATGCCCGTACAGGCCGACGACATTCATTGTACTGGAGTATGGGTGGGAGGCGTTGAACTCACCTCGCAAAACAACTACACTTCTGCCGCAGGCTCACAGGGACTGCTCAGCGCAGGCTATGCCGTCTATAACCCGGAAACCAAAAACCTGTACTTGCACCAACTGTCGCTGAACACCGACGGTGTTTATAACGCCATTGAACTGCTCAACGACGACGACATTACCATCACCATTTTCGGTAGCTGCCATTTCAACACCCGCCGCGCCATCTACAAACCCCGCGGCTACAAAGGCACCATTACGGTGAGACTGGCTGAAAACTACAAAGACCTGCCCACCAAGCTGCTCTGCACCTGCACATGCGCCTGCATAGAGACCTATGCAGACCTCTATATCTACAAAGCTCCCATCGACCTGACCGCAAACTGCCACTACAACGAGTCGCCCTACGACATTGCTGCCATCATTGCACGCAATGTCACCGTAGATAACGCTGTCATCAAACTGAAAGCCAACACCCAGAAGGCACTCAAGCTGGTTGACAACGGAAGGCTGAACCTCATTGGCAACCACATCACCATTCCCGCCAACACTCAGACCGATGCCGACGGAAACGTCAGCTTCGCCGACACACCCATGCAAGTTGCCACCGAACTCTCGGCTGCCCGAATCGACCTGTACATCGGCGAGACTCAGGTGTCGGCCGGCAATCAGGACAACATTAAAAGCCGGCTGCTCAAGAGCGGCAGCATCCGCTTTGAGCGTGGCACCAACACTCTGGTGCTCGACAATGCCGTGCTCTCTGACGATGCCGAAACATTCGACCCCTACACCAGCATAATAGACATTGGCGACCGCTCGAATTTCAAAATCCAGCTTATTGGCAACAACGTCATCCGCTCGAAAAGCCACAGAGGCATCACCCTCTTCCGCACCAACAACGCTACGGAAACTGCCCAGCGCAACGCTGTCAGAAAAACGCGCAGCACATCGCTTACCGACCGCGTCACCATCTTCGGAAAAGGCACACTCACCATGGAGGGCAAGGCCGACATCACCACATGGCAGGATCTTTACATCAACCAGGCCACCATCAGCATGGAAGACAGCATTCGCGGCCTAGGAAAGAAAGCACCTGCCATCGAAATCAATGCTTCGGAAATCAGCACAGCCGGCATCAAAGGCTTCGATTCGTTCAATCTTATCGACTGCGTCATTGCCGCTCCCGCCAATGCCACTTACAACGAGAAGACCTGCGAAATGTCGGCCTTGGGCAATGTGGTGATTACCACCAACCCCACCGCCATTCACAACGCCCCCGCTGCCACTCCTGCAAAAGCCACAAAAACCTATACGCTCGACGGCCGCCGCATTGGCAACGCCAGCAAGGCCAAAGGCATCTATATTGAGAACGGAAAGAAAGTGGCCAGACGAAACTAAAAAACACAACAATACAGATAAAATAAAAATCTTTGAATTCAAAAAAGCATCAACCCATGAACTATAAGAAATTTGCCTTTATCGCAGTGGCTGCCATGGCCATCTGCCTCGCAGGATGCAAAGACAAAAACGCTGCACCCACCCCTACCGACACTCCCGCCAACACCGACACCACCCAAGTGAAAGAGCGCGTAGCAGCCACATCCGACACTCACCGCTTCACAAAGTCGGGTGTCACCATACACAAGCAGTGGATAAGCAACAACGAAGACGGCACCATTCACATGTTCGACCTCACCGACAAAAACAACTTTGCCGAGGCTATGACATTTCCCGAGGCTCTGTGCAAATCGAAAGCCAGATACGGATTAAAACAAAACCAGTTCTACTTCATCAAACAGTCGCCCAAATACAGAGTGTTGCTCTTTAAAGACTACGACGAGACTAGCGGCGACGTGAGCTTCCTGATTATGCAAGGTGCCGATAACAGCAGCTACCAGTTCCGATTTAGCTATTCCAATCTCACCGCCGACAAGGTGACAATCAGTTATGAGGACGGCAGTTCATACGTTTATACCGCCCTCGATAAACCTGAGAAAATCGAACTGGCTCCAAAGTTCCAGGACGAGCGGCCCGATATGGAAGGAATCGTTGGCCTGTAATCCTTTAGTGGGAATAGTAAAAATATCGTCGTGAGTTGTTTCCATAACTCACGACGATATTTTTTTATTTCACGGTATTATTTTTTTATTTCACGGTAATAGCATTTTATTTCACGACGATACGCTGGAATTCTCTAGATAATTTAAACGCAACGTCGTGAGTTAAGATGATGTTTTCGCATTTCCCTACATTATCTCACGGCTATCGTTCTAAATTCTCTTGATATTTTTGGCGTAAAGCAAATGCTACAGCACGGTGATTACAACAGGAGAACACCGTCACAAGCTATGAAAAAGCCATAAGTGAGGGGCTTTTTCTCACATTCTGCAAAAAATACCTTGTCTTTGGTTTCACTTCCACGTTTTTTTTGTTACCTTTGCAAACGTTTTTAGTTGAAGCCCCGTGCCGCTCTTTCGTGTAAGGAGGGGTTGGATTTACAAAAAGACTGCTTCGGGCAAGCAGGCACAATTCATAGGGGAATGTTTTACTCTATTAAAAAAGAAAAGCTATTATGGCAGAAATGAATTTTGGTGGCGTCATCGAAACCGTAGTCACCAGCAAGGAGTTCTCATTGGAGAAAGCACGCGAAGTATTGAAAGACGAGGTCATCGCCGTTATCGGTTATGGCATTCAGGGTCCCGGTCAGGCCTGCAACCTGCGCGACAACGGATTTAATGTGATTGTGGGCCAGCGCGCCGGCCGCACATTCGAGAAGGCTGTGGCCGACGGTTGGGTGCCCGGAAAGACACTCTTCTCTATCGAGGAGGCCGCCCAGCGTGGCACCATCCTCTGCATGCTGCTGAGCGATGCTGGACAGATTCAGGTGTGGCCCACCATTAAGAAATATCTCACGCCGGGCAAAACGCTCTACTACAGCCACGGCTTTGCCATCAACTGGAGCGACCGCACTGGCGTTGTTCCTCCCAAGGATGTTGACGTGATTCTGGTTGCTCCCAAGGGCAGCGGCACCAGCCTTCGCACCATGTTCTGCGAGGGCCGCGGACTGAACTGCTCTTATGCCGTTTATCAGGATGCCAGCGGCAAGGCTGAGGAAAAGACCATCGCCTTCGGCATTGGCATTGGTGCCGGCTATCTGTTCAAGACCACCTTCGAGCGCGAGGCAACAAGCGACCTCACCGGTGAGCGCGGCTCGCTGATGGGTGCCATTCAGGGTTTGCTGCTGGCACAATACGAGGTGCTGCGCGAGAACGGCCACTCGCCTTCGGAGGCATTCAACGAGACCGTTGAGGAACTCACCCAGAGCCTTGGCCCGCTCTTCGGCGAAAAAGGCATGGACTGGATGTACGCCAACTGTTCTACCACCGCACAGCGTGGTGCGCTCGACTGGGCACCCCGTTTCCACGATGCCATCAAGCCCGTCATGCAGAAGCTTTACCAGAGCGTGAAGGAAGGCACTGAGGCTCAAATCAGCATCGACTCGAACTCGAAACCCGACTACCGCGAGGGACTTGAGAAAGAGCTTGAGGCCATGCGCAATCAGGAAATGTGGCAGGCCGGCGCCGTGGTGCGCCAATTGCGTCCGGAAAACAACTAATTCGGGATGAAATATAAAGAATGAGGAACTTGGGGATTGAATAGCAATTCCCAAGTTCCTCATTTTTTATTTCTTGCTTCTTTCGACTTCAGATAGCTTCCGCTGAGAAGCACCATTTCTTCGGCCACCAAATAAGAAAGTGCGGCATCAAGCTCGTCGTTATCCAGACGAAGTTCCAAAAGCTGAGTGAGGTGGTGCGTTTGTCCATCGCTGAGCAATTCAAGAATCTTGTTTTTGGCTTCGTCCAGGCGATCCTCGCTCAGATAGTCGTCGCTGGCAGCAAGGCACACGTCGCACTGCTGACAATCGTGCTGGCTCTGCTCGCCAAAGTAGCGCAGCAACTGACGGCTGCGGCACTCCTGGTCGTTGCGGCAATAGCTGATGACTGCATTCACGCGGTTGGCGTACTGCTCGCGCCGCTCCTCATATACGTTTGGAGGAATAACGAGCCGCTCGCCTTCTTCGCGCGGCTGGACGTAGGTGATGTAAGGTGTTTTCTTACGGGGAATAAAATGGAGTATGTTGCGCTTGTTCAGGGCCGTGAAGACAAAATAGGTTTGCGGCAAAGTAAGCCCCATTTGCTGAGCAAGGAAAGACTCATCAACAAACACATAGTCGGTAAACACACCGCCATAGTTGCGCAACAGCACAATGATAAGTTCATTCTCTATCTGTGTGAGATCGTTAAGACGGTAGAACTCGTTGCGGTCGATGAGAAAATGCACGCGAGCGCTGTTTTCGGTCTCCTCGGCATAGTCGATGTATCCAGCACGGGTGAGAATCTGAAGCGCACTGTGTACCTGAATGGGAAAGTGCTTGAAATTGTGGCAAAACTTGTCGATGTCAAACTCGAAGGTGTGCCCCATGCCACTGCCAGCACCGATTTGGTAGAAGAAAGCCAAATGGTCGTAAACCTTACGCACATACTCTTTCTCCGGGAAAGTGTCGCCGATGCGCTTGCTGAGCTTGGCGGTGTCGCTATTGTTGAAGAGCAGCACTGCCACGGACTGCTGCCCATCGCGCCCGGCGCGCCCGGCTTCCTGGAAATAAGCCTCGAGCGAGTCGGGGCAGTCGATGTGGACCACAAGCCTCACGTCGGGTTTGTCGATGCCCATGCCAAAAGCATTGGTAGCCACCATGACACGAATTTTGTCGGCCTGCCAATCTTTTTGCCGCTGGTCTTTCAGGGCATGGTCGAGTCCGGCATGATAGTAGGTGGCGTTCAGATTGTGCTCGTTCAGCAAGTCGGCTATTTCCTTCGAGCGGCGACGGCTCCGCACATAAACAATGGCACTTCCCGGCGTGGTTTGCAGCAGCTGAACGAGGTCGGTGCGTTTGTCGGCCGAATAAAGCACCCGGTAGGCCAGGTTGCGCCGCTCGTAGCTCATGCGGAAAACATGGAAAGCGGCAGGTTTCTGCTGTCCGGCATCCGAGGACTCTATTTTCAGCTTGTCCTGAATGTCGCCAATCACAAGCGGCGTGGCCGTGGCAGTTAGGGCCAGCACAGGAACATCGGGTTTGATGCGCCGAATGTCGGCAATGCGCAGGTAAGAAGGACGGAAATCGTATCCCCACTGGCTGATGCAGTGGGCTTCATCCACTGTGATGAAACTCACGCGCATGTGCCTCAGCTTGGTCTGGAAAAGCTCCGAGCCGATGCGCTCGGGGGAGATGTAGAGCAGTTTCACTCCGCCGAAAATACAGTTTTCGAGTGTCTGTATGATTTCAGCACGTGTAAGCCCAGTATAAATGGCGGCGGCGCGAATGCCGTGCCGCCGCAGGTTTTGCACCTGGTCCTTCATCAGCGCAATGAGCGGTGTAATCACGATGCACACTCCCTCCTGAGCAAGAGCAGGCACCTGAAAAGTAATGCTTTTGCCGCCACCTGTGGGCATGAGTCCCAGAGTGTCGTAACCGCTGCTGATGCTCTCGATGATTTCGCGCTGAATGCCCCGGAAATCGTCATAGCCCCAGTATTGCTTCAGAATGGATTGAAAAGTGTCAACCATCTGTCCCTAATGATCAATTTTCCGTCTCTGTCTCCGTGGGACGGATGTCTTCTATTTGCAATTGCACGTCGCCTTTCTTGAACACGTTGTCCTCGATGGTGTAAGCGATGTCGAACGAACGCTTCGACTTAATGTAGCGGGCCGAGCCGCTCTGTCCGAAGGCAATGCCATTCATCACGTTGTTCGACTTTGAGTCCACCAGTTCGAGTTTCACATGCTCCTGCTCGCGTCCCACCACCTTGCTCGTGCCGAAATCATAAACGTCGAGCGTGGCAAAAAGCGGCTTAGGATTGCCTGGACCGAAGGGAGCAAACTTTTTCAAATCGTTGTGCAGCTTACGGGTGATGTCCTTGAAGTCAATCTGCGCATCGATGTTGAGAATGGCTTCGGTCTGTTCGGGCTGAATGTGCTGGTCAACATACTTCTGGAATCGCCGGCGAAACTCGGTAATGTCGTTCCAGCGCAGGGTGAGTCCGGCAGCATAAGTGTGTCCGCCAAAGTTCACCAGCATGTCGCGACAGCTCTTAATGGCCGAATAAACGTCGAATCCCGACACGCTACGCGCCGACCCCGTGGCAAACTCGCCATCGCGGGTAAGCACCACGGTGGGACGGAAATAAATTTCGGTCAGGCGCGAGGCCACAATGCCAATGACACCTTTTTTCCACCCTTCGTCGTAGAGCACAATGCTCGACTGGTGCTTCTGGCTTTCCAGGCGTGCCACAATCTGGTTGGCCTCTTCGGTCATCTGCTTGTCGATGTCCTTGCGCTGCTCGTTGTATTCGTTGATGTGTTTGGCCTTGAGCAGAGCCTCGCCAAAGTCTTTCTCCACCAGCAAATCGACGCTTTCCTTGCCGTTCTCCATACGCCCGCTGGCGTTGATGCGGGGGCCAATCTTGAATACGATGTCGCTCATCGAGATGTCGCGCCCGTTGAGACCACAAATGTCAATAATAGCCTTGATGCCGATGTTAGGATTCTGGTTGAGCTGTTTCAGTCCGTGGAAAGCCAGTATGCGGTTCTCCTCCTCGACGGGCACAATGTCGGCCGCGATGCTCACGGCGCAGAAGTCGAGCAGCGGAATGAGCCGCGAGAAAGGAATACCGTTGTTCTTGGCAAAGGCCTGCATCAGCTTGAAACCCACTCCGCAACCGCAAAGATGCTTGAAGGGATACGGGTCGTCGGGACGCTTAGGATTCAGTATGGCCACCGCAGGAGGCATCACCTCGTCGGGCACGTGGTGGTCGCAGATAATAAAGTCTATGCCCAGACTGCGGGCATAGTCAATCTCGTCGATTGCCTTAATGCCGCAATCGAGAATGATAATAAGTTTTACACCTGTTTCCTTGGCATAGTCTATTCCTTTTTTGCTCACCCCGTAGCCTTCGTCATAGCGGTCGGGAATGTAGTAGTCGATATTGGAATAGAACTGCTGCAGAAACTTATACACCAAAGCTACAGCCGTGCACCCGTCAACATCGTAGTCGCCATAAACCAAGATGCGCTCCTTGCGCCCCATCGCGTCATTCAGACGGTCAACGGCCACGTCCATATCCTTCATGAGGAAGGGGTTGAGCAGGTCGTTGAGCTGGGGACGGAAGAACCTTTTGGCAGCCGATTCGGTAGTGATTCCCCGGCGTAAGAGCAGATTTCCCAAAATGGGGCTGATGCCGAGTTTTGCGCCAAGTTCGTCAGCTGCTTTCTGTTGGTCTGATGTAGGTGCTTCGTAATTCCATTTAAAATGCATTTATGATTGTTTTTTATTTCTTTGTCGCTTTGGTGGCCAAAAAAGGACATATTATCCCAAATTAGCGCCCAAAGATAAGAATAAAAAACGATATATCATAACTTTTAGCCGAAAAATCGCTTCTCCGGCACATTTTTTCCATGTTTTCGCAGTCTTCTAAAGATTCGCCATGAACGAGACTCCTCAACGTAAATGTTTTCTCGGTTGTGTCAGAGTCGCAGAACAGGCGCTTTTCGGCTACGCTCGTAAGTTTTGCTACAACCAATGTCATCGCAGAGTATTCGCCTCCGTCGTATCGAATAGACGCTAAGCAGGCGTGAAAGAAAACAACAGCGTCGTGAGTTACGAAAATAACTCACGACGCTGCGAAATTATCTCACGGCGTTACGTGCAAATTCTCTAGAGAATTTAGCCGTATCGCCGTCGGTTAAAATACGGATGCCAGCAATGGCTGCACTAAATGCCGAGTTTCTTGCGGATGTCCTTGGGGATGGCGTTCTTGTTGATGAGGAAGTCCATGGTCTTGGCTGCGACAAAGGCTTTTGTCATGTACCATGTGCCTTTGTAATCGCCATATTCGCCCCACGAGTTCTTCACCATGTAGTATTCTTTGCCGTTCTGGTCCTTGGCCAGTCCGTAGATGTGCATGCCGTGGTCGTCGGTCAGCTCCCAGTTGTCGTAGCCTTCCTGACGCATTTCTTGTGTAGGCACCATTTCAGGAGCATTCACGCCGAGGCTGTCCAGCTTGCTCTTCTTCTCGTTCTGAGTAAGTTTCAGCCAACGTGCGGCATCGCTGCCGGTAAGGCTCTGCGCCTTCTTGGTGTCGTAGAGAATGCCGAGGCCCTTGCGGGTGAAGCCTTCCTCGCTCACGTCGCCGCCCCATGCAATGGTGTATCCCTGCTCCAGAGCATAGTCGATGATACGCATCATCTCGTCCATGGGTACGTTGTAGCTCAGTCCCCAGCGCCAGTTGTCCTGCACCTCTACGGCAAACTTGGTGTAGAAAGGATGGTGGGTGAAGCTGGTGATGCTCACATAGTCGTTCCAGTCCAGCCCAAGTGACGAAGCAAACGTCTGCGGTGTGTATTTCTTGCCTTCGTATGTGAATTCGTCGGGACATTTGCCGAGATAAGCATCCAGAATGCCCTGCAGACCAGGTTTCCACTGGTTGCTGATTTTCTTGGCCTTGTTCTTGGCCACTGCATCCACGTAAGGCTCCATTACCGAGAAGAACTCGTTGAAGTTGGCCAGCGAATCGCCCTGCATAGTGCCGGGCAGGGGCATAGCTGTTTCGGGACAGATGCCATGGCGCTTGATAATGTCGAGCACGTCCTCGGCACTGCCGCCCTGCGAGAACTGACTGTCGCCGTGCATGCGCACGGTGAGTACGGCGCGCTCCATGTAGTCCTTGTTAGCGATGAACATTTCGCAGAGATCGTAGGTCTTGCCGGTCTTCTTCAGTATTTCGCTCTCGAAAAACGAAAGTGTTGAGTAAGCCCAGCACGTACCGCTACGGTTCTGGTCTTTGATGCTGGTGATTTTGTGCTCTTTGATGGTTGTGAACACGGGTTTGTTAGCATTTTCCTTTTTCTCTTCTTTCTTAGCGTCTTGTGCGCTGGCGCCCAGTGCCACCATTGCGGCCAGGGCGAGTGTCAACAGTTTTTTCATGTGTGTTTTTGAGTTTTATAAGTTTTCTAATTATCAACTTTCTATCGTCAATGATCAATTCTCAATTGCCAATGATCAATTATTCATGAACTCCTCCACATCCTTTGGATGGTAGGGAATGCGCTTCTGGCCGAGGAAACGGCAACCGTCCTTGGTGATAAGCAGGTCGTCCTCGATGCGGATACCGCCAAAGTCCTTGTAGGTTTCGATTTTATCGAAGCAGAGGAAGTCCTTGCAGTGGCCGCTGGCGCGCCAGTCGTCGATGAGTGCGGGAATGAAGTAGATGCCCGGCTCGTCGGTGACCACAAATCCCTCTTGCAGGCGTCTGCCCATGCGGAGGCAATTGGTGCCAAACTGTTCCAAATTAGGACGCGTTTCTTCGTCGAAACCCACGTTGATTTGGTCGAGTCCCTCCATGTCGTGCACGTCCATGCCCATCATGTGACCCAGTCCGTGGGGCAGAAACATGGCATGGGCACCGGCACACACGGCCTCGTCCACGTCGCCTTTCATCAGCCCCAGCTCTTTCAGGCGCTCGGTCATGCGGCGGCAAACGGCAAAGTGCACGTCCATGTATTTCACGCCCGGACGCGCCACGTCGAGCACGTAGTCGTGGCATTCCTCCACGATGCTGTAGATTTCCTGCTGGCGCTGCGTGTAGCGGCCGCCAACGGGCATGGTGCGGGTGTGGTCGGAGCAGTAGTCATCGAGCTCACAACCAGCGTCGCACAAAGCCAGCCGCCCTTCCTCCAGCAGAGCGTCGGAGGGACATCCGTGCATGATTTCGCCGTGCTGGCTGAAGATGGTGGCAAACGAGTTGCCATTGGCCAGCGAGTTGGCCACGCCATCCACCTTTCCGCCAACAAATCGCTCGGTGACGCCCGGACGAATGAGCCGCTGGGCGGTGGTGTGCATCTCATAGCCCACGTCGCAGGCGCGCTCAATGGCCTCTATCTCCTGCGGCTCCTTGGTGGAGCGCATTTTCACCACAGCGCGTATGAGGGGCATGGAGGCGCGCGCTTTCTGCTCATTGGGATGAATGCCGAGCAAATCCATGAGCTGTATCTTTGTGTCGTGGCGGTATGGAGGCAGGAAATGGATGGTACGGTTGGCTGCAATGGCATCGCAGCACAGCTGACGTAGGTAAGACATCGGCGCACTGTTGGCTACGCCTACCTGTGCGGCCAAGTCGCTCACACAATCCACTGAACCATACCACACGATGTCCTCGATGTCGATGTCGTCGCCCACGAGCATCTCGCGGTCGTTGTCGATGTCGATGACACCCACCAGCCCGTCGCGTTTCTGTCCGAAGTAGTAGATGAACGACGAATCCTGGCGGAAGGGGAAATAGGCATTGGCAGGATAATTCTTTGGTGCCTCGTTGTTGCCGAAAAGCAGAATGAGGCCTTCGCCCACCAGCTGTTTCAGCTGTGCGCGGCGACCTGCGTACGTTTCTTTGCTAAACATATTGTTTGTTGTATTCTTTAAGTATTAGTTGCAGAGTATTTGTTTCTTTTACTCAATCACCTCTATGTCGTCGTCGCCAGGGCCATATTTTGGCGAAACGCCCCATTTGTTGGGTTCGGGCTTGCTGTCCTGACACAGGAACACCAGCACTATGATGCCCAACACAAAACTGGCCAACATCGAGCAGATGACCAGCGGGTCGGCATAAACCTCGCCCAACTTTCTGATCATTTTCTCGGCATTGTCGGCATATTTATCAAGAACGGGGATGATTTTGTAGAAATAAATAGCGCCTGTGCAGAAACCCACTATCATGCAAGCAGCATACCACTTGCCACTGTGGCCGCTGTCGTGCAAACGGCGTACGCCCAAGGGTATCATAATGAGTGACACAGCCAGGGTGATGATACTGCCTACGATGGGAATAAAGCCCAAGAACCATCCGCACACGCCCAACACCAGTGCTGTCCACCAGTATTCAGAGCGGCGCGAACGTCCGTTCAGTTGAGTCAGTTTACGCTTTGCTTCGTTCAGTGCCTCACTCACGCTGAGTTGGGGCTTGGCTTTCATGTTGTTCATAATGATGTTCTTTTTATTGATGAAAAAGGTAAATACTAGTATTTCTCATTTTCCCCGATTCCGAGGAAGAGAGGCTCTGCCCCGCCCCATCATTTGTTGCGTTTCAGCAGGTCGGGCCTGAGTCTTTTCGTACGCTCCATGGCCTGTTCCAGCTCCCAATTCTTGATGTTGGCCTCATGGCCGCTCAGCAGCACGTCGGGCACCCGCCAGCCCTTGTAGTCGGCAGGCCGCGTGTAGATGGGAGCCGCCAGAAGGTCGTCCTGGAAACAGTCCGACAGCGCACTCTGCTCGTCGCCTATCACTCCAGGCACCACACGCACGATGGCGTCGGCCATGACTGCGGCAGCCAGTTCGCCGCCCGTGAGCACATAGTCGCCAATGCTGATTTCGCGCGTGATGAGGTGGTCGCGAATGCGCTGGTCGATGCCTTTGTAGTGGCCGCACAAAATGATGATGTTCTCTTTCAGCGACAAGTCGTTGGCTGTGTGCTGCGTAAACTGCTCACCGTCGGGCGAGGTGAAAATCACCTCGTCGTAGTGGCGCTCGCTCTTCAGTTTCGATATGCACGCGTCAATAGGCTGACACTTCATCACCATGCCCGCGAATCCGCCGTAGGGATAATCGTCCACGCGCCGCCACTTGTCGTCGGTGTAGTCGCGCAGATTGTGCAGATGAATTTCAGCCAGTCCCTTTTTTTGTGCCCTCGCTAATATCGATTCGTGTACAAACCCTTCAATCATCTCGGGCAGTACCGTAATAATGTCTATTCTCATAGTTTGCAAAGTTATCAAATAAAAACCAATGCCACTTGATTTTTGTATTAATAATTCTAAAAAAGCACTTTAATACAAGCAAACTCTCTGCCCGGCAGCAGCAAACCACCCAAAAACCCTGCTTAGCCCCAGCGGGCTGCCAGCGCATTAGGAACAGAACGTAAGGAAACACACGTCAGAAACTCGCCAATAACACTAAAACATAGGCATATAGGCCAAAACATACGCATCACAGAGTCGGCAACAAGGCGTAAAAAGGGGGCGGCAGAAAGTTCTACCGCCCCCTTTTGGGCTATTCTGATGCTACTGCATGAGTGCGTCTTTGCATTTCCGCTCTCTGAACTGCAGCAGCCGAAGACTTGATTACGCGTTGTACTCTTGCCAGCTCTTAATTTTGATGTCGTTCTGGCCGAGGGCACAGAAAGCCTGGATAAAGGCTTTGGCCAGCCGCGTATTGGTCATCAGGGGAATGTTGTGGTCGATGGCCCCGCGACGAATCTTGTAACCGTTGGTCAGCTCGCGCTTGGTGTGATTCTTAGGCACATTGATGATGAGAGCAAACTTGTGGTCGGCAATCATATTCATCACGTTGCTGTCGCCCGGCTCGTCGGGCCAGCTCACGGCCTGTGCTTTCACGCCGTTCTCGTTGAAGAAGCGGGCCGTACCCTCGGTGGCAAAAATGTTGAACCCTTTCTTTGTCAGTTCGCGTGCCGGCTCCAGAAGGTCGAGCTTGCCTTTCACACCGCCCGAAGAAATGAGAATGTTGGCCGGAGCCACGGGCAGACGGTAGCCTGTTGCGATGAGGGCGTTGAGAAGTGCCTCGTTGAGGTCGTCGCCCAGGCATCCCACCTCGCCCGTTGACGACATATCGACACCCAGCACGGGGTCGGCATTCTGCAAACGGGCAAACGAGAACTGGCTGGCCTTCACACCAATGCGGTCGATGTCGAACTCGCTCTTGTCAGGACGGCTGTAGGGAGCGTCGAGCATGATTTTGGTGGCGGTCTCGATGAAGTTGCGCTTCAGAATCTTGCTCACAAAGGGGAACGAGCGCGAAGCGCGCAGGTTACACTCGATGACCTTCACCTCGCGGTTCTTGGCAAGGAACTGAATGTTGAAGGGGCCGCTGATATTCAGCTCTTTGGCTATCTTGTGCGCAATCTTCTTGATCTGGCGAATGGTGCTGAAATAAATGTGCTGTGCGGGGAACACCATGGTGGCGTCGCCCGAGTGAACGCCAGCGTACTCTACGTGCTCGCTGATGGCATATTCCACCACCTCGCCTTTGTCGGCAACGGCATCGAACTCAATTTCCTTGGTGTCCTGCATGAACTGGCTCACCACAACGGGGAATTCCTTGCTCACTTCGGTGGCCATGTTGAGGAAACGGTGCAGTTCCTCGTCGTCGTAGCACACGTTCATGGCCGCACCGCTGAGCACGTAGCTGGGACGCACGAGCACGGGATAGCCCACCTCATCGACAAACTCCTTCACGTCCTCGAACGAGGTCAGCGCGCGCCATGCGGGCTGGTCGATGCCGAGCTTGTCGAGCATGGCCGAAAACTTGTCGCGGTTTTCGGCGCGGTCGATGTCCACCGGACTGGTGCCCAGCACGGGAACGCCCTGTCGGTGGAGCTTCATGGCAAGGTTGTTGGGAATCTGGCCGCCCACCGAGACAATCACGCCGCGAGGCGATTCGAGCTCGATGACATCGAGCACGCGCTCGAGCGAGAGTTCGTCGAAGTAAAGACGGTCGCACATGTCGTAGTCGGTGGAGACGGTCTCGGGGTTGTAGTTAATCATGATGCTCTTGTAGCCCAGCTTGCGGGCAGTGTTGATGGCGTTGACCGAACACCAGTCGAACTCCACAGAACTGCCGATGCGGTAAGCGCCCGAGCCGAGCACCACCACCGACTTGTCGTTCTGGTAGTAGTTCACGTCGTGGCGGGGCTTATAAAGAGCGGCAGCAGCGGCGGCGGGAGCCGTGGCTTCGCCTCGGCCTACGCTGAAAGCATCCTGGAAGGCGGGAACATGGGTGTAGGTAAAATAGAGATAGTTGGTCAGCTCGGGGTGCTCGCTGGCCACGGTCGGAATGCGCTTCACCGAAGGCAGGATGCCGCGCTCTTTGCGGTACTGACGCACAGCCAGATTCTCTTTTTCCATGTTGCCGTTGCCGGGTTTGAGCACGAAACGTGCAATCTGGAAGTCGCTGAATCCGGCACGCTTCACCTCTAAAAGGAAATCGTCGGGCAAATCCTCCAACTTGTTGTATTCTTGCAGCTTATGCTTCAGGTCAACGATATGTTTGAGTCGCTCAAGGAACCAAACATCAATTTTAGTCAGCTCTTCAATTCGCTCAACGCTGTAACCCTCCTCCAGAGCCTGAGCAATGGCAAAAATGCGCAGGTCGGTGGGGTTGGCCAGCTCGGTGTCGAGGTCGTCGAACCGAGTGTGGTCGTTGCCAACAAAGCCATGCATGCCCTGGCCTATCATGCGGAGTCCCTTTTGTATCATTTCCTCAAACGAACGTCCGATGCTCATGATTTCGCCCACCGACTTCATGCTCGAACCAATGAGACGGCTCACACCGGCAAACTTGGTAAGATCCCAGCGCGGGATTTTACAAATCATGTAGTCGAGGCTCGGAGCCACGTAGGCCGAGCTGGTGGTGCCCATCTCGCCAATCTGGTCGAGGGTGTAGCCCAAGGCTATTTTAGCAGCCACGAAGGCCAGTGGATAGCCCGTAGCCTTGGAGGCCAGCGCGCTGGAGCGCGACAGGCGGGCGTTGATTTCTATGATGCGGTAGTCGTTGGTAACGGCATTGAACGCAAACTGAATGTTGCACTCGCCCACGATGCCCAGGTGCTTGACGCAGCTGATGGTGATGTCCTGCAACATTTTCACCTGCTCGGGGGTGAGCGAACAGGTAGGCGCCACCACGATGCTCTCGCCGGTGTGGATGCCCAGGGGGTCGAAGTTCTCCATCGAGGCCACGGTGAAGCAGCGGTCGTTGGCATCGCGTATGCACTCAAACTCTATTTCCTTCCAGCCCTTGAGCGACTCTTCTACCAGAATCTGCGGGGCGAAGGTGAAGGCACTCTCGGCCAGCTCGACAAAGGTTTTCTCGTCGGGACAGATGCCGCTGCCCAGTCCGCCCAGGGCGTAGGCCGAGCGAATCATGATGGGGAACCCAATGCTGCGGGCAGCTTTCAGCGCGTCGTCCATGTTTTCTACGGCATGGCTCACGGGAACTTTCAGATTGACCTCGCCCAGTTTTTTCACAAAGAGGTCGCGGTCTTCGGTATTCATAATGGCCTCGACACTGGTGCCAAGTACCTCAACGCCATACTCTTTCAGCGTGCCGTTAAGGTAAAGCTCTGTGCCGCAGTTCAGGGCTGTCTGTCCGCCAAAAGCCAGCAATATGCCGTCGGGACGTTCTTTCTTGATGATTTCCGTGACGAAATGGGTGGTCACAGGCTGGAAATACACCTTGTCGGCAATGCCTTCGCTGGTCTGGATGGTGGCAATGTTGGGATTAACCAAAACGCTGCTAATACCTTCTTCGCGCAGGGCTTTCAGGGCCTGCGAGCCAGAGTAGTCGAATTCTCCGGCCTGTCCGATTTTCAGTGCGCCGCTGCCAAGCACGAGCACCTTCTTAAGTTTTTTCTTCATATTTTACCTTAAAAATAATAATATCCTTTCGTAGCGCGGGCCGTTATTATGAGACGCGGCCCACCACGTTGCCGCACGTCTTTTGCCTTGCGGCACGGTGGTTAGTCGTAAACACCCTGCAGCACAGCATCGGGGTCGTCCTCGATGGTGAGGTGCTTCACGCGCGAGCTAACGTTGATGTTCTGTCGCAGATAGTTGCGGTCGATGATGAGCACGAGCATAGGCAACATGGTGTGGCTCTGGCTGCGCCCCTGCAGAATGTTGTAGTTGAACTTCAGCTCTTTTTCGTCGGCCGAAAGCGTGTTGGGAGTGATTTGCGTACTGATGTTGGTTTCGGGACGGACAATGGCCAGCACAAACTGGGTGGAGAAATCTATCGGCGTAGGCGTGCCGTTGTCGCCCATCGTAGCAGCCTTGCCGAAGATAGCCTCAAAATCGTCGGCATTCTTGATGAGTTTGTTGCCGCGGAACTTAGTGTCGTTGCGCACAAAATAGTTTTTGGCAATGGTGTAAGGCACCTTGTCAACGATTGCCGACTTCTGTTTGCAGCAATCTTTCTCGCAATGCTCTTTTTTGTCGCACTTCTCATGCTGCGAGCATTCGCCATTGTGTTTCACTACGTAAAGAGAATCGTTGTTTTGGGCATTTGCGCTCAGTACAAATGCAAAGGCTGAAAGCCAAAGAGCAAAAAACTTTTTCATCGTCCAATCTGTTTTATAAAAAATATAAATCCTATTGGACTGCAAAATTACGAATTATCACTGTAACGAGCAAATTTTTTTGTTTTTTTTTGAATGAATAAGTATTCGTGACACTCTTCTTTGCGAATGTTTTGCAATTTTATGCAATTTCCTGGTTTAAAACTTGCTCAGAAGCATGTTTTAGCTTAACTTTGCACCCTGTTTCACAAAAATAATCATCGAAATAATCACATAAAGAATGAGAAAACTGATTGCGGCACTTGTCGTGCTGCTCGCCACAACACAACTGCAGGCACAAAACCTGCAATTGCACTACGACCTGGGGCACACACTCAACAGCAACCTCAGCGGACGCCCCAGCGTAACTACCACCATCGAGATGTTTAAGCCCGACAAATGGGGCAGCACCTTCTTCTTTGCCGATATCGACTACTATCACGACGGAGTGGCCGGAGCCTACTGGGAAATTGCGCGCGAAATAAGCATCGGCCCTGCCAAGCAGTGGGCTGCCCATGTGGAGTACAACGGCGGCGCTTCGTCGAGCCAGTACAACAACCAGAGCACACGCTTCCAGCACGCTTTTCTCGCCGGACCGGCATGGAACTGGCACAGCGCCGACTTCAGCCGCACGCTCTCCTTGCAGGCCATGTATAAATACTACTTCAAAGGTCAGAACCCTTGGAACCACACCTTCAACAGTTTTCAGGCCACCGCTGTCTGGTCGGTACAAATGGCCAAGGGACTCTTCACTTTCTCGGGTTTCGCCGACTGCTGGTACAATCCCGACGTGCAGGGCAAATGGATACTGCTCTCTGAGCCGCAGCTGTGGGTGAATCTCAACCGGCTGAAGGGCATGGACGACGTGAACCTGAGCCTGGGAACCGAAATTGAACTGAGCAACAACTTCGTCTGGAACGACCACGGACAGAACAACCGTTTTTATGCCATCCCTACGCTGGCCGCCAAATGGACGTTCTGATCAGCATGCCCAATAATAAAGAATTATTTCACGGCGCTGCGAAAATAACTCACGACAATATTTTTTTATTTCACGACAATAAAATAATAACTCACGACGCTACGAAAATATCTCACGACGTTGCGAAAATAACTCACGACGTTGCGACAAAATTTACTAGAGAATTTGAAACTGACGCCGTGAGTTAATTTTGGGAAATGCGGAAACATAATTTTATCTCACGACGTTGCGACAAAATTTTCTAGAGAATTTGAAGCTATTGCCGTGAGATAATTCGGGGAAATGCGAAAACAAAAACTTAACTGAAAGGAATAGGACAATGAAATACTGTTTCAACTGCGGAAAGAAAGCCCCCCAAAAAGCCCGCGTCTGCAAACATTGCGGCGCAAAGGTGGAAGACATCGACAAAGTGGGCAACACCCGCGTGCAAAAAGGCATCGACGGCAAGTATCGCTGGGCCTACGAGGTGAATCTTTACACCAATTATGCGGTGCTCGTTGACGTTATTAAAGTAATGTTCATTTCGTTTGGCATTGTGTTTGCCTTTATTTTTCTGCTAGCACTCTTCGAAGGCGACATCACCCTCGACTGGCTTAAGAGCATGGGAACAGGCATTCTCATTGGCGCGGGAGGCTTGCTGGTGCTTTGCTATCTGGGTTACATGCTCTGGTCAGTGGTCAACGGGGGCAAGTATTTGGCCATGTTTACCATGGACGAAAGCGGCGTTACCCACAGCCAGCATCCGCGCCACACCGAACGGGCCAAGAAACTCGGAATGATAACGGCTCTGGTGGGACTGCTGGCCAGAAATCCGACGACGGCGGGCGCCGGACTGCTGAGTGCCTCGCGCACAGACATGAGCTCCGACTTCAGCTGCGTGCGCCATGTAAAGGCAGTGCGCCGGCAAAATCTGATAAAGGTGAACGAGCGTTTCGGCAAAAACCGCGTGTTTGTGGCGGATTCCGACTTCGATTTTGTTTACGACTTCATTCGCAACCGCTGCCCGCTAGCCAAATAGCACCCTGCTGCGCACCACCTCGGTGCCGTCGTCTTTGCTGATGCGAATGCAGTAATCCTCGCTGGCCGAAGCGTCGGCATTTGGAGTCTTTTCGCGGAAAAGCGAAAGCCGGTCGCCCTGATGGCTCTCGGCCACGTAGGCCACTTCAAAACGGCGCAGGCGATGGGCCTTATACCATTCGAGATCCCAAAGGTCGAGCACGTGCTCAATGTATTTCACGCTGTTGATGTGGCCGTTCATATCCACATCATTATAATAGGTGTCGATGGTGCGCACCAGCGGCGCGTCGGCCGTCATCTGCACGCGCGAGCTGCGGGCAATGGGACACGGTTTTTCGCGCTCCACATAGTCGCTGATGGAGCCATTGTGCACCTCCATGATGTTCTGCGGCTGACGCGTCTCTGTATCTATCATCGCCCATACGCTGCGCCCGTAGCCATACACCTGGCCGTCGAGGCCCGTGATGGCAAAATTACGGTTGGTGAAGTAGCGCATGGCGCTTTCCACCCACGTTTCTACCCAGAAGCGGTCGTAGGCGCGGGGCATGCGTTCCATTTCGATGGCCAGCCGCGAGAGCACCCACGCCTTGTTGACAGTTTTCAGGTAAATCATGCCGAAACCGCGGTCGTTGCTGTGAAAGTCGGCCGCGTTGAGCAGATGGTTGCCCAGATGGCCCATAAACAATTGAAGGCCGAAGTCGCAATGAAACGGCTCGGCCATAAATTGGTATTTTCCTACTTTTTCAAGCATGTCGTTTAGAAAATGTACGTTTTGCGTTTATTCTCTCTCCTTTGAGCGCTGCTCCTGTATCTCCAGGAAATCACTCACCTGCTCCACGGTGCTGCGCGTCAGGGCAATGCGCCCGCTGCGAGTGTATTGCAGCACGCAGCCATACTTGTCGAGCTCGAAGAAAAGATTCTGTATCTCTTCGGTTACACTGCTCAGCATCACGGTGCAGTAAGTCGGGTTCACCTCAATGATTTGAGCGTCGTGACGGCGTATGATGCGCGAGATGTCAGAGTTCTCGAGCACTACGGGTGTAGAAAGCTTATACATGCCCACCTCGCGAATGAACAGCTGGTCGTCGGTGTAGTAACTGGCTTTCACCACGTCGATTTTTTTCTCAATCTGCTTGGTGATTTTCTCAATCTGGTCTTCGTCGCTCCAGGCAGTAATGGTGTATTTATGCACGCCGGGAATGCTGCTGGCCGAAACGTTGAGACTCTCAATGTTTACCTGGCGGCGCGTAAACACGGCCGTAATCTGATTGAGAATACCTGCCACATTCTCCGAATAAACCAGCAGGGTGTAGAGTGTTTTCTGTTCTTTCTTCATAGCTCTTAAATCTCTAACATCATGTCGTTGACGTTCATGCCCGGAGGTGTCATGGGCAGCACGTCGTCGTCTTCTTTGATGGCACATTCCAGTATGAACGGGCCTTTCTCGGCCAGCATACGTTCAATGGCCGCGGCCAGGGTGCTACGGTCGGTCACGGCCTCATAGCTGATGCCGTAGCCCTGCGCAATGAGTTCGTAGTTGGGGTTCATCATCTTGGTGAACGACTTGCGGCGCCTCCAGAACATGTCCTGCCATTGGCGCACATTGCCCAGATAGTTGTTGTTCATAAGAATCATTTTCACGGGTGCCTGTTGCTCCATGATGGTGCCCAGCTCCTCGATGCACATCTGGAAACCGCCGTCGCCCATAAAGCAGCAAACGGTGCGGTTGGTGGCAAAGGTGGCTCCGATGGCAGCTGGCATGCCGTAGCCCATGGTGCCAAGACCGCCGCTGGTGCAGATGCTGCGCTTTTGGTTAAACTTGAAGTATCGGGTGGCAAACAGCTGATTCTGACCCACATCGGTCACGAGTACGGCATCGCCCTTGGTGGCCTCGGCCACAGCGTTGACCACCTCGCCCATGAGCAGCGGACCGCAGGCAGGATGGATGGCGGGCTCGATGACTTTCACGCGTTCTTTGTTGTCCAGCTCCTTGAACGACTCACGCCATTCGCGGTGCTCGTTCTTATTGAGCAGTGCCGTAATGGCGGGCAACGACTCCTTGCAGTCGGCCACCACGGCAATGTCGGTTTTCACATTCTTGTCAATCTCGCTCTTGTCAATGTCGAGATGTATGATTTTGGCCTGCTTGGCATAGGTCTTCAGATTGCCCGTTACGCGGTCGCTGAAGCGCATGCCGATGGCAATGAGCACGTCGCACTCCTGCTCCTTCAGGTTGACGGCGTAGTTGCCGTGCATGCCGAGCATGCCCACGTTGAGCGGATGATTGCTGGGCAGTGCCGACAAGCCGAGCATGGTGCGCCCGGCGGGGATGTCGGCCTTCTCGAGGAAAGCTTTCAGCTCTTCCTGCGCACCGGCCAGCTCTACACCCTGCCCCACGAGAGCCAGCGGGCGCTTGGCTTCGTTAATGAGCCTGGCAGCTTCGGCCACCAGCATGTTGTCCAGCGGTGGAAAGGGCACGTACGAACGAACGAAGTTGACTCGTTGCGGCTCCCACTCCACCTCTTCCACCTGGGCGTTGCGAGGAAAGTCGAGCACCACCGGACCGGGCCGCCCGCTACGGGCAATGAAAAAAGCGCGGCTCACCGCCCAGGCGATGTCCTTGGCATGGCGTATCTGGTAGCTCCACTTCGATACGGGCTGGGCCACACCCACCAAATCGACCTCCTGAAAGGCATCGGTACCCAGGGCACTGATGGCTACCTGACCGGCAATCACCACCATGGGCGTTGAGTCCATCATGGCATCGGCCACGCCTGTGAGGGTGTTGGTGGCTCCAGGGCCACTCGTGACAAGTGCCACGCCTACCTCGCCGCTGACACGGGCGTAACCCTCGGCGGCGTGTGTGGCAGCCTGTTCGTGGCGCACCAGAATATGGTCGAAACATTTTTTCTCTCCGCGCGTGTAGTCGAACAGCGCGTCGTAAACGGGCATAATGGCACCGCCAGGGTAACCAAAGATGGTTTTCACCCCCTCGGCTTTCAATGCCCGCATGAGAGCCTTGGCTCCTGTTATTACTTCTTTCATACTATTCAATAATTCTGATTCCCCCTTTATCTGCCGAACTGACGCTTTGGGCGTAGGCACGCAAAGCCTTGCTCACCACGCGGTTGCGCTTCAGTGGCTGCTGCGGGCGCGAGGCCAGCTCGTCGTCGGTGAGTTTCACGTTGATGCTGCGCGAGGGGATGTCGATAACAATGATGTCGCCGTCCTGAATCTTGCCAATGTTGCCGCCAGCGGCTGCCTCGGGCGAGATGTGGCCTATGCTCAGACCGCTGGTGCCACCCGAGAAGCGTCCGTCGGTAATCAGGGCACACTCCTTGCCGAGGTGCATCGACTTGATGTAGCTGGTGGGATAGAGCATTTCCTGCATGCCAGGGCCGCCCTTGGGACCTTCGTGGGTAATCACCACACAGTCGCCGCTCTTTACGCGTCCGCCCAGAATGCCTTCGCAGGCGTCTTCCTGTGAGTCGAACACCACGGCAGGGCCTTCGAAGTGCCACAGGCTCTCATCCACGCCCGCCGTCTTCACCACGCAACCATCCTGAGCGATGTTGCCGAACAACACGGCCAGTCCGCCGTCCTTGGTGTAGGCGTGCTCAATGTCGCGGATGCAACCGCCGGCACGGTCGAGGTCGAGCGTATCATAAAGCTCTGACTGCGACCCCATCTTCGTGGAGAATCGGCCCCCAGGAGCAGAAAAATAAATGTGGCGAGGATCGTCCGCATCTCCCCTACCTTCGGAGAGGCCGAGGGAGGCCGCATATCTTTCCATTGCCTCGCCCAGCGTCATGCCGTCCACGCGCTTGGCCGAACCGTCAATCAGTCCGCCTTTGTTCAGCTCGCCCAGAATGCCGAGAATGCCGCCTGCACGGTTACACTCCTGCACGCTGTACTTCTGTGTATTGGGAGCCAGCTTGCAAAGGCAGGGCGTCTTGCGCGACAGCTGGTCGATGTCGCTCATGGTGAAATCCACACCACCTTCTTGTGCAACGGCCAAGAGATGGAGCACGGTGTTGGTGCTACCGCCCATGGCAATATCGAGCGTCATGGCGTTGAGGAAAGCCTCGCGTGTGGCTATCGAGCGGGGCAGAACGCTCTCGTCACCGTCCTCGTAGTAAGCCAAAGCGTTTTTCACCACCTGCCGGGCAGCATTTTTAAACAGCTCCACTCGGTTGGTGTGGGTGGCAAGTATAGTTCCGTTGCCGGGCAAACTGAGACCGATTGCCTCGGTAAGCGAGTTCATCGAGTTGGCCGTGAACATGCCGCTGCACGAGCCGCAACCCGGACAGGCGCACTGTTCTATCTCCTTGATTTCGTCATCAGTCACGCTGGGGTCAGCACCCTTCACCATGGCCGTGATGAGGTCGGCGTTTTCGCCGCGCCAGCGTCCGGCCTCCATAGGACCACCCGAACAAAACACCGCCGGGATGTTCAGTCGCATGGCCGCCATCAGCATGCCCGGTGTCACCTTGTCGCAGTTCGAAATGCAAATCATGGCATCGGCCTTATGGGCGTTGACCATGTATTCCACCGAGTCGGCAATGATGTCGCGCGAAGGCAGCGAGTAAAGCATACCGTCGTGCCCCATAGCGATGCCGTCGTCGATGGCGATGGTGTTGAACTCAGCCGCATAGCAGCCCATGCGCTCAATTTCCTCGCGCACAATCTGCCCAATCTCGTGTAGATGGGTGTGTCCTGGCACAAACTGGGTAAACGAATTCACGATGGCAATGATGGGTTTGCCAAACTGCTCATGCTTCATGCCTGTGGCCACCCACAGGGCGCGCGCGCCAGCCATGCGGCGGCCTTCGGTGCAAACGCTGCTTCTCAACGGATGTTTCATATTCTCTGCTATTGGTTTTCGGTTTCTTCTGCTTTTAACAGAATAATTGTGCAAAGTTACGCTGTTTTTCCCGAAACGCCAACATTTTTTCACGCAATTTGCGTCTAAAGCGCGAAAATGTAACCCCGTTGGCCCGAATCGCGCCATTATTGCCATAAAGACGAATCACTACGGCGAGTAATAAAAATCAGAGGAACAGAGTAAAAGGAGCACTATGAAAACTCCTTATACTCTGTTCCTCTGTGTGAGAAAAACTATTCTGCACTCTCTGCGAGAGAATTGGCTCAGCAGACAGGCTTACTTCGTGTTGTCGTTGAAAGTGGCGACGCGGTTGAACTCAACCTGCTCGAAGAGCGTAGCGGTGGGGCCGCAACCAACGGTGGTGAGACGGTTGGCAGCGATGTGATAGCGATTGACAAGCACATCCTTAACCGACTGGGCACGGGCCTCAGACAGGCGCTGGTTGAGCTCGGGATCGCCCTCAGGCGAAGCATAGCCCTTGATTTCAACGCGGGCATCGGGATGGTTGCGCATGTAAATGGCAATTAGCTCAATCTGAGCCATTTGGGCGGGATCGACGTTCGACTTGCCCTGACGGAAGATGACGGTGGGCAACAGGTTCGTGGATGTTGTGTTCTGCTGAACAATGACGGGTTTCTTCTCGTTCTTGCAGTCGCGCAACTGGCGTGCCAGCTCGGCAATCTCGCGGTCCTTAGAGGCCAGGTCGGCATCGCGACCCACAATCTCGTTGCGCAGGCTGTTGATGCGGGCATTGAGGGCGTCGATTTCGCTGAGGTCCTTAATCTGTGCGGTGGTGAAATAGTGTTCGCCATTGCTATTGCGGAAGCGATAGATGATACCGGCATTGAGCTGGAACATAGAGTTGTTGATGTTGTAAGAAGGCTGATAGGTGTTCACGCCAGCCTTGTAGGTCTCAGCCACATGGTTGGAGACGCTGCCCAGGAAGCACCAGGTCATGGATGGCTCCACATAAATCTGCCAAGCCTTACTCTCGCCAAGGTTAAGCGCAAAATCGATGCCGACTTTCGAGGTGGCATGGTTGGCTTTCTTATAAACGTTGTGCGAGAAGAGGTGCGCCCAGCCAAAGCCAGCCACTGCCGACACTTCGAAGGGTCGCGGTTGTCCCTGATAACCGCCGAACCAGTTGCTCAGGTTTACCGTACCAAGCAGCGAGACGTTGGTGAAACGGATGGCCGTAGCCGACGACTTGTAAGGCTTGTTCGAGAAATAGGCATTACCCTCTACGGCAAGGCCAAAAACAGGAGTGAAATAACGCCCGATGCGCAGTCCGGCATTGGGATTGAGGTTTTTCAGCCAGTTGCTGCCGACGGTCTTGGTAGCCACGCCACCGTTCACACCAATGTAGATATTGTCGGTGGATTTGCTTTCTGTCAGTGCCTGTGCCGACACTGTTGCTGCCACAGCAAGTGCGGCAAGCGTCATAACAATTTTCTTCATAATAATGGAATAATAATCAAAAACTTTTCTTTTTCCGTTAACGTAAGCGAGTGCAAAATAACTCAAAAAGAATGGAATTGCCAAAAAAAAACGACAAATTGTGATGAAAACCAGGCCGATTGGCAGCCCCAAAGGCAGAAAAAGGCAAAAATCACCTTTTTTAACCCTAAAAATAGTGTACGAACGCGCTTTTTGTAGTAACTTCGCACGTATGAAACGAATCATACTCATTACCGGCGGGCAACGGTCGGGAAAAAGCAAATATGCAGAAAGCGTGGCACTGAGCCTCAGCCAACAGCCTGTGTATATGGCCACTGCGCACGTGTGGGACGACGAGTTCCGCCAGCGCGTTGTTCGACACCAGCAGCGGCGCGGACCACAATGGACCAACATTGAGGAGGAGCAATGGCTCAGCCGTCACGATGTGTCGGGGCGCGTGGTGGTTATCGATTGTATTACGCTCTGGCTGACCAACTTTTTCTATGAGTCGCAGGATGTTGACCAGGCGCTCGCCACCGCCAAGGCCGAGTTCGACCGATTTACGAGTCAGGATGCCACCTTCATTTTTGTGACCAACGAGATTGGCAGCGGCGGTGTGAGCACCAATGCCGTGCAGCGGCGGTTCACCGACCTTCAGGGCTGGATGAACCAGTACGTAGCCGAACGTGCTGACGATGTGGTGATGATGGTGAGCGGCATTCCGATGAAGGTAAAAACCAAACAAACATGAGAACATTCCATATAGAAAAACCCGACGAACGACTGCGGGCAGCCATTCAAGACAAGATAGACAACCTGAACAAGCCCAAAGGCTCATTGGGCGTGCTCGAGGAGCTGGCCATGCAAATCTGCATGGCGCAACAGACGCTCTCGCCGCGGCTCAGCCATCCCTGTCACCTGTTGTTCGGCGGCGACCACGGCATTGAGCGCGAGGGCGTCAGCGTCAGCCCGCGCGAGGTTACCTGGCAGCAGATGATGAACTTTACCCGTGGCGGCGGCGGCGTGAATATGTTCTGTCGCCAGCACGGATTCCGGCTGCGCATCATCGACGTGGGCGTGGATTACGACCTGAGCTCCGTAGGCGGCATCATCGACCGCAAGATTGCGCGCGGCACCCGCAATTTCCTTCATGAGCCAGCCATGAGCGAAGAGGAGTTCGACCGTGCCATCGACGTGGGGTGCGAAATGGCCGACCAGTGTGCCGACGAAGGGTGCAACATTCTGTGCATCGGCGAAATGGGTATTGCCAACACGTCGGCTAGCAGCATCTGGATGCATCTGCTGGGCAACATTCCACTCGACGAGTGCATTGGTGCGGGAGCCGGTCTCGACACTCCGGGCATTCTGCACAAGCGCGAGATATTGACCAAAGCCGTGAACCACTTTAAAGCTCAATGTTCAAAGCTCAATGTTCAATGTTCAAAGTTCAATGTTCAAAGTTCAAAGTTTATCCTCCGCTATTTCGGTGGCTTTGAGATGATTGCGGCCATCGGAGCCATGCTCCGTGCGGCAGAACTGAAGATGCTGGTCATGGTTGACGGGTTCATCATGTCGGCTTGCATGCTGGCCGCTTCGCGGCTTTACCCCGATGTACTCAGCTACGCCATCTTTGGCCACCAGGGCGACGAGAGCGGCCACAAGCTCATGCTTCAGCTGATGAACGCGCGCCCACTGCTGCACTTAGGCATGCGACTGGGCGAAGGCACTGGTGCGTTATGTGCCTACCCCATCGTGGAGAGTGCCGTGCGTATGGTGAACGAAATGAACAACTTTCAGAATGCCAATATCACGAAATATTTCTAATCCAACCCCTCTGTAAACTGTAAACAATGGAAGTAAATATCGACAACACAAAGTGGTACGAGCGCATTCTGGCGGCATTCATCTTTTTCACCCGTCTGCCATTCTGGCGCATCAGTCAGCCACCTGAGTCATGCTATAAAACCGTGGTGGAGCACTGGCCCCTCGTTGGCTGGCTTACGGGCAGCATCATGGCCGCCATTATCTATTTCGGAAGCATGGTGTTCCCCTACCCCATTGCCCTGCTGCTGGCCATCGTGGCGCGCATCCTCATCACCGGTGCGCTGCACGAGGACGGGCTGGCCGACTTCTGCGACGGCTTCGGCGGTGGCGGCAACAACCGCGAGCGTGTGCTCGAAATCATGAAAGACTCGCGCATCGGCACCTACGGAGTGCTGGGACTCATCTTCTATTTCGCCCTGCTCTACGTTGCTCTGCTCCACCTGCAGCCCTTCTATGCGGCCCTGGCCGTGCTGGGCGGCGACGCCTATAGCAAGATGGTAGCCGGGCAAATCATCATGTTCCTGCCATACGCCCGCACCGAGCAGACAGCCAAGAACCACACCGTTTATCGCAAGTTCAGTCCCGTTGCCGGCTTCAGTCTCTTTGCTCAGGGCATGCTCCCGCTTATACCTTTATTATATATAGGCATCACCGAGGGATGGCTGCGCTGGGATTTGACTATTTTCGTGCCCTGCCTCGTCATGTATTTTCTCTATCTTTTCATCAACCGACGGCTGCACGGCTACACTGGCGACTGCTGCGGTGCCATGTTTCTGCTCATCGAGTTGAGTTTCTATCTGACCATCACCTGCAGCCGCTAATGCCTATGGACCTCATCATGATTCGTCACACCTCGGTAGGCGTTCCCCGTGGCACTTGCTACGGATGGACCGATGTGCCCGTGGCCGACACCTTCGAACAGGAAGCTGCCGAAACGCTGCGCAATCTTCAACCCCTCATGCCGTTCGACCGCGTATATAGCTCTCCCCTCACCCGCGCCCGCATGCTGGCTGAATACTGTATGAGAAGAGAAGGAGGAAAAGAGATGAACAGTGACCCATTATCAATTAGCCAAGAGCATTTATCAATTGTCAATTATCAATTGTCAATTACCTTCGACCTGCGGCTGAAGGAGATGAACATGGGCGACTGGGAGATGCAACAGTTCGACAGCATCAGCGACCCTAAGTTGCAGGAGTGGTACGACGATTTCATGCACAAGCCCACCACCAACGGCGAGAGCTTTCCGCAGTTCTATGGCCGCGTGGCCTCGTTTCTCGAAGAGCTGCGCCAGCAGCCCTTTCGCCGCGTGGCCATTTTCGCCCACGGCGGCGTACTGATTGCCGCTGCCATCTACGCCGGACTCTTCCCCGCCGACGAGCACGCCTTCTCTCATCTCGTACCCTACGGCGGCATTCAGCAACTCAGCATCTGAGGCATCAGGCGTTACGTTCAGATTTACTAGCCAGAATTATTCATTAGTTTCTTTTTTTACGCTACGCGCCTTTCAAAAACCAAGAAAAACAAAAGCAAACAAGGAAAAACATGTTTTTATTTGTACCCACCCGGTTTTTATTAGTTTTTCTTGGTTTTTCTTGGTTTTTGAAAGGCGCGTAGCGTAAATCTTCATTCTTTGTGAACAATTCAAGCTAGAGATTTTTTATTTATTACCGCGAGATAATTTTTTATTTCACGGTAATAAAAAAATAACTCGCGACGTTAGCATGATATTCTCTAGAAAATTTGAGAACCGCACCGTGAGTTATTGTTCAGACTCACGGCGGGTTTTTATGTCTCGCGCATTTGTTTTTCGCATACCAGCGTTTATGGATAAATCGTACGGAAAAGGTTGAAATGCTTCAAAAAAACTGCGAAATGCTTGTATGTTTGCATTATTATCATTATTTTTGTCAACAGAAAGAAATGTCATCATTATGACTTCTCCGTTCCTGAGCTTATTAACTCCTGAATAATTGTCTAATAATAATAATCCAACGCATCATGAAAAAGCTAATAACCACATTCTTTGTTTTGGCCATGCCTCTGCTGCTGATGGCTGAGCCCATCGGACAGGAAAAAGCAAGAGAGATTGCCAAAGAGTTTTTGGCGAGCACCAAAAGCATCACCATCAACGGCAGGAAAGCTGCTCCCGCACAGCGGCAGCTGAAAGTCAAAGACATCGGCATGAAAAACCTCTTCGCCTTTGCCGACGAGGCAAACGGGGGCTTCGTCATTGTTGCCGACGACGACCGCATAGAGCCAGTACTGGCCTACAGCGAGGCCGACGATTTCAACCCCAATTTCATGCCCGAGGCCATGCAGGTGATGCTCCTGGGCTACGAGCAGCAGTTAGCACAAATGAAAAAGGGTGCCCCTGTTGTCCGCAAGGCCGCAGCGGCAGCAAACCGCCCAGCTATTGTGCCGCTCATTAAGACTACATGGCACCAGTATCTACCTCTAAATTTCTACTGCCCTTTCGACGAGATTGTCGGACGGAACACGATGGTGGGCTGCGTGGCCATTGCACTTGCCCAGCTGATGTACTATTATCAGTATCCCAAGAGTACAACTGTGCCTATTCCTGCCTATAAGACATGGAATGGTTACGAAATGCCTGAACTGCCGCCCACCACGTTCAATTATTCAAAGATGTATTTGAATTACGAAATGGTGGATTACAGGAAGGATGTTAACACGAACGACCAGGCATTCCAGGAGGTGACAAAACTGCTGATGTATGCGGGCTGTGCCGTGCAGATGCAATACTCAGTAGATGGTTCAGCGTCGGTGTTCGACAATGAGCTTATAGCCAAGTATTTCAATTACGACAAGGGCGCACGCTATCTGTTGGCGGGCAACTATCCGCACGACGTGTGGGAGGATATGGTGTATAACGAGTTGAAGGCAGGGCGCCCCGTGCCCTACTCGGCAGGGGCAGTTGGCAACCAGTCGCACCAGTTCATTATCGACGGCTACGACGGAAGAGGCTATTTCCATGTCAACTTGGGAGAAACTAACCGCGGCAGTGCCAACATTTTTTACAAACTGGGTGTGATTAACGATTGCTGGAATCAGTACGGTGCTGTAGAATTCAGCGGTTATAACGTGAGTCAGGCGGGTTATTTCGGCTTCCAGCCGAATAAGGGCAACGATGCCGTGCCGGTGGTGAGCGTTGACTATGGCAGTTATGCGCTTAAGAAAGCCGACTTCACGCGCAGCTCTTCGACTGCCGACTTCAAGGACATCGAGCTCAGCGCCACCATGAGGCGGCACGACAGCAACGGCAAGACCATGGACTGCGGATGGGGCCTGTTTCAGAACGGACTGCTGAAAAAGGAGCTTTGCTCGTCGAACACCAGTCAGGAATACACCAACCTCAACATGAAATTCAACATGGGCAACCAGCTGGCCGACGGCACCTATCAGCTGTTTCCCATTTTCCGCAACCGCGGAGCAAAGGAATGGGAAGATTACCGTGAGTATCGCTACACGACAGACGACGGCACACCCATGCGCCACTATACCGCCACCATCAACGGCAACAACCTTCATATTGGCGTATCCTCAGCAGAGCCTAATATAAAGATTGACAAAGTGGAATATTATGCGGCATACGAAGGTGAGAAACTGAACATGCGCGTTTGGTTCACAAACAACGGTACAAATTACGAGAATGAGCTTTTCCTCTGGATTGACAAAGAGGAGAAGATCAGAACGGGAGTGGGCGCATACGTTGACCCGGGCAAGTCGGACTACATCGACTTCTGCACCGAAGCCCCCGCAAAGGGAACACACGATGTCAGGATTTGCACCGACTGGGACGGGAAAAAGGTGATATACACAGGGAAACTGACTGTGACAGATGCCCCGGAGTATAACCTCGAAGCTAAAGTAAACACGCGTGGACTTAATAACAACGTGGTGCTTAACAACCTCGACGTTGAGTGCATAATCACAAACAAAGGTACTACCACTTTCAACAACGTAATAGATGTATCAACACTCGTATATGAAATTGACGAGCATGGAAATCAAATCTACCGCCCCGAAACAGGATACCCCACCTGGAAGTGGCAAAGAGTTTGGTATCTCAGCCTGAAACCTAACGAAACTGCCACAGTGTCTTTCTCGATGGGTAGTGAAGTGCTTATTCCTAAGTACTACAAGTACGACCTTAGGATTTTCTACTACAACAACAACCACGAAGGTGAACAATCAACTTTGAGGTGGCTTTATAACACCATTTTCACGTATAAAAACGACGGTAGCGGCATCAACCCTACCATTCTGCAAAACCCTGACGACGACATCTATTACGACCTGCAGGGACGGCGCGTCAGCGCAAGCGACCTGAAACGTGGCGTGTATATCCACAACAACAAGAAGATACTGGTGAAGTAAAAACGGCTTAGTTGCGGGTTCATAAAATGAGTTCAGCGTTATGACAGCTCTTACCAATGAGGAGCAATCATAACGCTGAACTCTTTATTTGTGGCTTTCAACAGGGAAAGGGTTTACAGTTCCACTGCCACAACAGCATAAGCGGGAACCGAGAGCAGGCCGTCGTCAGAACCAAGGGTTCCGGCAACAGGAGTAACACTATTGTCGGCAGGCTGACCAGAGAACATCTCGGTCTTGGCCGTGGCGCGCAGCTTGAGTCCCTTCACGGTGAGTTTCAACGGTGCGGGCAAGGCATTGACCACCTTGAGGTAGGTTTTGCCCGTGCGGGTGTCGCGCACCACACTGGCCACCACGCGCTTGTTGAGTTTGCGCTCTTGCGAGAGGCGCGTCTCGGGGGTTTTGAAGTCGGCTGTGACTTCAAGCTGCGAGCCTATGTAGCGATTGCCCGTGTGCAGACTGAACAGGCGCTGAGTGTGGTAGCTGGGGGTAAGCGTCAGGCTGTCGCTGTTGAAATAAATCATGTCGGGATTCCAGTTGCTATGCTTCTCGCTGCAGAATAGCGGCGCATAGCTGGTCATGCTCACCACGTCGCCGTTGCGCTCTATGTTGCACAGGTAAATGGCCTCGGCAAGCGCAGACTCCAGTGTTCGAGTGCGGGATGCATATTCGCCAAGATACACCTTGGGGCCTTTGCGGTCGTAATGGTCGTAGTAGTCCTGATGGTTGAGGAACCAGCCCGGCGACTCGTAGTAATGTTCGTCCACGAGGTCATGCAGGTCTTTGTGCTCCTTGGCAAAACGCCAACCCTCAATATAGTCGGCCGACGGCGCATGGAAGGGCCCTGCTGTGCCGCAAATCTTGATGTCGGGATACTTCTCGCGAATGGCGCGGGCAATCATTTCGTAACGCTCTTCGAAGACGGTTGAAATGATGTCCTCGTTGCCAATGCCGATGTACTTCAGACGGAAAGGAGCGGCATGGCCCGCGTCGGCACGCATCTTGGCCCACTGGCTGGTGGCTGGGTCGCCGTTGGCCCACTCAATGAGATGCAGCAAATCGTCGATATACTCCTGCATCTGGTCCATGGGAATGCCACCCTGCTGTCCGCCGTAGCCGTTCTGGTCGGCAGGTGAATTCTGACAGGGAACGCCGGCAGCGAGCACTGGCAGCGGCTCAGCGCCAATGTCCTCGCAAAACTGGAAATACTCAAAGAAACCGAGTCCGCGCGTCTGGTGGTAGTTCCAGAGGTTGCGGGCGGGCACACGGTCCTGCAGCGGGCCAACACTCTGGCTCCAGCGGTAGATGTTGCCCAGACCTTCGCCATGACTCATGCAGCCGCCGGGGAAACGCACAAACTTGGGATGCAAGTCGGCAACGGCCTGTGCCAGGTCGGCGCGCAAGCCATTCTTGCGCCCTTTGAACGTTTTTTGCGGGAAGAGACTGATCATATCGACTGCCATGGCACCTTTTTTCAGCGGAGTGACCACCAACTGGGCGTTATGGGTGTTTTGCTGGGGAACCAGCGTGGCGGTGAGTTGCTGCCATCCTTCGCCTTGAGCACGCAGTTTGGCTGTGGCAACGGTCTTTCCGTTTTCGGTCAGCTGCACGGTGAAGTCTTTCTTCTTGCAATCTATGCAACGCACATAAAGACTGAAGTCGTACTTGTCGCCAGCTTTGAGTGCCATGCCGTCCCATCCGTTGTTGGTAATGCTATGGGTGGTGAGCACGGCATAGTTTGGATTGTTCTTGCTGAGGGGATTGTCGGTCTGAATAACAATTTTCGAAGGCGAAGTCCACGCTGTGGTGGCGTTCCAGTCTTTGTGGTCAACCGACGAATACTCAAAGTCGCGGTTCTGCACCAGCTCGGCATACAGGCCTCCGTCGGCACCATAGCTGATGTCCTCGAAAAACACGCCAATGAGTTTGTCGCTGATGGCCTTCTGCTGTTTAGGGAACACGGTGAGCGTGGCCTGCACGTTTTTCATGCCCTCGTAGCGGTGGGCATCGTCTTTCATTGCCTCGCTGTTGAGTTCGGCCTCAGCTTTCTGACGGTCGAAACTCTCCACAATTTTGTTCAGTTCCGAAGGTTTCAGCGGGAAGATAGCTCCAGTGAATCGCTTGCCATCAATGGTGACGGTATCGTTGAGCAGCGAGTACTTGCTAATCATTTCCTCTGCATGCTCACCAGCCTCTTTGTCGGGTGAGAATGTGCGGAAATCGTTGCTGGCAATCGTCTGTCGGAGCGATTCGTCAGGGGTGCGGTAGAAAATCATGAACTTTTCTTTCTGCGGGTCGTCGCTCTTCACCTTGAAAATGACAGGCGACAACACTCCTTGTGCTGACATGCGCGGATAATCTTGCGGACGCCAGGTGACAAGGTCCTGACTATAAGCTGCGGCAAAGCAGGGAGCCGTTTGGTTCACCTGCCAGACAGCCCGCCACGAGCCGTCGTTGGCACGTATGACGTATGGATTGTACATACGTTTCTCGCTACCCCAGCTCGAATAGTCGCTACCCACCAGCATACCCATGTCGTACCACTGCTTGTCGGCACGCTGGGTGGCAATGTGCAGACCGGCACGCTCGTTGGGACTATAAAGAAACACTTGCTTGAGCGAGTCGGCCTTAGCCGTGGTTTTGCGCTTCAGCGGACGCTTGGCATCGCTATGCACAGGAGCAGCCAACAAGGCTGCTCCCAACAATAGAATGGTTACCGACTTCTTGTTCATTTTTACTGCTTCTTAATAATCTCACGACCAGCTTTGATAGCTTCCATATTGAGCGGTATGAGAGCGTGGTGACGTTCGGGCAAAGTCTTGTAGAGAGCTTTCTCCACACCGCCATCACCTACCACGGGACACACTTTCAGCAGTCCGCCCAGCACAATCATGTTGAAGATTTTTGCATTCTTCATCTCGGCAGCCTTATCCATGGCATCGATGCGATACACCTCAATATCCTGGCGGGTGGGAGGATTGATAATGCCAAAACCGTCGTAAATAAGAATGCCACCAGGCTTGAGCTTCGGCTCAAACTTTTCGAGCGAAGGCTGATTGAGCACAATAGCAATGTCGTACTTACTGAGGATGGGCGAAGAAATGCGCTCGTCGCTGACGATAACCGTCACATTGGCTGTGCCACCGCGCTGTTCAGGACCGTAAGCAGGCATCCAAGTCACTTCCTTGTCCTCCATCAGTCCCGAATAGGCCAGAATCTTACCCATTGAAAGCACGCCCTGACCTCCAAATCCTGCTATAATTATTTCTTTTTTCATCGTTTTATTTCACTATTTTTCTATTTCACTATTTCACAATTGACGCGCAGCCAGATTGTCAAATTGAAAATTGCCAAATTGTCAAATCGTAGTGTCTTTGAGGTCGCCTTTGGGATAGAAGGGGAACATGTTTTCCTTCATCCATTCATTAGCCTTGGCGGGTGTGAGTTTCCAACCGCTGTTGCAAGTAGAGACAAACTCAACCAAGCTTGAGCCTTTGCCGTCCATCGAAGCCTGGAAGGCTTTCTTCAGGGCTTTTTTGGCTTTGTTGATGGCACCAACCGACTCCACCGACTGACGGGTGACATAGCAGGTACCTTCCAGACCAGCGGCAATATCGGCCATCTTCAGGGGATAACCGTGCAGTTTGGGATCGCGTCCGTAAGGGCATGTGGCCGTCTTCTGTCCGATGAGCGTTGTGGGAGCCATTTGTCCGCCCGTCATGCCATAAATGGCATTATTGACGAAGATAATGACAATGTTTTCGCCACGGTTCAGCGCATGGATAGTCTCGCAGGTACCGATACAAGCCAGGTCGCCGTCGCCCTGATAGGTAAACACCAGACGGTCGGGCCAGCAACGCTTGATGCCTGTAGCCAGTGCGGGAGCACGTCCGTGGGCAGCCTCCTGCCAATCGATATCAATATAGTTGTAGGCAAACACGGCACAGCCCACGGGGCTTACACCAATGGCCTTCTCTTCCATTCCCATTTCCTCGATAACCTCGGCAATGAGCTTATGAACCACGCCGTGCGAGCAGCCCGGGCAGTAGTGCATGTTGTTATCGTTGAGAAGCGTCGGCTTCTTATATACCAAGTTCTCTGGTGCTATAATCTGATTGTTGTCCATAGCCTTACATCATTTTAGTTTTCAATGCGTTAACAATCTCTTCAGGATCGGGAACGATACCGCCCAAGCGGCCAAACTGCTCCACGGGCACGGCTCCGTTGATGGCCAGACGAACGTCCTGAACCATCTGTCCGGCATTGATTTCAGCCACGAGCACGCCCTTCTTTCCCTTTGCCACATTGGCTATCTCCTTTGTGGGGAACGGCCACAGCGTAATGGGACGGAACAGCCCCACCTTGATGCCCTCGGCACGTGCCAGCTCAACCGACTTCTCTGCAATACGGGCAGCCGAGCCAAAGGCCACAATCACGTATTCGGCATCGTCGCACTGCTGCATTTCGTAGCGCACCTCTTTCTCGCGAATCTCAGCATACTTCTCCTGCAAGTGCAGATTGCGCTGCTCCATAATCTCAGGCTTCAGTTCGAGCGAGGTAATCACCACGCGCTCACGGCTCTTCGGTTTGCCAGTAGAAGCCCACGGACACTGGGCTATCACTTCCTCGTCGGTGCGACGGGGCTTGAACGGCGGCAGAACCACTTTCTCCATCATCTGACCGATGACACCATCGGAGAGAATCATGGCCGGGTTGCGATACTTAAAGGCCAGTTCGAAAGCCAGGTCAACAAAGTCGGCCATCTCCTGCACCGAGGCGGGAGCCAGCACAATGACGTTGTAGTCGCCGTTACCACCACCACGGGTAGCCTGGAAATAGTCGCCCTGCGAAGGCTGAATGGTTCCCAGACCGGGGCCGCCACGCTGCACATTGACAATCAGGGCGGGCAACTCGGCACCAGCCAGATAGGTGATGCCTTCCTGCATCAGGGCTACGCCAGGCGATGACGAGGAGGTCATGGCGCGCTTGCCGGCACCGGCAGCACCATACACCATGTAGATACTTGCCAGCTCGCTCTCGGCCTGCACCACCTGCATGCCAGTGGTCTCCCAAGGTTTCAGCTCGGCAAGCGTCTCAATCACTTCACTCTGCGGAGTAATGGGATAGCCGAAGTATCCGTCAACACCGCAACGAATAGCAGCACGGGCAATGGCCTCGTTGCCTTTCATCAATACAACTTCTTTCTGTTCTGCCATAGCGTTACTCCTCCATTCGTTTACGATAAACAGTTATACATCCGTCGGGACACACTATGCCACACGAAGCGCAGCCTACGCATGCCTCCTGACGCACGGCCTCCACATAGGGATAGCCATGCACGTTGACCTTTCCGGCCAGAGCGATGACGTTCTGCGGGCAAGCCACCACGCAGAGCGAACATCCCTTGCACCGTACCGTGTCAACAACAATAGCACCTTTTAACTTTGCCATAGTTCTTTATTTCAATGTTTAGGGATTATACATGTCTTTACAATAAAAGCTCATAATGTCGTCGAGCATCTGCTTGGCCGCAACAGCGGGGCTGTCGGGGTCAAGCCGTATGGCTTCCATGTAGCAGTTGATGGCTTCGTGCCACAAACCCTGCTTGCGGGCCTCGTTCCCTTTCTGGTAATACTCTTCAGCCGACATTTATCTAAATCTGTTTAATTGTCAATTATCAATTGTCAATTATCAATTATCAGTTATCTATAATACTCTTTCTTGCCAGCCGAGAGTGTATTCTTCATCAGCGAGCAGATGGTCATTGGCCCTACGCCACCGGGGACAGGAGTAATAAACGAGCACAACGGAGCCACCTCGTCGAACTTCACATCGCCGTTCAGACGATAGCCGCTCTTTCGCGTGGCGTCGGGCACGCGGGTGGTGCCCACGTCGATGACCACCGCACCAGGTTTTATCATGTCGGCAGTCACGAAATTCGGCCGGCCAATGGCAGCAATGATGATGTCGGCCTCGCGGCATTCCTGCTTCAGAGTCTTCGAACGGCTGTGGCAAACGGTAACGGTGGCATCGCCAAACTGCTTCTGCATCATGAGCTGTGCCATGGGTTTGCCCACAATGTTCGAGCGTCCCAGAATGACGCACTTTTTGCCTCTCGTCTCAATGTTGTAACGGCGCAACAAGGTGAGAATGCCCAACGGCGTAGCCGAAATGAAACAGGGCAGTCCGATGGCCATGCGGCCCACGTTCACGGGGTGGAATCCATCCACGTCTTTGCGGTAGTCAATGGCTTCGATGATTTTCTGCTCGTCAATATGCTTGGGTAAGGGAAGCTGCACGATGAATCCGTCAACGTCGTCATCCTTGTTCAGCTTATCCACGCATGCCAGCAGCTCAGCCTCGGTGATGCCATCCTCATAGCGTATAAGCGACGACTTAAAGCCGCAAGCCTCGCAGGCCAGCACCTTGTTCTTTACATAGGTTTCCGAGCCGCCATCGTGGCCAACCAGCACGGCTGCCAGATGGGGGCGTTTGCCTCCGGAGGCCACAATTGTCTTCACTTCCTCAGCTATCTCTGCCTTGATGGCCGCAGCGGTAGCCTTTCCGTCAATCAGTTGCATGATTATATAACTATTTCACTATTTCACTATTTTACAATTTCACAATTCACAATTTCACAATTTAATTGTCAATTATCAATTATCAATTGTCAATTCTTCATTTTCGGCATTCCTTTCATCATGCCACGCATGCCAGCCATGCCGCCGCCCGTCACCATTTTCATCATCTTGCGCGTCTGGTCGAACTGCTTGATGAGCCGGTTCACCTCCTGAATGTTGGTGCCCGAGCCCTTAGCAATGCGCTGACGGCGGCTGCTGTTCAGTATTTCGGGATGACTGCGCTCCTTGGGCGTCATGCTGCGTATGATGGCCTCTATGCCCTTGAAGGCATCGTCGTCGATATCCACGTCCTTGATGGCCTTGCCCACGCCGGGAATCATGGCAGCGAGGTCTTTCAGGTTACCCATCTTCTTGATTTGCTGTATCTGGTTCAGGAAGTCGTTGAAGTCAAACTGGTTTTTCTGAATTTTCTTCTGCAGGCGGCGGGCCTCCTCTTCGTCGTACTGTTCCTGGGCGCGCTCCACCAGACTGACAATGTCGCCCATGCCCAGAATGCGGTCGGCCATGCGCGAGGGGTGGAACACGTCGATAGCCTCCATCTTCTCGCCCGTACCCACAAACTTAATGGGTTTGGTCACCACCGTGCGGATGCTCAACGCGGCACCACCGCGGGTGTCACCGTCCAGTTTGGTCAGCACCACGCCGTCGAAGTCCAGCCGGTCGTTAAACTCCTTGGCCGTGTTCACAGCGTCCTGACCCGTCATCGAATCTACTACGAACAGCGTTTCGTCGGGCTGAACGGCGTTCTTCAGCGTCTCTATCTCCTGCATCATCTCCTCATCCACGGCCAGTCGGCCGGCGGTGTCGATGATGACCACATCGTTGCTTTGCGCCTTGGCCTGCTGGATGGCATGGTTGGCTATCTCAACCACATTCTTGTTGCCGTCCTCGCTATATACGGGTACGCCAATCTGCTCAGCCACCACCTTCAGCTGCTGGATAGCTGCAGGGCGATACACGTCGCAAGCCACCAGCAGCGGCTTCTTGTGCTGCTTGGCCTTGAGCATATTGGCCAGCTTACCGCTGAACGTCGTCTTACCCGAACCTTGCAGGCCTGACATCAGCACAATGGCAGGTTTGTTTTTCAGCTGCAGCTGCACGGCCTCGCCACCCATCAGCTCTGCCAGTTCGTCGTGAACCAGCTTCACCATCAGCTGACCTGGCTTCACGGCGTTGATAACGTTCATGCCCAAAGCTTTCTGCTTCACCGTGTCGGTGAATGTCTTAGCCACTTTGTAGTTCACGTCGGCATCCAGCAGCGCACGGCGCACGTCCTTCAGCGTTTCGGCCACATTGATTTCGGTGATTTTTCCTTCACCTTTCAGTATTTTGAACGACCGTTCTAGTCTGTCACTAAGATTCTCAAACATAATGATTTAAACCGTTTTCGTATTTGTTATCGTTAGCGTTATTTTTATCGTTATCGTCGGCTTTTTCGTTAGCCTTTAAAAAAACTCTGCAAAGGTACGGAAAAAACTGCAAACCACCATCATTTATTAGTTATTAATTCAAAAAATCACGTTTTTAGCCATTATTATTATTGCACAACAAACAAATGGTGACTTCTTAGGAAAACAGAGAAAAACCAGAAAAACAGGGAAAAACATATTCCTTTCGGGGATTTATTACCCTAAACAAAATTTCTACACACAATTCATGTGGAAAAGACAAAAATAGCAAAGTATTTGAAACTGTTATTTTGAAATAAAACAATAGATCATGAGATTCTGAGATTATCTTACGACGCGAGTTTCAATTTTTCTAGAGAATTTTATAATAACGTCGTGAAATAATTTCGTAACTCACGGCGTGGCGAAAATAACGTCGTGAGATAATTTCGTAACTCATGGCGTGGCGATAATAACGCCGTGAAATAAAACAACAGATGCCTTTTCTATGTTTTTCTTGTTTCTCAGTTATGTTTAATACAAGCGGCGGGGAACTCGCTTTTGTGCAAACGGTTGCATGACGTAAGTGTTGAAAAAAAGAGCTGTTTAGTGAAGAACAACGCGGCATTTGTGTTATCTTTGTGACGTAAAAATCCTAAACATTGACCATTAAAAATCTAAAGCAAAGAACAATGATGAAAAAGTTTGTTTTGTTTATCGGCATTCTGGCTGTCATGGCTTCGTGCAAGCCCACCAAGGACGCCAAGCAAGAGGCATTCGAAATGCCTGCAGTTGACGACATCGCCATGTATCAGGTGAACCCACGTGTTTTTGCTTCCGAGAAATCGCTCAATGCGGTTGCAGCCCGCATTGACTCTATCCGCGAACTGGGGGTGAACGTGATGTGGGTGATGCCCATCTATCCCATTGGCATTGAAAAGGGCAAGAACTCGCCCTACTGCATCAGCGACTATAAGGCCATAGCCCCCGAGTTTGGCACCATCAACGACTTCAAGCATCTTGCCGAGGTGTGCCACGAGCACGGCATGGGCATCATTCTCGACTGGGTGGCCAACCACACGGCGTGGGACCACCCCTGGGTGAAAGCCCACCCCGACTGGTACACGCACGACGAGAAAGCCGACACCATTATCCATCCGCGTCCGTGGGATTGGTACGACGTAGCCGACCTTAACTACGACAACCAGGACATGCGCAAGGCGATGATCGACGCCATGAAGTTCTGGATTGTGGAAGTGGGCATCGACGGGTTCCGCTGCGATGTGGCCGACGGTGTGCCTGCCGATTTCTGGAAAGAAGCCATCAACGAGCTACGCGCTGCTGCCGGCAAGAGGCGTATTCTGATGCTGGCAGAGGGTAAGCACTCGGACAATTTCTCCGTGGGCGGCTTCGACATGAACTACGGCTGGGACTACAAAGACGAGCTCGTGAAGGTGTTCAAGGGTGCTCCGGCCGATAACCTCATCAAGGCCGACAAGGCCGAGTACGACAGCCTGCCGGCAGGCAAGATGAAACTACGTTTCACCACCAACCACGACCATTCAACCGAGGCAACGCCCTGCGTGGAGTTCACCAACGACCGCGGCGCCATGGCTGCATACGTGGCCAGCATTTTCCCTCATGGAGGAGCTCTCATCTACGGTTCGCAGGAGGTGGGCTATCCCGAGCCTATCAACTTCTTCAAATATGTGCCTGTTGACTGGACGGCAAAGCCGGAGATCTTCAACGAGTACAAAGCGCTCATCGCACTCTACAACGAGCATGCAGCCCTGCGCAAAGGCAGCATGACGGCTTATCCCGACAAGGACGTGCTGGTGTTTGAAAAGAAAGATGCAGAAGAGCGTTTCCTCGTTGTTGCCAACGTTCGCAACGAGAAGAAAACAATACAGACTCCCAAGGAATGGATTGGCCATGAAACCGAAGACGAGATGACCGACAAGAAAATGAAGCTTGAAGAAAAGACGACACTCGAACCTTTCGAGTATCTGATTTTGAAATACTAACTTTGGAGAGAGTTTGGAGTTAGAAGTTAGGAGTTAGGAGTTAAGAGTTAGGGGTTAGGCGGAAACGGGCTACGAGGGGCAGATGGTCGCTGTAGCCACGGTTATAGCGCATGCCACGATAGTTGCGGCGGGGTTGTACCCCGCCGTATTTTTCGTCTTTTTCCATGAGGAAGGGCGCATCGAAAATGACGCAGCTGTCGAGGCCAGCGGCAAGCGACGTGCTGGCAAGAATCTGGTCGAGACTGCCCCACTCGCCCTGATAACGATAGGTGCCGCGCGCGCCGTGGGTGCCTTGTGCGTTGCGGGCAACGTTGACGAGACCGTGATGCTCGTAATACTGCAGCGAATGGTCGGTGGCGTAGGCATTGAAGTCGCCAGCCACAAGAATGCGGGCATCGGCATCGTGGTGACGAATGGAGTCGATGGACTGACACACGCGGTCGGCCACTCGCAACCGGAAAGGCCGCGAGGCCCGTTCGCCCTGGTAGCGGCTGGGAGCATGAACCACAAACACATGGAGGGTGTCGCCCGTGGTGAGTTCGCCGGCGGCATAGAGCACGTCGCGCGTAGCATGGCGGCCTTCGGGCGGAATGACGCGCAGGGCATAGTGGCGCAACAGTCGGAAAGAGAATGGCGAAAAGAGCAGTGCCACGTCGATGCCTCGCTCATCGGCAGAGTGGGTCATCACATATTCGTAGCCCGCACGGCGCAACAACGAGCGGCGCGAGAGAGCCACGAGCACAGAGTCGTTTTCCACCTCCGAAAGAGCCACCAGGTCGGGCAGCACCCACGAGCCGTCGGTCTGTTGGCCGCAGGCAATGATTTCCTGCCCAATGTTGTTGAGCTTTTGCCAATAGCGGCGCGGTGTCCACCGACGCACGGCCTCAGGCAGCCACTCATTATCGTTGTGAAGAGGGTCGTCGTCGCAGTCGAAGAGGTTCTCGCAGTTCAGCTCTACAAGCGTCAGCCCGGGAGCATCCTCGACGTGTTCTGCCGTCTGCGCAAGAACATCAGAAAAACTTGCGCAAAGCAGAATGATGCTGAGAAAAAACTGCCAGAGAGTGTGTTTCATGCCGTATGTACGAAGGTTGAAGTTTGAGAGGTCAGGGTATTCTGACTCCGAAGAAGGCGCGGAAACGCCATTTGTTCTGATTGATGACCACCACCTCGTCGTCGAAAAGAGTGTTGTTCATCACGGCGGTAGCACCGGCAAAATAGCGGTCGGAGAAATTATGCACCAAAGCCAGCCGCTCGTTGAAAATCATGTTGAACCTCATGGCTTTGGCCGACTTACGCACGCCGTTGATGGTGAGGTTGTTGTGATTGAACACCACCACGGTGGGGAGGGCAGAAAGATGGATGAGCCATTTTTGACCCAGAACGAAGTTGTAACCGTAGCCCGCGCCAATGCCCAAGTTGTCGGCCTCGATGCGCATCTGGGGCAAGGTGGCAGGAGCACTTTCGCTGTTCTTGATGGTGCCGCCCTGAAACGACACTCCCGCCAGCCACGAGCCAGCCGAACGCCGCTGAATGTAGGATTGTGTGAAGGCGGCTGGATAGGAGAAGCGGCGATGGTTGAAGGTGTAGTAGGCAGCGAGGTTGACCACTTTCATGTCGGCATAGCCCTCTTCGAGGTGCGACATGCCATTACGCTCGATGTCGCCCGACAGCGTGTGTGAGTTGTGGTAGCTGGCATCCAGGCTCAGGCGGTTGCTATAGAAGTTGACGTTCAACTCATAGTCTTTTTTCTTGCCAAAAATAGAGGCAGGATTGAGTGCGAGGCCAGCCGACAGTCCGCGATAGTTGGCCGCTATGGCCAGCGTGAGCTTACGGCTGGTGCGCAGATGGGCTTTCGAATAGATATCGTTGACGGTTCCGCGCGCATGGATACTGTTGCCCGAAACATTGACTCGCCCTTTGAGCGTGAGCCGTGCTTTGGGCCGGCCGATGAAGGCCGTGTCGTACTTCACCCTTTCGTATCTGCTCTGCAACACGCTATCCACTTTGGCCCTGACGGCTTTGCGGCGGGTTTGGGCGTGGACAGGTGCAGAACCACAGATGAAGCAGACGACACAGATTACGCAGATTCTTTGAACATTGAACATTGAAATTAGATCTTTGTCACACAGATTACACAGATTACACAGATTACGCAGATTCTGTAAACTGTAAACGGTATACCGTAAACTCCTAACTCTAAACACCTAACACCCAACACCTAACACCTAATCTATTGCTTGATTTCGATGTCACGCCTTACGTTGTTGCGAATTTTCTGCAGATAGCGTTGCATGGCTTCTGCATCGCGGTTGTCGATGATTTCGAGCAGCTCTTTCAGTTCGGTGCGGATCTGTGACACCTGCCCCGGCGTGTAGGGGTTGAACAGAATTTCCTGCAGCAGGTAGTCGTCCTCGTTCAGCACACCCTTGGCAATGCGCATGTGGCGCTTGAAGGTGGTGCCAGGAGCATCCTGATGCTTCATGACGGCAGCAAAGACAAACGTAGAGACGAACGGAATGGAGAGCGAGTAGGCCACGGTCTGGTCGTGCTCCTCGAAACTGTACTCGTAGATGTTCAGTCCCAGCTTCTGGTAGAGGTCTTTGAAGAACAAACGCCCGATGAAGTCGCCCTCGGTGATAATGATGGCATTCTCCTCGCTCAGCTGATTGAGGTTGGCGAAGGTGGGGCCAAACATGGGGTGCGACGAAGCGTAACGCATGCCCGCCTGCTCGTAAAACTCCTTCAGGTCGGTTTTCACCGAGGCGATGTCACTCAGGATGCAGTCCTTGGGCAGAAAGGGCATCACCTCGCGGAAGGCTGGAATAGTGTATTTCAGCGTGACTGCATTGATGACCAGTTCGGGCTTAAACTCGCCTATTTCCTCCAGTTGTGTAAACCGCTGGCAGTTGTAGGTGAAGCGCATGCGTTTGGGGTCTTTCTCAAAAACAGCCACCTCGTGCTCAAAACTCAGCAGGTCGATGAAGAAGCTGCCCATCTTGCCTGCGCCTAAAACTAATATTCGCATGGTTTGATTTTACTATTTTTCAATTTCACAATTTCACAATTTTACGATGATACGATTTCACTATTTTAAATTGTCAAATTGTGAAATTGTAAAATAGTGAAATCGTAAAATCGCCAGATTCATCTATCGGTTGATGATTTCCATTTGCTGGCGCACCGACTCCTGGTGAACAGCCTCGAACACCGACTTCACAAACTCGCTGTCCATGCTGCACAAAGCACCTTGGGCACCACGCTTGTCGATGATTTCGTTGTAACGCGTGGGCTGCAGCACGGTCATGTTGTGCTCGCGCTTGTAGGTACCTATCTCACGGCACACGCGCATACGCTTGGCCAGCAGTTCCACCAGCTGATTGTCAATCTCGTCAATCTGCTTACGCAGCTCGTGAATGCCCTCGGTGGTAGCTTTCTCGTCGCGAATGACGAGCAGCGAAAGAATAAAGTCGAGCACGTCGGGCGTTACCTGCTGTTTGGCATCGCTCCACGCATCGTCGGGCGAGCAGTGGCTCTCTACAATCAGACCGTCGAAGCCCAGGTCCATGGCCTGCTGGCAGAGGGGTGCGATGAGCTCGCGGCGGCCACCAATGTGGCTGGGGTCGCTGATGAGCGGCAGTTGCGGAATGCGGCGGCGCAGTTCAATGGGAATCTGCCACATGGGCAGGTTGCGGTACATCTTCTTGTCGTAGCTGGAGAAACCACGGTGAATGGCTCCCAACTTTTTCACGCCGGCCTGGTTGAGACGCTCAAGGGCGCCAATCCAAAGCTCCAGGTCGGGGTTGACGGGGTTTTTCACAAACACGGGCACCTCGATGCCGCGCATGGCGTCGGCCAGCGCCTGCATGGCAAAGGGATTGGCCGACGTACGGGCACCTATCCACATGATGTCGATGTCGTATTTCATGGCCAGCTCCACATGCTCGGGCGTAGCCACCTCGGTGGCCACCTTCATGCCCGTTTCTTCTTTCACGCGCTTCATCCAAGGCAGAGCTTTCTCGCCGTTGCCTTCGAATCCGCCGGGCTTGGTGCGCGGTTTCCACACACCGGCTCGGAAGTTGTGGCAGCCTTTCGAAGCCAGTTGGCGTGCAGTGGTCATTACTTGTTCTTCGGTCTCAGCCGAACAGGGGCCGGCAATGACGAACGGACGTTCGTTGTCGCTCGGAAGTTTCAGGGGTTCTAATTCTAGTTCCATTGTGTTATTTTGTTTTTTAGTTATTTCTTTGTTTCGTTACTAGCACTCATCCTATTGAAACACCTGGCGGATGCGCCGGAGTGCCTCTTCAATTTTCTCTTTCTTGGCGCAGAGCGAAATGCGGATGTAACGCTCGCCATTGGAGCCGAAGATGAAGCCGGGAGTGATGAACACACGGGCCTCGTGAAGCACACGCTCGGTGAGGTCTTCCACGTTCTGATAACTGTCGGGAATCCTGCCCCAGAGAAACATGCCCACCTGCTCGGGGTCGTAAGTACAGCCCAGCTGGCGCATGATTTCCTCGGCATAGTGGCGGCGCTCAGCATAGGTCTTACGGTTGGCCTGCACGTGCCATTCGGGCTCGTTGTGATAAGCCTCGGCGGCGGCCAGCTGAATGGCGCGGAACGTGCCGCTGTCTATGTTGCTCTTCACCTTCAGAATCCAGCTGATGAACGTGGCGTTGGTGGCACAGAGTCCCACACGCCAGCCCGGCATATTGTGGCTCTTCGACATGGAGTTGAACTCTATGCAGCAGTCCTTGGCCCCAGGCACCTGAAGCAGCGAAATGGGATGCTCGTTGAGAATGAACGAATAGGGATTGTCGTTCACCACCACGATGCCCTTCTCGCGGGCAAAGCTCACCAGCCGCTCGTAGGTCTGCATCTGGGCGTTGGCTCCGGTGGGCATATTGGGATAGTTGGTCCACATCAGCTTCACGCGGCTCAGGTCCATCTGTTCCAATGCGTCGAAGTCGGGCTGCCAGCCGTTGTCAGCGCGAAGGTCGTAGTTCACCACCTCAGCACCGAGCAGCTTGGAGAGCGACGTGTAGGTGGGATAACCGGGATTGGGCACCAGCACCTGGTCGCCAGGGTTGACAAAGGCCAGCGTGACGTGCAGTATGCCTTCCTTAGAGCCGATGAGGGGTTGAATTTCGCTCTTCGGGTCGAGGCTGACGCCGTACCAGCGCTGGTAGAAATCGGCCATGGCCTCGCGCAATTCGGGCGTACCCATGGTGGGCTGATAGCCGTGGGCATCGGGGCGACGCGCCACCTCGCATAGTTTCTCTATGGTTTGCTGCGAGGGCGGCATGTCGGGGCTTCCAATGGCCAGACTGATGATGTCTTTGCCCTCGGCGTTGAGCTGGGCCACCTCTTTCAGTTTGCGGCTGAAATAGTATTCGCTGACAAGTTTCAGCCGCTCGGCGGGCTGTATGGTTTTAATAGGTTTGTTTTCCATCTTCGTATTCTCCTAAAATAATTAAGTCTTTGGTCAGTGGAATAATGGCGTCGATGGACTGTCGGTAGCGTGTCAGGTCGTCGTACATCACATCGACATAGAACAAATACTCCCACTCGCGGCCGATGATGGGCAGCGACTGTATTTTGGTAAGGTTGATTTTGTAGAACGAAAGAATGGCCAGCACATGCGAGAGCGACCCTTCCTCGTGGGGCAGCGAGAAAACGATGCTGGCCTTGTTGGCTTTGGTCAGCGGGCGTAGCATGTCGGCCTTGTTGGGATGGCTCACCACCAGAAAACGTGTGAAATTGTGCTTGTTGTCCTCGATGTGGTCTTCCAGAATCCTCAGTCCATACATGCGGGCAGCGTCGGCATGACAGATGGCAGCCCAGCCGCGGCACTGGTTTTCGCTGATGTATTTGGCTGAGCCGGCGGTATCTTCCGCCTCCACATTCTTGATATCGGGATGGTTGGCCAGGAACTGCCGGCACTGCATCAGCGCCACGGGATGTGAGTGAACCTCGCTGATGGTAGCCCAGTTGTCGTCGGGCAGGCAGCAGATGCAATGGGCAATGTGCAGTTTGTGCTCGCCCACCACGGTGGTGCCCGAGTCACGCAGCAGCTCGTAGTTGTGCAGCAGGCTGCCGGCAATGGTGTTCTCGATGGCCAGCATGCCGATGCACGTAGGGTCGCGCTTCATGTTTTCGAACACCTGTTCGAATGTTGAGCAGCAGATGAGCTGCATCTGCTCACCGTTGAAATACTGATGCGCCGCAATGTCGTGGAACGACCCCTGCAATCCTTGAATGGCTATACGTTTCATTTAATGATTTTACTATTTCACTATTTTTACAATTTCACACACTATTTGCATTCTATATTATGCATTACTCATTATGCATTATGCATTACTCATGATGCATTTACAAAAAAACCCGCTCACTCATTGAAGTGAAGCGGGAACCTTTTATCTGTTTCTTTGTTTGAACATCATTTTAAGTTGAACTCTACACGCAACTTCCCGCTTCACAGTGGCCTGCAAAGTAAAAGTAGAAGTAATAATAAGAAGCGTTCAGAGCATTCATATTTCTAATATTTTTAAATTTCGGTTGCAAAAGTAAAACATTTCCGCGAAACGTGCAACAATTTGGAAGAAAAATTGCAAAAAACATTTCATTTTTCGTCTCAATAGCCAAAAAAGAAAAATTATAACTGCCCTTCGGTACACTTTACGGAAGTTTTTCCTATTTTTGCAGCAGCTAATCAGTCAAACAACTACAACATGCAGAAACCGCAAACCATCATATTGCTCCTGGCACTCCTTATGGCCACCGTTGCCGAAGCGCAGGAGGTGAGACGCCAGCTGCCCTCTACAGTTGATACGCTCAAGGTGCAGGGCTACCAGCAGGCACCTGTTTCCAGCCACGAGAAGAACGTAGCACCCGCCAATGTTCATGAGAATCGGCAATCCGCGCAACCAACATCCGACAAAGGAGCCGACCCGCTGGCACTTCTGCCCGTCAACCAACTCGGACAGCCCCTACCCTCTTACCACTATGCACTCACTCCTTACCTCTCGCCGCTTTATTGGGGCGGATGGTACGGCTGGCCGCTGCACCAGGGGCTCAACGTGAATCTTGGCGCGTCGGTTTTCGCTCAGCTTGGCAAGAACGCATGGCACAAGGGGGCCGGTTTTCAGCAGAACATCTCGATGATGTTCGCCCAGCCCATTACCGACCGTCTCTCAATAGCCATAGGCGGCTATCTGAACAATGTTTCGTGGGGCAGCGACTCATGGCGCGGCGCTGGCATTAGTGCCATCATTGGCTACCGGTTCAACGAGCACTGGGAGGCTTACCTCTACGGGCAGAAATCGCTCACCAACAACAAACTGGGCGGCGTGCGCCATCCCTACATGATGATGCCCCTCTACGACATGGGTGCCATTGGCGACCGCATCGGGGCTGCCGTGAAATATAATTTCTCGCCCACCTTCAGCATTCAGGTAGCCGTAGAAGAAATACGCCTGCCCGACTACCGGCTGCCCATGCCGCCGGCCAACACTCCCCCGCCTGCATCTACTATTCCCACCAACTGACATTCCTGCATTTCTCTACCCCACCAGCTTCAGCCGCAGACTGTTGAGCACCACGCTGACGCTGCTGAAAGCCATCAAGGCGCTGGCCCACATGGGCGTAATCTGGAAATCCACACCAAACAGGCGAAGCAGTCCTGCCGCCAACGGAATACATATAATATTGTAGATGAACGCCCAGAACAGATTCTGCCGAATCATGCCCACCGTGCGATGAGACAGACGTATGGCATCGCCGATGCGCCGCAGGTCGGAACCCATGAGCGTCACTTGTGCCACGTCCATAGCCACATCGGTGCCCCGCCCCATGGCTATGCTCACATCGGCCGAGGCCAGGGCCTGCGAGTCGTTGATGCCGTCGCCCACCATGGCCACCTGCTTGCCCTCTGCTTGCAAACGGCGCACCAGATTCTCTTTGTCCTGAGGCATCACCTGGCTCTGCCAGTGGCAGATACCAGCCTCAGCAGCCCATCGGCGCACGTTCTCGTCCTTGTCGCCGCTCATCATGTAAACCTCTATGCCCTGCTGCTGCAACTGTTCCATGGCTTCGCGGGCGTGGGGTTTGAGCCGCTCCACTCTCCGCTCTCCACATTCCACTTTTCTCTCTCCACTTTCTACTCCCCGCTCTCCATTATCCACTTTTCTCTCTCCACTTTCCTCTACCACTTCGGTCAGCGTGCCAGTCTTGTCGATGACCATGGCGTTGACGTGGCGCAGGTTCTCCAGGGCGGTAGCATCCTTGATGAGAATGCTTTTCTGGGCAGCCTTGCCAATGCCCACCATCAGCGCCGTGGGCGTGGCCAGTCCCATGGCACAGGGGCAGGCAATAACCAGTACTGACACCGCCGACAATACTGCGCGCGGCAACTGAGCGGTTCCGCCAATGAGCATCCAAAGCACAAACGTGAGCAGCGCGACGGCCAGCACGCCAGGCACAAAGACCAAGGCAATTCGGTCAACCACACGCTGCACGGGAGCCTTGGAGCCTTGCGCCTCCTGCACCATGCGTATCATGTTGGCCAGCACGGTCTGCTCACCCACCTGACGCGCCTTAAAGCGGAAACTGCCTTGTCGGCAAATGGTTCCGGCCAGCACTTGGTCGCCGTCACGTTTCTCCACCAATGCCGCCTCGCCCGTCATGGCCGACTCGTCGATGAGCGCGTATTGGGCAGCCTGCACCACCCCGTCCACAGGAATCTTCTCGCCCGCATGCACCTCGATGATGTCGCCAGGCTGCAGCGTGGAGAGTGGCACTTCGGAGACATCCTCCACATCGGGCGACGTGGGGAATCGGCTCACCAGCCGGGCGGTCTTCGGGGCCAGTTCCATGAGTCCGCGAATGGCAGAGGCTGTACTGTTTTTGGCGCGCTCCTCCAGCAGGCGGCCCGTCAGCACAAAGGTGATGATCATAACCGACGCATCGAAATAGGTGTGCCACTCAATACCACGGCTGCCCCAGAACTGTTCGCCCCAGAACGTATTGAACACGCTGAAGAGGAAAGAAATGGCCGTTGACATGGCCACCAGCGTATCCATGTTGGCCGAGCGGTGAAGGAGCTGGCGCCAGGCGTTGACAAAGAACTGACGGCCGCAATACACCAAGTTGAGCAAGGCCAGAATGAGCATCACCTGGTTGGCGAAGGGGGTGGATGATGGGTGTTGGGTGATGGGTGATGGGTGGTGGGTGATGGATGATGATGGCCCCAGACTTATCCACCCCATGCTGATGGCCATGACCAACAGGGCAAACAGCCACGAGAGCAACACCTTGCGGCGCAGCAACACCATGGAGCGGTGCTCGATGGCCTCGGCGCTGCGGTCTTGCTCAATCACCAGATCGTAGCCGGCGCGCTGAATCTCGTCTTTCATCTGCTGAAGACTGATGCGCTCGGGATCGTACTCCACCAAGGCCGAGCGGCCAGGCAGATTGACAGACGCCTGCGCGACGCCCTCCAGCGAATTGAGTTTCCGCTCGACTGCCGCCGAACAGCCGGCACACATCATGCCTACCACTGGTATTGTTCGTTTCTCCATTGATTCAATACGCTTCTAAAACAAGGGGGGACTGTAAATCCCCCCCTAGAACATTTTTACGAATTCCCAGAACATTTTTACGAATTCCTAGAATAATATGACGAATTCCCAGAACATTATTGACGAATTATCTGACCACAAACTTACGTCCGCCAACGATGTAAACGCCCTGCGGAAGACCCTCCAAAGCATCGGTCAGGCTGCGGGCTGTGCGCACCTTGACGCCATAGACGGTATAGACATCCATCAGGCTGCTGCGACGGACAGGAACGGGCTTCACGCCGTCGGAAACCACATGCTTATAGAGCTGCACGGGCAAAACATGCTCGCTGGGTTTCTGGTAGGTGGAAAATCGCGGATTGTTCTCGTTATACAAAATGTAGCGTCCGTTGTCCTTGTTGATAAGCTTGACGTTTCCTTTTTCGAACCTGATTCGCCACAAAGCTGCGTCGCTGCCGTCAACGACGAGCTCTGAATCGTCGTCAACGTCGTAGAGGTTGTTCTTTGAGTTGTCGGTCTGTGCCAGGTATTTGTTGGCAACGGGGTCGTAAAGGGTGTAGGCTCCCAGTTGGCCGTCAACATAGAGTGTGTAGGGTTTGTCGGCTACACCCGTCTCGGTGGTGATGGTGTTGTCGGTAATGGTGACGGGCTCGTCTTTGCGAATGATATAGCTGCTGTACATGTTTGTGGCCGACAATGCAGTATTGTTTTTTTCGTTGACAACCAGGTAATGGCAGCCCATCTCCAGCTCCATGGTACTCGCAATCTTCACGAAGGTCTGCTCGCCCACCAACGGGTCGGAGGATTCCACGGGCAATGGGTCGGGGATTTCGTCGGTGATGACAGCATTCTCATAATCATCATAGACGAAAGCCACGTCGGTTTTGTCGCCCCACACATACTGCTCCAGTCCCGGGTAATCGACAAACGGATTGCGGTTGCCCTGCACAATTTGCACAATGCGGTTGCGGTCGATTTCCTTCTGGCTCACAGGGTCTTGCTCCGACCAGCGCAGCAGCATGGGCAAAGCCCAGTCGGCGTAGGCCGTATAGTTGTCGCCCGAGAGCATGTCGGTGTCATTGTTTTTGGCTTTCCATGAGCCGATGAGGTCTTCGTAGCAGGTGGCCATGTAGAAGTAGATGCGGGCAAAGTCGCCCTTGTACTCGTCGTTGGGCTCGAAAACCGTTCCCGAATAGCCGCTGACGGTGCATTTTCCCAGTTTGCTGAAATAGTCGGCCGAGTGGTTTTTCTCGCCTTTGGTTTCGCCGTAGGGATAGTTGTTGCGCATGGAGTTTATCCAGCTGTCAACGGGCACGATGTGCATGAGGTCGGAATACATGGGCGCTTCTTCGCCAAACCAGCTTTTGGGGAACGAGTGCTCGCGGTTGTAGCTGCTGGTTTCCTTGCTGATGGTGGCTCCCTGCTTGTCGCCGCCAATCTCATAGTTGGTGATGCCCGAGTACATGTCCCAAATCATCCCGTCGTCGCGCCGGTCGGAATAGCCATAGTCCACCCACAACTGGTCGTAGGAATCAACTTCGGGATTTTTGATAATCTGAAACAGAGCCGTCTTCAGTTCGCGGCCTTTGGTGTTGTTGGCACTCTCATAGTATCTGCCGGTGCCGTTGGGGGCCTGGGCAAAAGCCGTTGCCGACAGGCAGACCAGCATTGCAACGAGCCATAAACATCTGCAATTTTTCATAGTAATGGTAGGTTTTAGCGCCCGAGGCTCTACTTGTGCTGCTTGTAGTACTGCAGGCCTCGCTTCACGTTTTCTTTTACAGCGTCCGACGAGAAGGTAGCGCCGGTGACGCCGTCGATTTTGGCATCAGCGGCCTTCGACACTTTCAGCCCCTCCCACTGGTTGAGCAGGAGTTTCTTGATGCGGGCAAAGTATTTAGGTGTCTCCTGGTTCTTGAGGGGCACAATTTTCACAACTTTGTTTTTCTGGATATGTATCTCCAGGGGCGTTGCGCCCATATATCCTTTCACTTCCTTGGCCAGCGTAGTGGTGTTGACGACGTAGGTGCCGTCAGCATTTTTCTTCATCACATCGTCGGCCTGTGCGGTCAATAAGCTGAAAGCTGCAATAAGAGCAGCAAAAACAATTCTTTTCATTTTAATACTCGATTTTTTTTAAAGTTTAGTGTTGCGTGTTGAACGTTTCTTGTTTATTGGTTATTGGTAATGGTTTATTGGTTATTGTTTATTGTAAAGAATCTGCACGATGCGCTCGGCCGTGCGTCCGTCCCAGCGTTCGGGCAGGCTGCTTTGCTTCCAGTTGCCCGAAAGCATGTCGGCAAGTGCTTCGCCCAGCCGTCCGGCATCCTCGCCTACGAGCACGTTTGAGCCCACCTTGACGGTTTCTATGTGCTCGGTGTAGCTGTTGAGCGTAATGCAGGGAACGCTGTTGAAGGTTGCCTCTTCGGCCACATTGCCCGAGTCGGTAACGATGCCCTGCGCATGAGCCGTGAGCCAGCCAAACTCCAGATAGCCCAGCGGCTCAACAATGTGGAGCGAGCCCATATTGTTGCCCAGCGCCTCGCGCACGGCTGCCGCAGCTGCCCCTCGCAACGGAGCCACCACGGGTGAGCTGCCGGCTGTGCTCACCATGGTGCCCAGCATGCTGGCGAGATTGGCTTTGTCGGCCATCAGCGCCTTGCGGTTGAGCGTAAACACGATGTAGCGCCCCTCCTTGAGCCCCAGCTCATCGACTACTGCCGGACGGCGCCACAGCGTGTGGTAGAAGCGCAGGTTGTCTATGAGTATGTTGCCCACCATATAGACGCGGCTCTGCTCGGCTCCCTCGCGGTTGGTGATGCTGTTGTTGCTGATGCCGGCGGTAAAGAGCAGGTCGGACAGTCCGTCGATCACCAGGCGGTTGATTTCCTTGGGCATGTGGATGTCGAACGAGCGGGTTCCGGCCACCAAGTGGGCCAAGGTGAGCCCCTGCTTCTTGGTGACAATGGCCGCAGCCATGGTTGACGCGAGGTCGTCGACGACTATCACCACGTCGGTGGCATTCTGCTGCAAGTAAGCCTCAAACTTGGTCATCACCTGCCCCGTCAGCTCGTTGAGGTTCTCGCAATCTACATTCAGGCACACGTCGGGGCGCGCCATCTGCAGGTCGTCGAACAGCGAGGCTTCGAGAGTGGGGTCGTCGGCACGCCCGGCATATACCAGGGTGCTGTTGATGGCTTCGCCGTCGGCCTTCGCCTTGTTGATGGCCCTCACAATGGGCGCCACCTTCATAAAGTTGGGACGCGCTCCCACAACAATACAGATGTTCAGCATAATATCTTTAAAATGAAGAATGAAGAATCAGGCTCCTAACTCCTGACTTTAAACTCCTAACTCCTGACTTTAAACTCCTAACTCCTGACTCTAAACTCCTAACTCCTAACTCTAAATTCTTAACTCCTAACTCTAAGCTCACTCTCCCTTAAAGAGTTCCTTGATGCCGCCGATGGAGCCCATCACGTTGGTAGCCTCGTAGGGCAGATAAACGGTCTTGGCCTTGTCGCCCTTGGCCAGCTCCTCCATCATCTGGATGTACTTCTGCGCCAGCAGATAGTTGGCGGGGTTGGTAGATTTGCCCACGGCCTCGGTAATGAGCTCTATGGCCTTGGCCTCGGCCTCAGCCTTGCGGATGCGGGCCTGCGCCTCACCCTCGGCACGCAGAATTTCCTGCTGTTTCTGAGCCTCTGCCCGGTTGATGGTGGCCATTTTCTCACCTTCCGACTGAAGGATTTCGCTCTGCTTGTCGCCCTCGCTGGTGAGAATGGCGGCACGCTTGTTGCGCTCTGCCTGCATCTGCTTCTCCATGGCCGAGAGCACGCTCTCGGGCGGAATGATGTCCTGCAGCTCCACGCGGTTCACCTTGATGCCCCACTTGTTGGTGGCATCGTCGAGCACGGCGCGCAGCTTGGTGTTGATGGTGTCGCGTGAGGTGAGCGTCTGGTCGAGCTCCAGCTCACCAATGATGTTACGCAGGGTTGTCTGCGTGAGTTTCTCGATGGCGTTGGGCAGGTTGTTGATTTCATAGACGGCCTTGAAGGGGTCAACAATCTGGAAGTACAGCAGCGCGTTGATTTGCATCTGGATGTTGTCCTTGGTAATCACGTTCTGGCGGTCGAAGTCGTACACCTGCTCACGAAGGTCGATGCTGGTGGAATAGACGTAGCGCCCGCGGTTCATGGTGATGAACGTCTTGGCACGGTCGATGAAGGGGATGATGATGTTGATGCCCGGTTTGAGCGTGGCATAATACTTACCCAGACGCTCCACAATCTTGGTTTCGGACTGAGGGATAATCACGAGGCTCATCTTGATGAAAACGATGGCCAGCACCACAATGGCGATGAAAATATAAGTTGTCATATAGCTTAAAACTTAAATTTGAATTATCAATTATCAATTATCAATTGTCAATTATCAATTAACCATTTCTACGGTGAGGATGATGCTCTCCATGCTCACCACCCTGACGTGCTGGCCTTTGGCAATGGCCACTCCGCCCACCGACGTGGCTTTCCAGTCGTCGCCGTCGATGGCCACACGGCCGTAGCCGCCAGCCTCAATGGCCTCGCTCACGGTTCCCACGCGCCCGATGAGCGCCTCGGCATTGCTCACCCGCTCTTCGCCGCTGTGGTGAAGATACTTCAGCGCGAACGGACGCACGAAGAACAAACTAAGCACCGAGAACACGGCAAACACAAGCAGCTGCCCGTAAATGCCCAGGCCCAGGGCGGCCGCAACGGCTGCAAAAACTCCGCCAATGGCAAAACACATGATGAAGAAATCGCCGTTCATCAGTTCCAGAATCAGACAAATGAAGCTTATCAAAGCCCACATCTGCCATAAATGTGCTGCAAAATATTCTATCATATTTTATAATTTTATATTTGACTAATGAATATGTTGGATGTTTAAAAATCTTATGCAAATTTACGAAAAAAAACTCGAACAAACGAAGGTTTTGGGAAGATTAACATATCACGCGGAAGTGTTTTTTTACTCTCCCCACCGAGGCGTTTGCCCTTGTCGGACAATGCTCCACCGTAAGAAAACCATCGGTACGAGCACGATGGAAGCATGCAAAACAGTGAATTTAACAACCATAGATTTCCATATATCACATTGATTATCAGTCAGTTAAAGACGTTTTCTCCTACAAAAAGTCACAAAGTCACTTTGTCACAATGTCACCGTTAAGGCTTGAAAAAACCCTTTATAGATATATATATAATATTTAAATATTATATATATATCTATAACATATTATTAACAAAAAAAATGAAATAGGGAAAACGGTGACAAAGTGACTTTGTGACCTTGTGACAAATTGCCTGCCGATGCATGCCCTTACACCACCAAACGCCCTGAAACAGAGGACATTAGTGGCGCCCGATGCCGTGCTGGCGGATGTATTCGGCCCGCTCACGGAGTTTCATACGGGCAAAGCGGCGCCACTCGCGCGCCCCTTGTTCGCCACAATGGTCGAGATAGTGCAGGTCGTGCTGGTGGCTGTAGGCTTCTATCTCGAAGGGATTGAGATAATAGACGGCGTTTTTCACCTTTCTGAAATAGCGCAGGGCCCGCAGGGAGTACCAGAAATAGAGGGCATAGAAGCGGAACCACGAGTTGTGCGTCGACTGTGCCTGTCGCAGGTGAATCATCTCGTGGTTCTTGAGTGTGCTGAACTTGCTGTTGAGATGGTCGGCCATGGCCTGCTCGCTGGTAAAGATATGGCCAAACACGGTCATGGCGGTAAAGCCTTTGCGCCGCCACAAACGGCTCACCTCGGCCGGCATGTCGCTAACTGATGCGGGCCGAGGTGAACGGAAAAGGAGTCTCAACAAATTCATTTATTTCACTATTTCACTTTTTTACAATTTCACTTTTTTACTAATTCACTGGTGAAAATGAAATATTATGCATTATGCATTATGAATTATGCATTATAAAAAATCCCCTACTTTTTCTTGTAGTACTTCAGGGCCTCGGGCATCCACTGCTGAATCATCTTGATGCGGTTGGCATCGCTGGGGTGGCTGCTCATGATTTCGGAGGGCTGATTCTTCGAGCTGGAAGCCATGCGCTGCCAGAAGGTGACGGCCACCTGCGGGTCGTATCCGGCCATGGCGGCGAAGATGAGTCCCATGTGGTCGGCCTCGTACTCATGCTCGCGCGAGTAAGAGAGGTTCTTAAACTGGAATCCCTGCTGGGCAATGGCCTGAATGACCGATGTGGTGGTGCTGCCCATGCCGAGTGCTCCGAGCACGGCGCCGCCTATCTGCGTCATGGTTTGCTGGCTGTACTGCTTGCTGAGCTGTTCGGCCGAGTGGCGCGCCACGGCGTGGGCTATCTCGTGGCCGAGCACAATGGCCAGCGAGGCCTCGTTTTGGGTGACGGGCAGCAGTCCCTCATAGACCACAATCTTTCCGCCAGGCATACAGAAGGCGTTGATGTTCTTGTCCTGCACCAGGTTGAACGCCCACGAATAGTTCTTCACATCCTCGGCCATGCCGTTGGACTTCAGATAGGTTTCCACAGCGGTGGCCAGTTTTTGTCCCACGCGCTTCACCATGGCCGTGTTGTTGGCGTTGGTCGAAGGCTTGGCCGATTTCATGTACTCGCTGTACTGTTGATTGCTCAGGCTGAGAATGTCGGCATCGCTCACAGAAATCTTCTGCTGGCGCCCCGTGATGGGCACGGTGCGCGTTGTGCCACACGATGCAAAGAGCACCGCTGCCAACATGGCAATGAAATAAACTTTCAGGTTTTTCATCATTAAGTGTTTTTATAATGGTTTTTATTGGTTCGTGGCTATTCAGCACGCTCCTGCGTATAGGAGGCGAATTTCAGCAAGGACAGAGTTTGCTCCTGCGTATAGGAGGCGACGTGGCTCACGTCGCTGGCGGCGCTGTTGTCACGTGAGCCACGTGGCCCCCTACTTGGATGCTGCAAAATTATAAATTAAAATTGAAACCGCAATCTATTCATCAAAAAAAATGACATCAGAATGCCGATTTGATGAAAATAAGTTGATTCAACTTTGAAAACAACCACAGCCTTCGCCCTGCCAACAAAAGGGAGAAAATGCAAACAGATGTTAAATATATCGTTTTTCGATAATTTTTTATTGATTTTATTTGGCAGATAGCATGAATAGTTATACCTTTGCATATCGATAAACAATAAATTTCTAAATTAAATCAATAAATAGAAATTCAAAACAGTACAGATAAAACAGAATAAAAATCAAAATAAAACAACAGGTAATATGAAAAAGAAACTGAACGTATTTTGTGTTCTTCTGCTGGTGCTCAAGGCAGCGCAAATCATCATTGGCAACGTGATGGGCTTTGGCGAGAATGTCCAAGCCTTCCAACAAGGCTGGGAGGATGGAATAAATGCTCCCGCTACCACTGCTTCGGGTTTTGGCTACGAGCTGGCAATGGTGTCTCTGGGCCTGGCTTGCCTTTTCCTCGTCATTCGCTCGCTCATCGCCTTTGTGCGGTTCATACTGAACGTCAACCGCGACAAGGTGTTTGTGTGGGAGAACGTGCCCTTGCTGCGCTGGACTGGCTGGGGATTGCTGAGTTCAACCGTCATCGTTGTCGTTTACAACTTGTTGGAGCATATCCCCATCGACAAAATCTACAACGACACCATGGACGACTTCATCTTTAGCGTGTTCTGCCTGCTGATGGCCGAGGTATTTGTTATCGGACTTAAACTGAAGGAGGAACAGGACCTGACCATTTAGGTGCCCATGGCTATTGTCTTGCAACTCCTTGCAACTCCTTGAACTCCTTGAACAAAAATACCACAAACAATGGAAACAATCAAAATATACGAATCCTTCTGGAACAACGACACCCGCCTGGCGGCGAGTCTTACAGTCTGTATATGGGCTGTGTATATGATTCTGAAAAGCCAGTCTGCGTATAGCGGAACGATTCTGTTAGGAATGTTCGGATTCTTTTTACTCATCACCATCTTCAACTATCTCTGGAGAAAACCCAAACTGATTATCTTCGACAAGGTAATAAAGGTAAACTCGCCAGACCCGTGGGTAGTGCATCTCAACGACGTGGAGTCTTTCTACCCTACCATCTACCGGGGGCAAGAAGCCATCGGAGTATGCTATAAGCAGGGCACAGAGTACTGGAAACCCGAAGAGGAAATAGCGAACAGCCGCAAGTGGCGCATCAGATATCCTGAGAACCTTCATCCCGGCAAGCCTTACGAAATCTACGCCGGAGGGTTGCAGATGACATGCCAGCAGCTCTGCGAAATGCTGAACGAAAGGTTGATTGAATGAAAAAAAATAAAAGGCTGTCTCACGACAACCTTATATTCTCAATACAAAAACATTATGAACAGCCGTGGGACTGCAACAGAAACGACCTGTATTGTGTGGCTCCCACAAGCTGGAATCTACTGTTATTTTAGCGAACAAGATGTCAAATAAAAGTACAAGTCTTCGTCTTCTGTTTTGGCTAAAGATCAATTCATTATTTCTGGTGCAAAGGTAAAACGAAAACGCCAACCCTGCAATACCTAAAAATAGGGTATTGCGCAAATACCTACTAATGACTATCCATGTCCTGCTGCCCCTTGTAGCCCTATTTCCTGAAAAGTGTGGAGCCTTCTACCCTACTGTCGGCACACGTCAGCTGACAGACGTAAACACCCGAGGGAACGTCCGAAAGGCCAACGGCATGAGTGGTACTTCCGGGCGCACAGACGCTTGTCAGTACGGGAACGCCTGCCGTGGTCCACACCGTAAGCCGGGCCTCGTGGCGCAGGGGCTGGTTGAACGTCAGCAGCAGCTCTCCATTGTTCAGGGCAAAGCTCACGGCTGCGGGCTGATGGGTAGGCAGCGCGGGAATGTTGCTGGTGAGATGGAGCACGTCGAGCAAACCTGCGTAAACGTCAATCTCGCCATAGCCATATTCGTTGTTGGGATAGCTGAGCGAGGGGTCGTAATGGTGGCAAGTGCGGCTGAACACCTGCTTCACATCGTCGGGAGTGAGACTCGGGTTGGCCTGCAGCCAAAGGGCGATGGCTCCGCTCACAACGGGCGTTGACATCGAGGTGCCCAGATTGCTGTTCCACGAATAGGTGCGTCCACGAAACTTAAAGTGAGCCACGTCTTGCTGCAGGTCGTAGGCATCGGGATTGTTCTCCATGAAGAAACTGTTGTAAGCCGACACCACGCTGGTGCCAGGGGCCATCACGTCGGGCTTGATGCGCCCGTCGAGCGTGGGACCTACCGACGAATAGCCTGCCCTAACGCCACCGGTTCCCCAGTCGAACTTGCGCTCCTCGCCCTTGTAATTCTTATAGCTCACCCGGTAGGACGTGGCACCCACACATACTACGCTGGGCGCGCTGCCGGGCGAATGGATGCAGTAACGGCCGTCGTAGCCGCCAAGCTGCGGATTGAGTTCGTCGGTGAGAAAAGCGCTGCTCGTGCCGTAGAAATCCACGTTGGCATCGTCGCCGACAGCCTCCACCGACACACGGCAATTGCCCGAGCCAAAATTGCCCGTGGGAACCGTGAGCAGCAGCTCGTAGGCCTGCTCCTCAGGGTTGTAAATGTTGGGATAGCCCGCAATGGCTATGGGATAGCGCCCGTCGGCTATGGTGAGCGTGTCGGTATAAAGCGAGTCGGGGCGCTCTATGACCTGCCGCGAAGGTATCTCCACCACTTGCCTGCCCGAAGGATGATAGTAGGTAAGGCGAAACACAAAGTCGGCATCGGCCTTCATGGTCATGTAGGCGCTCGGTCTCGACCTATAGAGAAACACGCCAGCCGACGCCTGCCCTGCGGGCTTGAAAAGATGGCCGTTCCGATGGCCTTCGTTACCGGCCGCAGCTACAATAATGCGCCCAGGACCTACAAGCGAGTCGAGCACCTCGTACAACAGCACGTCGTCGCCGAAAAAGTCTTGATACGAGCCTTCGCTGAACGAAACCACACAGGGCATGCCATACTCGGTGGCTTTGTCCATGATGTATTTAAACCCCAGCGCGTCGGTGGCCGAGGTGTATTTGTAAAGGTCTTCCTTGGCTATGAAAACGGTGTCGTCGGTCACGGCGTTGCTCACCAGACAAATGGTGCTCTCGAAGGCCATGCCCCGGTAAGGGCTGTCATATCCGCTTCCAGCAGCTATGCCGGCGGTATGGGTGCCGTGGGCGAGCATTTTGCCGTCGCGCGAGTGAGGGTAGTCCGAAAGAGTCCATGGATACTTGTAGTCGGCTCCCACGTAAAGTTTGCTTCCCACGGTGTCGGTAGAAAGCTGGTCCCAGATGCTGCAAATGCGGTAGCCAAAGCCGCTACGCTCGTAGAACGTGGGGTGAGTCAGGTCGAAGCCAACGTCCTGCACACCCACCATCACTCCTTTTCCGGTATAAGCCTGCGGCAGCCCCTCGCCACGATAAACGGGCAAAGCATTCACGCGGATGGGCGTGGAGTCCATCTGCAACGAACAACGCTCGCCTGCCTCTATACGTTGCACGCGCATGTCGGCAGAGAGTTGCGTCAGCCGCTCCAGCGGTATGCTGGCTATGGCCACCTGCCCGAACTGGGCCAATACACGGCACCCGTGCTCGCGAAGCACCTCGGCACAATCGCCCTCCACACGCACAAAGGCACACAGTTCCTGTTCGTGGCCTATGCGTGCCGGCATGCGACGCATGGCCCGATGCTCAACACTGGCTCTGCGCACCAGCGACGACATTTTCTGATAACCTACGCGCTGAGCCGACATCTGGACAGTCACAAGCAACAGCACGGCCAGCATACAGAAACGCCCCATACACAGCCAAGGCATGCTTGCAGGCCGGACTGAAAACGTGGAATGGAATGTTGAAAACGTGTTTTTGAGTATTGAAAACGTAGATGGGAGTATTGATGGGTGTTGCATACTTATTTCTTTTTAAAAAACCGATGTACCCTGCAAAATAAGCGAAAAAAAACGAGACAGCAAAAGAAAACACACAAAAAAAGAAAGCCGCCATGCAATGTTATCATTGCCGGCAGCCCTCTTACTTACATTATTACAACTATTCTTTCTCTTTTTATTAATCGTTCAGACCACGGTTGTTGAGAGTGGTGTTGAGCAGCAACAGGTACTTGCGATACTGCTTCTTGGTGAGAATGTAACGCATGTAAGCAAGGTCCTTGCGGATAGCCTTCTTCATCATTGCGTTGCGCTCATCCTTGCTGGCGTTGCCGGCGTTGAGCATCTCTGCGCAGAAAGCCTTGTGTACATCGTCCACGAACTGCTCCTGGTCGGTTGACAGCGAAAGTGCTTCTCCGAGCTTCTCGATATTCACGCTCATGTCGTAAGCGTTCACACTGTTCACTTTCTCGTCTTCTGCGTGCATGGCGGTCATGCTGAGCATGGCTACTACCACTAAAATCATTCTTTTCATCATCTTTTTACCTTTCTTTTAATTAATCTGTTAAACTTTTGGGCCTCCTGAATGGCCCGTTATCCTAAAATAATTAGCCTTGCGGTTTACTTTTCTTTGTTACTTTACTGCTTTATTTTTTTATCTGTTTTCTAATTTCTAAGTCTCTTATTCCCTACTCCATTTTTTTCGTCTCTTTGTCTCCTTTCGACGGTGCAAAGGTACGGCGATTTTCAACAGCACCAAATTTTTTGGCGGTTCTTTTCAGCGAAATGCCCGTTATTTTGACGTAAATCAAAAAAAACGTTTCAGCACACTCAAAAAAAAGTAACAATCAACTCATTTTTTACCACCTTTTGTTTAACTTTGCAGCCTACAACACGAAAAAGCAAACAAACTCATGAAAAAGACCATTTTATTATGTATGCTGACCGCCCTTCTTACGCTGACGGGCAACGCACAAGAGATTTACAATTTCCAGGTGACTAACGATGAAGGCAAACAGGTGGAACTTGCCCAGTACAAAGGCAAGGTGATGCTCATTGTCAACACGGCTACGCGCTGCGGGTTTACGCCCCAGTACAACGAATTGGAGGCTCTCTTCGAGAAATACCGCGACAAGGGGCTCGAGATTCTCGATTTCCCCTGCAACCAGTTTGGCGAGCAGGCTCCAGGCTGCATCGAGGAGATTCACCAGTTCTGCACGGCCAACTTCAACATTCAGTTTCCACAGTTCGACAAGATTGAGGTCAACGGCCCCAACGAGCACCCGCTCTATACCTACCTGAAAGCACAGAAACCCTTCGGCGGATTTGACCTCAACGACAAGACGGGCAAACTGCTCGACGACATGTTCAAGAAAAACGACCCCAACTACGCCCAGTCGCCCAGCATCAAATGGAACTTCACCAAGTTCCTGGTCGATCAAAAAGGAAACGTAGTGAAACGCTATGAGCCTACCGACAAAATTGCCGACATCGATGCCGACATCTGCGCTCTGCTGAATAAGAAGTGCTGCAAGAAGGGCGAAGGCAAGAAGTGCTGCAAGAATAACGAAAGCAAGAAAGGCTGCAAGAAAGACGAAGACAAGAAGTGCTGCAAGAAGGGCGAAGCCGCAAAATGCGGAGAAACCAAATGACTTAACTTTTAGCGAGTAAGTAAACTAAGGTTTTACGGACAGAAATGCGTTAATGTTCCAAAATCGCGGCTTATATTCAGTATTATTTTGTACCTTTGCAGGCCAAATGCAAATTCACGAACAAAAATATGGAAAATAACAACAACAAGTACATCGCCGTGGCTTACAAGCTCTATGCTGCGGGCGAAAAGACACTCGAGTTTGTCGAAGAGGCCACCGACGAGAAACCCTTTGAGTTTATCAGCGGATTCGGATTCACTCTCGACGAATTCGAAAAACAAGTAGTTGGCCTGCAGAAAGGCGACGAATTCAACTTCACCCTCACCGTTGAACAGGCCTACGGAAAAGCCGAGCCCGAACGCATCGTTGACCTGGAGCGCGACATGTTTTGCATCAACGGCCACTTCGACCACGAGCATGTTTTCGTTGACGCCTTGCTTCCCCTTCAGAACGAGGACGGCCAGCGCTTTCTTGGCAAAGTGCTCGAAATAGACGAAGAAAAAGTGAAAATCGACCTCAACCATCCTCTGGCCGAAAAAGAACTCAACTTCAAAGGCCACATCGTGGAAAACCGCGAGGCCACCAACGAGGAGATTCAGAGCCTCATCAACCATATCAGCGGCGGATGCGGATGCGACGAGTGTGGCGACTCTTGCGGCGACGGATGCGGCCACAACCACCACGAAGGTTGCGGATGCGGCCACTGCCATTAATGAGTTCTGAGTTCCAAGTTGAGAGTTCCAATTTGATTATTATGCATTATGCATTATTCATTATGCATTAATAGTTTGCATTAATAAGTTATGCAAAACACTTTTGGCAACATATTCAGGCTGACCACCTTCGGCGAGAGCCATGGCCCGGCTGTAGGTGGCGTAGTTGACGGTCTGCCTGCCGGCATCGACATCGACCTGGACTTCATTCAGGCCGAGCTCAACCGTCGGCGCCCCGGACAAAGCCACATCACCACGGCGCGCGACGAAGCCGACCAGGTGGAACTGCTCAGCGGCGTCTTCGAAGGCAAGTCCACAGGCTGCCCCATCGGGTTTATTGTGCGTAACAACAACCAGCACTCGCAGGACTACGAGAACATGCGTTGCCTCTTCCGTCCCTCGCATGCCGACTTTACCTATTACAGTAAGTACGGCATTCGCGACCATCGGGGCGGCGGACGCTCTTCGGCCCGCATCACCATCAGCCGCTGCGTGGGCGGTGCACTGGCCAAGCTTGCCCTGCGCCAGCTCGGCATCAGCATACAGGCCTACACCTCGCAGGTGGGCAACATTGCCCTCGACCGCGACTACCACCAGTACGACCTCTCGCTCACCGAGACAAATGTCGTGCGATGTCCCGACCCCGAAAAGGCGCAGCTCATGGAACAGCTCATCGCTCAAGTGAAAGCCGAGGGCGACACCATTGGCGGCATCATCACCTGCGTCGTCAGAAACTGTCCGGCAGGCCTTGGCGAGCCTGAGTTTGGCAAGCTACATGCAGCCCTGGGCGGTGCCATGCTCAGCATCAACGCCGTGAAAGGTTTTGAATACGGCGAGGGATTTGCCGGTGTAACCGCCCGTGGCAGCGAGCAGAACGACATCTTCGTGCCCGTCACCCCATCACCCAACACCCAACACCCATCACCCATCACCCAACACCCATCACCCATCACCCAACACCCAACACCCAACACCCTTACCAACCACAGCGGCGGCATTCAGGGCGGCATCAGCAACGGGCAGGACATCTATTTCCGCGTGGCCTTCAAACCCGTGGCCACCCTGCTCATGGAGCAGAACACCGTAGATTTAGAGGGCAACGCCACCACGCTGCGCGCCCGCGGACGCCACGACCCCTGTGTGTTGCCCAGGGCCGTGCCCATCGTAGAATCGATGGCTGCCATGACCCTTTTAGACTATTATCTAGCCTCTAAAGCGGGGAAATTGTGACTTTTTTCCGGTTTTATTCAAAAAAGTCTTTAAAAAATAAGGTTTTGTCGATTAATAATCGTACATTTGCAACCGAATAAAGCGGGGTTTGTGAAAATCCTAATTTAGTTTAGTTAAGTCTAGTTTAGTTTTTGTGTTGGTTGAGGGCGACCTGATTAGGCCGCCCTCAAATTTTTTTGCCCTTCTTAATGAAAGGTGTGTAGATACAAAGCTTTAGAGCCGATGTTCTAAGGGCGGATGATAATCTTTCCCCCTTCCGGCCCGAACACAAAGTCACCAATCAGTCGCACTGAACGTGGAACAATCAGAGTTACGAAATGGCGACAAGTGGCAAACGCCATCGAACAGATTGTCACCACGCCGCTGGGCACTCGGTATTCGCTATCCTTAAATTCCTGCCTGGCAAACAACAGCCGATGGCCGTCAAGACTATAACCAATACCGTGCTCATCTACATAATATTCCCACTCATCCTCAAAAGCCCACGTCTCCTCATCTCGGTTGGCATAATTCTTTGTCCAGAAATAAACCGCTGGCATCATCTCTTCGTTTTCCTCCACATCTTTGCTGAACACCAGCTGGTCGCACTCATGCACATGAGCCGTCCACGGAACATGCAGCGTGCCTATTCGGCACCCCAACAGCGCTCCCGGCTCAATCTCCTCCACACCCTCAGGAATCCAATAGGCCCCTTCCACGCTTGCCCCTTTCAGCAACCGCTTACAATCCGCTGAATAGACAAAGCCATAACTATCCAGCCACAATTGATCATTTCCCATCCTCTTTCATGCCACCAAGGCAATTTGATACATATATAGTCCTAGTTTCTATTCCATCCCAAAATGGTCTTGCTCGAAATATTTACCTTCCCAGATTATCTGTTTAGGGATTCGGCTCCTCGCCCCAACTCTCATCCTGTTTAAGCCCCACGATTTTACCATTAACCACTTTTACTTTTGTTCGTCCCTCAAAGCCCATATCTATATAAGACACAGTATACCAACTATTACCATCATGACTTACCTGCTTTATTCCATCAGGTCCAACAGGCTCTCCATTACCATCATCTGCAGCAGTTCTAAAACGCCAATAAGCATACTGACCTTCATAATCTAACTCCCACAAAGATAGCTTCATGTCCTTAGAAAGAAAAGTATCTAAAACATCTTCTGTCATTTCTTTCTCACCCAAAATATATGTATAAAATTCTTTAATCAAAACCTCAGGAGATTTTGGGGGAGAAACAGGATCTTTGGAAATGGTCTTGGTTTCTTGATAAGATAACTCGGCTCTCAAATTATATCCATTCATATTTTTTATCCCTAAAACTTTCCTGTCATAAGTAATACTTCCCTCATCCCAAGCTCCGTCAAAATCCAAAAACGCGCCTTTGCCCACGGGTGTATCCTTTACTTTCCAATCACCACCTTCAGGGAAATCATCTCCACTCATAACCTTATCAATATCTATCCATTTCCTAGTCTCCTCATTACTCGGTTCTAATGTAAACTTTCCATCACTCTTTAGCGACAATTTAAAGTACATTTTTGCATTTGTATCCCCCCTAAAATAACTGTAAAAGTAATCACCCACAAAATGTTGTACATCAAGATTCTCTTTCGACTGAGATTCTTTCTTTGTATTATTCTCAACAACTTTATCTTTCTTTTGGACAGAATCTTTAGGTACTTCTGTTTCATCAGATGCAGCAAAACCTATGGCAAAAAGAGCCAACACTAACATTGAATAAAAATACTTTTTCATACTTCTCTAATTATATTTGTTAAACAATTGATTTCAAACAATATGTAAAAGAAGACTGGTATTACATAACATATTAAGTCACAGACATCAAATGTCCCTTTCGTTATTCCAAAAAACTGAAGAACCTCACAAGCTAATGCTGCAAGGGGAATGATTGATACCATGAGATACTTAGACATATCTTTTCTCCTACCCCATATCGAATCTATCATAATATGTATGCAGCACAATAAAGTCCATCTGGTAGATTGTATTTGACGAAGTTTGGTAAGTCCCATCCACTTACGATGCAACGCAAGAAATCAATATATCCAGAAATCCCGACTTCCCAGCACCAGTAGTAAATATTTAGTGCTTCACTGCGCAACAGCAAATATATACTACATCCACAGAAAAGAAGGAATACTCCAAAGATCATCTTATAGACACGGCTTCCTGTTTGCTTTTGTAAAAAACCACATGACATTAACATTCTATTTTTCTTTTCTTTCCACATGACGTAATCACACCACCGTACTGTTTGACCATCGAATAAACTCATTATCTCGCTCTCCATAACACTCTGAGACATAACGACACTCTTCAAGAAGTACCGTACTCACCTTACAGCTTGTCAATCTTTTTTATCTCTTCTTTTTAAACAGAAAGCCATCCATCTTTGCAGAAATCTGCTCATATTGTGCATAAGCCTTTTCCAATCTACAATAGAGAATTGTAAATGCCATAACCTAACCAGAACCAATTTCTGATACATCATATCGTGTCAGCTTCAGTTAATTCTTTTTCAAAAGAAGAATGTAATGAGCACTAAGTTGATATTGACAAACTAGTAGAACCCGAAAAATCGCCATCTATAGTCAAGGCATCTGCATTCTCTATGTACAAGGAAATATCTGTTGAAATTTTTAATTCTTCCCAAGCCTTTTTCATATCCTCATATAGATTTTTCGCTCCAACTATTTTTTTTGAGTTGGATAGATCATTCCTATCTGGACATAACACAATATCCTCTTGGGGCAGCAATTCATGAAGCATTCCACATCTCAGATACTTATAGAGATAATTGTTGTCTTTTTCTATATCTTGGCCACTTTTTCTGTCCTTTACCTTGAACTTAAAGTTTAATTGTCTATAATCTTTTAATGCTTCGACATTATTTATCAAATCAAAGAAAACAGCTCTTACTGTATCATCGTTAGTTTTTTGTCCTTTTCGATAGCAGTGCCCCATAAACTCCAATATAGCAGACAAGAGTACAAAAGCCAAATAGGGATTATTCTCTACAAGGCTAACCAACTGTTGGTTGAAAAAACTATCGCCAACCTTTTTGAGATTCAACTTTTCTTTACACATACTACCATTGCTCTAAAATATCTAATTCTTCCATTGTATTTATATAAATTTTCTCAGCAAGAATTGTTCCTGCTGCATAATAACAAGGAAGCCAAACACCGAACACATAAAACAAAGCGTGATGTCCCTTCACATAAATAATGTGTCCATCCACACAACGCTCAGCAAAGCCTCTTTCTAACAATAAAACTTTTGTAATTTTCATATTATTTTACTCTTTTTCTGATTTAACCCAACAACACATAGGCTTTTCTCCTATATAGAAATTGTGAAAGTCGATAAATGTTCCTTCATCATTATTACACACGCAGACACTGCATGTTTGATTCAAATTATTAGTACAGAAATACAGTGTTCCTATATTCGACTTAAAGCCAAGAGTTACTCTATAATTTATTTTTAAATTGAATACCATCCATTTTCCTACCTCGCGATTATAAAGACTAAGTTCTATTTCTTGATTTGTTTCATCAATGCAAATCTTCGAACTATCACTCAGCTCATTTGTTTGTATATACTTGTCATCGTCTGTTGAATAAATGTGGTATGACTTAAATTCGTAGTTCTCACCATAAGACATGCCTACAAACAACAGCATGCTAAAAAAGATTATTACTTTCTTGATACTCATTCTTTTCATAATTATAATATTATATATTACTTACCACAAGCCACCATATCATTATCTATCTCTAACAATTCCTCATAATCACAATTATCTATATTAATAGTCTTGCCTTGATGAGTATAATGATTGGTATAGAGATCTGCATTTCCATTGCGTTTTTTTAGGTTTTCACGCATTTGACTCAAATAGCATCCTTTTACTCTACCTTGAGCCATGAGATAAAGATTTTTAAGTTCTTGGAATTCTTTTTTCATACTCTTTTAATTATTGATTAGCAAATATTTGTTACTCCTTGTTCACTTTCAAAGAACAAAAAGACAGCATTTGTCTTTGCATCACATATAGAACAAATATTAAATTTGTCTAAATAACTTCCAACTATATTAATCCTCATTTTATTAAATCTTTTTCGCTCATTTTTTATTCATTTACACTTATTTATGCAAATTATTCACTTACGTCAATTAAGTAGGGCTTAATGGAAATGTTTTTCAAGGAATTCAACCGCGCTTCTGTATATACAATCTCAAAATAATTCTTATTATCCCAATAATTCTTTAATACTTCAACATTCGAATTGGGATTGGTTAAAGGAACAGAGTTTAACATTATGCCAAAGTACAAATCATAACCATGCCATTCATAGAATAGGCCTTTGGCTTTCGCTTGCTCTGTTATATTAGCATACTGAATGAGAATAGGTTTTATTTCAGTTCCTAAATTATCATAAACTTCATAGCAGAACTTTGCACTTTCAAGAATAAGCTCTAGCCAGCCAATGAAAGAACCATAGTAATTCCTAAAATGATAAATCCCTACATTGTTTTTTAATAGGTGTTCTTTCTTTAATTCTTTAATTTTTCCACAATCAAAAACCTCCATACTTAACTTTCTATAATTGTGACATTCTTCTTCCGACATACTGATATTATTTAGGGATTCTTCAAGTAAAGACCAAAATCTTGACATATTCTCATTTGGAGTTGCTTTAATAGTAACAAGTACATTATATGGTCCCCCTCCTTTTGGATCACCAACATCTATTGAAAAATCATACAGCCCTTTCGAAAAAATAATTAAAAGTTTCTGAGCGAGATCATTCAATGCCTTAATTTCATTTATCTTATTCAACTTAGCTATATTCCTATTCATTAGAAAAGTGTTTCCAGACAACTCTGTTGACATTCCATGACTTTGGGCAAATCTAACAAGATTACCTATAGAAACCTCTGCTTTCACAGAAACATCATATAAACCATCAGGAAGCTCTATACATGATATCACATTATACTTTTTAATATTACCAGATGATATAGAAACTATCTCATCCTTGATAAGTTCATCGTTAACAACTTTAGTGTTTGCAGAAACAAACGTTCCAAATGCTTGCTCTAATGCTGCCCTTAAAGCAACTTTTGTAGCTTCTTCTTTGGTTATTCCATTTCCAGATACAACCAATGTGACAGTTTTTCCAACATCGTCTTTTGATTGGCATTTTTCATTCACAGAAATTAAAGGAGAAGTGTAAGCTACAGTAAATGATGTCACCAACACTACCATAAACATAATAATCTTTTTCATATCATCAATTAATTTTTTATTTGATCAAAATTTTCGAATTGTGATTAGTGTTTGTTGTTCTTTTATAAAAAACATATACCAACATACCCCTATTACTCTCAAAATTAGTCAAGAGTTCCATCTGCTGCACAAAACCCGTGGAATTCGTACGGATAATCTCGTACGTTTCTGACATTTCCTTTCCCCCTTTTTCCTCACTCTTGGGAGTACGGATGGTAATTTCAGAATAGCTTTGTGTGCCATTAAAAAACTCTCCCGCGTTACGCTGAGATTTCACTTGGGCAATACGATTCATAACTGAACTTGCCTTATACTTAGACTTGTCAAGTTCTACGACAGAAAGGAGATAACTATTATCATAGTCATCAACAATTCGGCAGCCTTCAAATGGAGAACTGTTATACATACGTTCAATAAACTTTGCCAAAGCTATTCGCTCTTGGTCAAAACTCTGTGCAGACATCATTGTTGATATACAGCAGAGCATCATTAATAAAAGAATTTTTCTCATAAATATATCATTTTAGTTACTACCATGCATATACATTCTTTACATTATACGTTGGAGGTTGATAGTTCTTAGCGAAAGCTAATCCTACTTGTCTGCAAGCATCTATCAACAAACGTCTACGTTGATCTCTTGCAATCTGTTCCTTCTTCCGGTATTCATTATCAGCTGATTGTTGACGGTTTCTATAGGCTATATCTGCTTCTTGTTGTTGTTTTCTTAAAGCAAATTCCCGTTTCTGTTTTGCTTGTTCGTCTTCATATTGTCTCATTTTAAAAGCCCAATCACGTTTATCATCTTCGCGTAGCTTTTGATTTATTTCAGCAATCAATGCATTTAATTCAGATTGGACTTTTGTACCTGCAGGTATTCGGGCTATTACATCGGCAGCCATAGCAGCGCCATCAGCGTTCGGTGCACTTGCCCATTTTGATTTTGCTTCGTTCAGCAATTCTGCTGCAGTAAATTCAGTATATGCATCATAATATTCAATCATCATTGTTTGACATCTTTCAGAACAATCACATATATTTGGTACTTGCATCAGCTGGTAAATGGCCTGCTGATAATCGTGATTAGCTGCCTGCTGTTTGGCTTCAAGAATTATTTGCTCACATCGAGCAGCATAATATTGAATAATCTTCTCCTTTGCTTTCTCTACAAAAGACTTAAATTGAGGACTATTTGTCTTCATCTTCGTTATTGCATTGATATATGACTTATTTTCATTAATACCAATACCTATTGCAGAAAATGTATAACTTTCAAAGACCTTATTCTCTATGATATCTCCTATAATGAAAGTGAAATCTATCCTTTGTGATACTCTTTGAGGTGCTCCTCCAATAATGTCCTTTGTTATGATGAAGCTTTTAGCGGTTATAACAAATCGTCCATTGGGATCTGTATCTGCTATTCCATTAGCCGTAATCAATTGGTGCATCTTATTTTCCAATTGGCCTGCTGCTTCCTGTGGTATATCATTACGTTCAGGCTGTACCACAGAAATATAGATATCGCCTATTGATGAATCTGCTGTCACTTTCATAAAAAAGCAACTGCTAGCAATCATCAATAATACCAAGTATTTTGTATTCATAATTATTTCTCTCCTAATACTAAGATTGCTTCTCCTAATCCTCTCTGCATCACTTTAGCAGTAATATTATAAGGTGGTTTTGCTAAGTATTTACGCAATAATGTAGCAAAAGCACGAGCATCCATAGCTTTTCCTTTTTCATCTTCTAAAGGAATACGAACCTGTTCAAATTGCGCAAATGATTCTGTACCGTCACTCAAATTGAAGGCACCGTTAACGCAATTGTTCTGTAGCCATGACTGAATGCAGTCTGTCAGTTCTTCACCGCCGAATTCTGTCTCAAGATCATTCTCCCAACTGTCCCAACACCGAATGGAAAGATTAATCTCACGACCATTTTTCCTCTGGTCTACATACCACTTGTCCATCTGTTTGTCAAATGGTTTTGCATTTTGTTTGACAGCAGAAGCCAGTAAATCTGCAATACCACCAGCTCCTTGCGTCGTTCCTGTAGAAGTGGCAATACGCTTATTGGTATATGAGTCAAAAGCTTCTAAAGTAAATGTGGTTGAATGGCCACCTGCTGAACGTGATAAGTCCCAGGATATTTGAATAAGGATGTCACACTTAATGCGACGTTTCAAAATATCAAGGGGACTTTCAACTAATGAAGCACCACTTGTCTTACTCATGGTCACATTATCTTCTGCAGTCTTCGTGTTAATACTCTTTATTTCTTGTTCCGCATCCTTAAGACTATAACCCATATCTGTCAACACTTGTCCAATCTTACTGATAACTGGACCTATTTCCGTATCTTCTATAAATGCCTGCTGATAATTAGGAGTTTTCACTTTCGTACCCTGATTATCATAAGTGGTCATAAAATAGCGAATCTCACACCAATGGTCACTGGGAAGAATCATAATTGTCGGCTTCTTTTGTGCCATTGTAATAAATGAGACAAACAGAAATGCTGCTGTTAAAAAAATTTCTTTTTTCATAATTTAGAATTTAGGATATATAATAATATACAAAAAGAAGTGTGAGCCTGTCAGCTAATCTAACTGATAGGCTCTCGACTGCCTGGAAAAAAGATTAGTGAAAACAGCTCACACCCTTGTATGAAGTAAGGATATACCTATACTATCACAACCAAGGGAAGAACATCATTACTTTTCCATTTTTCCAGATGAGGTGTCGAGATTCATCAGTTTGGAAAAAGCTAAACGCTTCCTACAATGTTTGTCGTTCTTTTATAACGACACGGCAAAGATAAGGAAAATTTAGCAAACGACGTTCATTGTGAGCTGTTTTTTTTCGTAAATGCACGCATTTTTTCGATTTCTATCGTTCTGGCATATATTATTTGTCAGACGATTATCTACCTGCATAGCTTCTATTATATCATTACCTTATTTCTTTATAACTATACTTTTGTAACCTTCAATAAACTGTTTGCAATACTCATCCAACAGCTCGTCACTTATATCATCTCCATAATCTTCTTTATAAGCAACTTTTGCTATCACATTCTGAATGTGGTTCAATCCATTATCCAATGTCTGCCCCATCTGTACGTATTCACGCAGTGCATTCCCCTTGTCACTGTAACCAAAATTGACGCCATCATTAAATCCCAATTCTCTGATTTCGTCTTTTTTGCTCTTTTGGGGTGCTTGCTTTTGTTTTTCTTTAGTTGCAGATTCCTTTTTTTGTTCCGTTTGAGGGGTTGGACTTGTAGTTTTGTTTGATTGTTCCTCTTCATCTGAGGCCACAAAACCGATAGCAAACAATGCTAATACAGCTACAGTTAAAATGCTCTTTTTCATAATCTAATTATTTTATTTGTTAAACTTTGGTGTGTAATAAACGTATAAATAATGGGCGGTACTGAATAGCAAATGAGATCATAGGTATCAAAGGTGCCTTTTACAAATCCAAAGTATTGTAAGATCTCACTACCAATAGTTATTACTGGAACCATCGAAAGGACGGGGTATTTTAGCCAGCTATTATCCTCATGCCAAATTGAATCCATTATTAAGAGATATGCAGCACAATAAAGACCATCGGGGAGGCTGAATTTGATAAAGTCTGGAATAGACCAATTGCATACAGCAAGGCGAAAGGCATCAATAGGCGCAGACAGTCCCAATGACTCACACCATATATATAAATATAGTGTCTTACTCCTAAATAGCAGATAAACTATACAACCTATTACAAGAAGCATCACGCCAACAAATGTTTTTGCAAGGCGACTATGTTTGTTTAATCTGATTGTTTTATCTTTCATGGTCAATCTTCATACTTGTACAACGGGAGGTGTGAGCCTTTCAGTCTATCCTACCGAAGGCTCTGGTAAAACCTGTACAAAGATAAAAGAAACAGCCCACACCCTTGGAGGATATATAGGATGTGAGCCAATGACGGCTCGGCATGGTATATTCCAACCAAGGAGAGAACGTGTTCACATTCATCTGTTGTACGTTTCAAGTTTACCAGACTTTTCGGTACAGATGAAAGCTAAACGCTTCCTACTATGTTTATCGCCCTTTATTGAACGACACCGCAAATATAAGAAAAATTTAGCAAACGACGTTCATTGTGAGCTGTTTTTTTTCGTAAATGCACGCATTTTTCGATTATCAGCCGTATCGGCTCTTGAAATCTTTCATTTCTTTTCCATTATTTTGTTTCACTGTTGCAAAAGTATGGAAAGAAAATGTGAAATGAAAGAAAGTGGCTAACCATTTCTTCCATTTCACAAAAATTAAAATACGCTAAACCGCTTTACCGTATTTTAGTTCATGCTTCAGATACTCATAGCAATACGTCAACTTATCTTTCTGTTTTTTATTCATAATCCCATCAGATAGTTATATATTTGCAAAGATAAGCATTTGTTTTCAAACAACATTCATAGTGAGCTGTTATTTTAGAAAAGCACATATTATTCCTAAAATACTGTTACACAGAATGGATTACTTCAGATACTGAATCTGCACGGAGCCGCCTTTAGAGAGGAAACGCATTTTGGGACCATTGTAGTTCTTGGGATAAGCCACGCAGATGTCGCCTGTTCCCTCCCAGATTTCCACGCCTCCTTGCAAACTGGTCTGCCTCAAATCACCGTTGTACCAAATCATCACCCCGCCGTGGTTAAGACAACTTGAGGGTTGAGAACCTTGGAAATAAGCAGTCCCGTAGCTCCAGTCGGCTAAGGCGGTGAGCATCAGGCTGCAGAACATGAATAACATGACGATTCTTTTCATTTTCATTTCTATTAATATAAGGTTATACATCATTATTTCGCGTGCGAAGATACAAAGTATAGATTAAAAATGGAAGAAACGGCTCAACCATTTCCTCCATTTTCAAAAAGAATTTTACATAATTAAGATAACTGAGCTAAAAACTCCTTAATTGTAACAACAGACAGCCTTGGCCAAGGAATGTTTTTTAATTCGTAGAAATGTTTGTCATTAGTCACAATATACTCTGCGTCTGCTGCGATAGCACAATCAACAAACTTATTGTCATCTGGGTCGGCTGTTATTAGTCCAAAATGGAAATAGGATTCTTGAAAGAAGGTTGTGCTCAGTCTCGCAATTGCCTCAACAACATTACGTGCAATTACCTTGTTAGTCTTAACAGATAATATTTCCTCATATTCATTCATAATCTCAGTATTGACACATAGCTGAATATGGCCATTAACTATATCTACCCATATCTTATGGTATGGGCTTTTTGTGGGTAGTGACTGCAAAAGGCAGTTTGTATCAAGAACGATTCGCCTCATATTGATAAGGGGTACGCATATGCTCTTCACCCCACTCTTCTATAGTTTCATTATTGATGACACCTTCTTCCCACAAATCATCAATTGCCCTCTGGGCTTTTTGAGCAAAATAGCGAGCTATAACGTCTCTGAACTCCTTGAGTTCAGACTCTGTTTTTATGCTATTAATAGCATTCAACAATTCAAGCTGTGCTAACTGGCTATATGACATATTATTCATAATTATAATAATTTGCCAACAAAGATAAGCATTATTTTGCAAACTTTGTGCGTGTGAGTCGTAAATTTGCTTTTTTTATGGTTTACGGCAGTTTGTTGCTGTTGACGAATGCGCGGTGTTCCAAATCGGCTTTGTATTTCCGGGTGTAGGAACAGATGGGATTCATGGGGCTCACATAAAAAGGATAGAACTGCTCATCAGCCTTGATGCGCTGCAAGGTTTTGTGAATAATATCCTGATAGTGAGTCAAATAAGCAACATGCGAAGGGTATTTCTTAAAGTTGGAAGAGTCGTTGAGAAAGGCATTTGCCTCGCTGTAGTATTCGTCCAACCGTTGCTTGTAAAGCACAAACTCCTTATCTGTAGCTTTCTGCAAATCTGGCTGACTCAGAAACTCTTTTTCTTCCTTCGATAGCTCTGATTTGACGGGAGATGATGCGATGGGACTTGTAGGAAGTAGCTCATTGGCAGACTTTTCCTTCTTTTCCTCTTTCCTGGAAAAGGGGCGGATGGCTTCTCTCACCCGAATGGTTTCTTGTTCCACGTTCTTAACCTCCGCTGGCGGTTCTATCATCTCTGCTGAGGGCTGTTCTCTATTGATGAAGAGGAAAAAGACAACGAACAATGCCATGAAGAGAACACCTACTGCCAGCCAAATCCATTGGCGGCTGCGACGGAGCAGGACTGCGCGCAAATCTGAAATGGTCTGAAAGCGGTCCTCGGGTTCTGGCGCCGTACAGCGTTTCAAGACCTTTTCACTCACAGGGCGCCCAGGCAGCAGTTCCAGCACCTTCCCAATGGCATAGATGTCGGTTCGTTCATCCACCACACCACCCGAAAACTGCTCAGGAGCAGCAAAGCTATCGGTTCGTCCCTGCGTGTCGGCAAAGGTGTCGGTGAGGCTAAACCCTAGGTCAACAAGTTTCAATTCATGGCCGATGCGGGTAAGCAGCATGTTGTCGGGCTTCAGATCAAGGTGAAGCACCTGGTGACTGTGCAGATAACCCACAACATCCAGCAACTGACGGATAAACCTGTCGGCGTGCTTGTGGTTCCTAAAATAGTCCGGATGATTGGAAAGAAAGTGAGCCAGCGTTTCGCCATCTACATACTCCATCAGAATGCCATCATCTGTCAGGGAGATGTAGCGAACCAGATTGGGATGTTCCAGACGGTAGCCCGTCTCAAACTCCTTTCGTAGTGCTTCCTGATAACGGATGTCGTGGGCAAATTGTGGTTTGAGCCGCTTCAGAAAATGCAGTTTACCATAGAGTTTCACCCGATAGGCATCGCTGGTAGCACCATGAGAGGCTATCTGCTCCATGCCCTCAAGACGTGGCTGGCTATCGGAAAACTGCGAGGAATCCATGGGGAGGTAGGAGTTAGGAGTTAGGAGTTAAGAGTTAGGAGTTAAGAGTTGAGGGAAACACTGTTATGGACGACAGGCCTGAGACGCGACCCGCTGTAAACTGTCCCATCGGCTGGCCATCGCGCCACACATTGACGACCAACAGAGGGTGATGAAGCACAAAATTCAATATCTCCACTTCGTCACCCACAAGCAGTTTACTGTTCCGGCTCTCCATAACACGGTAACGGTTGTTTCCGAGATATTGCATTTTCACTATCCTGTCGGGCAAATAAGCTATCTCCACACAGTCCCCTGGCTGCAGGTCGGCTGAGCGCACTTCCTCGTCAGTAGTGCCGAAGTCGGAATTTCCCTTGTCCTCAATCTTCGCCAATTCCTCCCAATGCCTATATCCCAAATAGCGGGCTACAACGTCGAGCGTGCTAGCATGGGGCGTACGTTCGTCATGCGCAAAGCCGAGCAGTCGCTTGAGTGTAGTAGCCCCGATGCGCACCTGTGTCCGACTTTCAATGTCGAGTGAGAGCTGTTCGCAGTCAGAAGGTAAGCGCAAGTCGGAGTTCGACTTGCGCTTCAACATTTCTATGATGTGAAAAGGTAATTGCATGAGCAAGCATGATTACGTTATACTCACTCCCACTCGATTGTTGCGGGTGGTTTGGAGGAGATGTCGTAGCAGACGCGGTTGACTCCCTTCACCTTATTTATTATTTCGTTGGAGACGCGGGCCATGAAGTCGTAGGGCAGATGGGCCCAGTCGGCGGTCATGGCATCGGTACTGGTGACGGCGCGCAGGGCCACGGGATGCTCGTAGGTGCGCTCGTCGCCCATCACGCCTACGCTGCGCACGGTGGAGAGCAGCACTGCTCCGGCTTGCCAGATTTGGTCGTAGAGCGAGACTTCTATCTCTTGGGTGTTGGGTGACGGTTGATGGGTGATGGTGGCAGGGACTCCTGCAGCCAGCACTTTGCGGGCTTCCTCACCAGAAAGACGCACTTTATACTCGCGCAAACCTCTTATAAATATGTCGTCGGCATCCTGTAGTATGCGCACTTTCTCGGGCGTGATGTCGCCAAGAATGCGGACGGCCAGACCCGGGCCGGGGAACGGATGGCGCGTGATGAGGTGTTCGGGCATGCCCATCTGACGGCCCACGCGGCGCACCTCGTCCTTGAACAGCCACTTCAGCGGTTCGCAGAGCTGCAGGTTCATATCCTTGGGCAGTCCGCCCACGTTGTGGTGGCTCTTGATAACTTTTCCGGTGATGTTGAGACTTTCTATGCGGTCGGGGTAGATGGTGCCCTGCGCCAGCCAGCGTACAGCCCCCCCAACAGTCCCCGAGGGAGCTTCATTAGATTCTGCTATGATTCTCTTGGCCTCGGCATTGAACACTTCAATAAAGTCGCGGCCAATGATTTTGCGCTTCTGCTCGGGGTCGGTCACTCCAGCCAGGTCGGCAAAGAAACGCTCCGAGGCATCTACTCCGACGACGTTCAGGCCCAACACCTTGTAGTCGTCCATCACCTGCTGGAACTCGTTCTTGCGCAGCATGCCGTGGTCAACAAAGATGCAGGTGAGGCGGTCGCCAATAGCCTTGTTCAACAGCACGGCAGCCACCGAGGAATCCACTCCGCCCGACAGGCCCAGAATGACGCGGTCGTGCCCCAGCTGCTCTTTCAGCTCGGCCACGGTGGTATCGACAAACGAGGCCGCACTCCAGTCCTGACGCGAGCCGCAGATTTCAACGACGAAGTTGCGCAGCAATTGCATGCCCTGCACCGTGTGGAACACCTCGGGATGGAACTGTACGGCCCAGATGCCCTTTGAGCCTTGAACTTTGAACTTTGAACTTTGTGAAATGTCTGGACACCAGAAGGCGGCGTTAGTAACATCACGGGTGCTGCCAATGACCTGAAAGCCTTCGGGGATAGCGGTGATGGTGTCGCCATGGCTCATCCACACCTGCGAATGCTGAATGAAGCCCTTGAACAGCGCATTCTCGGTATCGACGGTCTCCAAATGGGCGCGACCATACTCACGACTTCCGGCCTTCTCTACTTTTCCGCCCAACGTGTGCGAAATGAACTGTGCGCCGTAGCAGATGCCGAGCACGGGCAGACGGCCCACAAACTGCGACAAATCTACTTTGAACGCCTCCGGGTCGTGTACGCTGAAAGGCGAACCGCTCAGTATGACACCAATCACGCTGGGGTCGTCCTTGGGAAACTTGTTGTAGGGCAGAATCTCACAAAATGTGTCCAGCTCGCGCACGCGGCGGCCAATGAGCTGGGTGGTTTGCGAACCAAAGTCCAGGATGATGATTTTCTGTTGCATGAACTGAATTACAATATTACAATTTACAATTTGTTGACGGTTTTAAGAAATGCCTCGGCTGCCGAGAGACTGTCGAGCTTGCCTACGTCGAGCACTTGCAGGTTGTTGGCAAGACAGCCATAAATGTGCGCACGGTGGCAGGTGGAGAGATAGAAGTCGATGATGCTGAAACGGTCGGGGAAACGGTCCATGAGCCTGAATAAGCGCGGCGAAAACGAGTGGATGCCTGAAAAAGCAAACATATTGAGTTCTTCACCATGCTGCGAAAGTCCGGTGCGCCGCACATACTCATAGGGACTTTTCACTTCGCCCGTCTCCACATTTTTCCACCCCATGAGGCGCATGGCATTGTCGAAAAGCAGATAGCGTTTCGTTTTGCGCCGGCTCACAAGCAGCACCGCATCCTCGTCAACCGCATGCTGGCGGGCGAACCAGCCGTAATCCACATTGTCGAGAATATCGACATTGTGAATCAGTATCGGCTCGTCGTCGCGAAACAGCTGTTGTGCCCGTTTCAGTCCGCCGCCCGTTTCGAGCAGACATTCGCTCTCGTCGCTGAAATGCACCAACGGTGCATAGTCCTGCGCTGCCACATGGTTGACAATCTGCTGCGCAAAGTGGTGAATATTCACCACAAAGCGGTCGTAGCCCTGCGCCATCAGCCGCCGCACGGTGAGGTCGATCAGTGGCACGCCACCCACAGGCACCAATGCCTTAGGCATGGTGTCGGTTAGCGGTTTAAGACGGGTTCCCAACCCCGCAGCTAATACCATACATTGTTTCATGTGTGCAAAAATACATAAAATACCTGAATAATAAGTCTGCGCGACAAAGAAATTATATTTTCTTTAGAGGAAACACCAAAATAAAGCAGCTCATTACGAAAATAACTCACGACATTACGAGAATAACTCACGACGTTATGAAAATAACTCACGACGTTACGAAAGAATTCTCTAGATAATTTAATTCACAATGAGTGAAGGCTTACGCTAAGCGCCTTTCAAAAACAAAGAAAAACCAAGAAAAACTAATAAAAACCGAGGTGTTACTAATAAAAACCTGTTTTTCCTTGTTTGCTTTTGTTTTTATTGGTTTTTGAAAGGCGCGGAGCGTAAAATATGACACTTAAGTTTCGCTGGGCTCTCAACTTTTTGTTTACTAACCCTTGAAAAGTTGCGAACAGCATTAAACATCGATGCCGTTGTCAAAGCCAAATTCAATTTCGTAAGCACCGTCGGCGGAGAAATCGTTGATGAAATACATGGTTTCTTCGCCCGTTTTGAGCATATACTCCTTGCCCTCGCGCTGATAAACGGCTTTGTCGAGCGGGCCGGTGAATGTCAGACCGGCAGCTTTGGCATCGGCCATGAACTGCTCGTACCAGCCGGACTGATTGCCAATGATGGTGATTTGTTTCAGGGTGCCCGTCTTGCGCGTCTTGTCGAAAAAGAAGTTAAAGTGAACACCATAATAGTCTGCGCCCGAAGGTTTTAGCTCCCAATTCTTGAAAGCAACTTTATGCCCCCAAGTGTAGCTGATGGCGGGACTGTTGCCACCGAAATCAGCGTCCCAGATATAGTGCTCGGCTGCTATCTTGGGCAACTGCAAGCGGTCGAAAATGGCCTCAATGGCCGCTTCGTCGAGAGAATGTCCAGGACTGACCATCGTCTTGGCCTGCTCGAAAGTCAGAAAGGTGGGCACGGTCTGAGCGCCGGTAGCGGGTTGGGCGATGGTGTCGTTAGCGGCAGCGGCAACGGCCGTCGCGCTGTCGGTCTGCTGGTTGTTGGCAGCCTCAGAAGTCTGTTGTGTGTCGGAACTGCTGGCTGCTGAGGGTTTGCAGCCTGTCAGAAGTAAAGCCATGAGCAGCATGGCTGCTGCCGACATCCCCCGTAGCAGGAAGAATGACGGGCATTGGCGTGTGGGTAATAAACGATAGGGTTTCATAAGCGGGTATTGTTTTTTGCAAAATTACAACGAAACGGACAAATAAAGAAAGAAAAAAACAACTATTTTCATTTCCCCATCGATTCTTTTGTCTGCGCCACGCAGTTTCGCACCTTTTCACGGTTTGGCGCACTTTACCATAAGTAACAAATAGTTCAGAAAATCTTTCAAACGATAATAAATGTTACAGCAAAACCGTACAAGTTTTATAGGTTTTATATATATTTGCAAAACTAAAACAACCTGGCTCGAACCTATTATCAACCTAAATAACCATTAAAAAATGATGAAGAAACTTCTATTAGCATTGCCGTTGCTGCTCATGTTGGGCTGCAAAGGCGAAGTGGCCAATCCTGTTCTCACCATCGAGGGTGGTCAGATACAAGGCATTGAGGCCGAGAACGCCGGAGTGTATGTTTATAAAGGCATTCCCTATGCCGCTCCACCCATTGGCGACCTGCGCTGGAAAGAGCCCCAGCCCGTGGTGGCTTGGGAAGGTGTGCGCCAGTGCGACAAATTCGGCCATCCCGGCTATCAGGCCGTCCACTATCCTGGCTTCTATGCCTCTGAATGGGGCTACGGCGACGAGGCTCCCTACAGCGAGGACTGCCTTTACCTGAACGTGTGGACCAAAGCCCCGGGACAAACCGACAAGAAACTGCCTGTGGCCCTGTGGATTCACGGTGGCGGCTACCGCGAAGGCTGGGGTTCGGAACCCGAGTTCGACGGTCAGGAGTGGGCTTCGAAGGATGTGGTGCTCGTCAGCATCAACTACCGTCTGGGCATCTTCGGTTTTATGCCCCACCCCGAGCTTTCGGCTGAGAGCCCCAACAAGGTGTCGGGCAACTACGGCATTCTCGACCAGATACAGTCGCTTAAATGGATTAAGCAGAACATTGCCCAGTTTGGCGGCGACCCCGACAACGTCACCATCTTCGGACAGAGTGCCGGAGCCGGCAGCGTGCGCACCCTTTGCGAGTCGCCCTTGGCACGCGGCCTGTTCCACAAGGCTGTCATCATGAGCGGCGGCGGTCTGAACGTGCCCCCGAAGGACGGCGAGGCAGCCAAGTTGGCCACTCCCAACGTGAAATTCTTTACTTACAACCCCACGCTGAAAGAGGCCGAGGCTGAGACCAAGAAAGTGATGGACTGGGCCGGGCTCACCGACCTGAAAAAACTGCGCGAGGCATCTACCGAGATTCTCTACACCGTTGGCACCATCTACAATATGGCCAACAAGAGCGACGTCATCATCATGCAGCGCCCCATCGTAGATGGCTATGTCTGCACAAAGACCTTCGACGAGGCTGCCCGTGAAGGCACCATTGCCGACGTGCCTTATATGATTGGTTACACGCTCAACGACATGGGTTCCATGGGTCCTGGCATTGCTGAGTTCTGCAAAGTGCGTCAGGAGAAAGGCGGCAAAGCTTGGGCTTACGAGTTTGCCCGCCCATTGCCCGACGACGGCAAACATCCCGACATCACCAACCGCCTGCAAGGCGCGTTCCATTCGAGCGACCTTTGGTTTGTGTTCAAGAGCCTGAAGCACTGCTGGCGCCCCTGGACACAGGGCGACTGGGACCTGTCAGAGAAAATGCTTACCGCTTGGACCAACTTTGCCAAATACAGCAACCCCAACGGCGAAAAAGAAGGCGCATGGACACCATGCACCGCCGAGAGTCCCAAGTTCATGCTTTTCAAGCTGGACCAAAAGGACAACGAAAAATCAGAAATGGGTGATCCCATTCTTCCTTAAGCAGACTTATTCATTACTCATAAAAGAGACTCTTGAATCAAGGGGATGCGACTGTTGACGCCGCATCCCCTTTCTTTTTTCTCCCTATTTATGGCGCACCAAGTGAATCCACGCATCGTGGGTGGTGGTGTTGAGCACAATGAGCAGAATGACGGCAAGAATCAGCACCGAGGCTTTGCGCTCGCGATAATATACCGAAGCCAGAATGACACTGGCCACCACCAGCATGGGTACGAACATGGAGAACAAACTGCCCGAAAAATCAATAGCGCGCGGAAATGCCTCCAGTAGCAAGCGGCCTACGATGATAGAAACCACATAGGGAACGCCATAAGTGCCTGGCTCGGCAAATTTACGCAGAACGACATACGTCAGCGCAAAATAAGCTATCGACTCTGCCCATCCGGCTGCAAAAACTGTGTAATTGGCGGTCCAGCAAGTGAGCAAGAACACCAGCATTGAAATCAACGCAACAAACAAATACTCTTTTTTCATATTTCTGATTGGTTTAAGATGATGTTTATAATTTCAGATTTTGATAACCGCTTCTATCATACTGCAGATTCCTTCGCTTTGCGTAGGAGGCGACGTGGCTCACGTCGCATAATGCTAGTCTCACGTTGCAAAGCCTCGTTGTTGTCACGTGAGCCACGTGACCTCCTACAGGGATGCTGCAAAAGTATAGAGGAAATGCCAAGTTTCCAAATTTTTCGGAGGTTATTTTCTCGAAGCGTCGCACCCTGTCAGCAAGATGCAACATGCTGCCAATCAATGCTTTGGAACAAACAACAGATTGCTTGCGATAAGAAAAAGTGCGACGCAAAACAGCGTCTGAGTGCTTGTTGTTTTTACGAAAAAAGACGGGGCTACTACGATTTTTGTTTCCTGCTGATGCGAAGACGGTAGTTTCTGATGGTGCTATTCTTTACAAACAATATGCGCTGAATGTCGGCATCCGAAAAGTCCATGGCCGTGAGAATGAGATAGGTGGTGTGACGCAGCGAAAGAGGATGATAGGGCGAGGTCAGCCTGGCGTACTCCTGGGGATTCGCCATGGCGTAGTAATCTACGAAAGCCTGCTCGTCGGCTACAGAAATGTTTTTCATGGTGCCGCCCTCGCGCACTCTGTCGAACACCTGCCTGCCAATGCCCAGATGCTCGTTTCTGATTTCCTGAAGATGTCTGATTCGCCGGTTGAGTTTTGCGATTTCATCCTCATTCGCACGGACGGCAGTCTGAAGCTGTCCTATTTCCTGACTCAAAACGTCCTGATGCTGACGGTTTCTTACACGCTCGCTGCTGAAAGCTTCTTCCCTGTGCTGGTAAAACAAAAAAAACAGTATGAAAACCACCAGGACAATCAACATCAGCAAGTAGGCTGGATGATGAAACCACATTGACTCGGTGGTGGGCTTGAGGCTCTGAAAAGATTCTCTCCTTTCGGCACGAAGCTGACTGACAAGCGAGGCCCTCAGCGTGTCGGTGGAAAGCCCCCGGGCAGAAAGAGCCTGAATAGCCGTCAGTTTCTTATAAAATGCCATGGCTTTTCTGAAATCACGGTCGGGCTGCGAGTTGCCAAGGTTCGATTGTGCCAAGTCTCTGACGGAGAGCATCAGCACAGAGTCAGCCCCATCATCGTCAGACTCGGAGATGAGCGAGGCCGCCTTCTCGTAATTGTCTGCCACAACTTGACGTTCTGACGGTGCTCCGCACGATGACAGTAGCACAGCCAAGCAAAGAAGGATGCCTCTTCCGCCTATTCGCCCATAATTGCACATGCTTCGCTATAAGTTTTCTGCGACAGGCGCGAGGACCTGAGTGATGTTTTGCTCGCGATGAACAATGCGCACCTCGATGCCGAATTTCTCATGGATATGCTCGGCCAGATGCTGAGCACTATAAACCGAGCGATGCTGTCCGCCAGTGCAACCAAACGAGAACATCAGCGAGGTGAACCCGCGCTGAATGTAGCGGGCCACATGGGCATCGGCCAGCCGGTAGATGCTGCTGAGGAAAGTGAGTATTTCGCCGTCGTCCTCCAGGAAGCGGATAACCGGTTCGTCGAGCCCTGTGAGTTTCTTGTAGGGCTCGTATCGGCCTGGATTGTGGGTGGAACGGCAGTCGAACACGTAGCCTCCGCCGTTGCCGCTCTCGTCCTCGGGAATGCCTTTGCGGTAGGAAAAGCTGTACACTCGCACCACAAGCGGCCCTTTGCCGTCGTACTTCGAGAAAGTGGCGGGCCCGTCCTGCGGGTGTGCTTTGTAAGGATTGTTGTCGGTGGTACGGAAGCCGTCGGCCCGGCTTAGGGCGGGCTGTTCTATTTGTGCGAATTGCGGCAACTCGGTCAGTCGCCTGAGCATATCCACCATGTAGGGATACTGGTGCTGCAAATGCGACGAGAGTGCCGAAGGCTGCGCTCCGTCGGTGCCAATCAGCTCGCGCAGATTCTGTATGGCAGGCGGAATAGAGTCGATGAAATGTTTTTTGCGCTCGAAATAGCCACGGAAACCGTAGGCTCCCAACACCTGCAGCGTGCGGAAGAGCACGAAAAGGCTCAAACGGTCAACAAAATGATGCTTCGAGGGCACCTCGGTGTAGAGTTTCAGGGCGTTGTAGTACTCGTAAATCAGCTCGCGGCGCAACTTATTGGAATATTTGGCCGAAGCCTGCCAGAGAAACGAAGCCAGGTCGTAGTAGAAAGGCCCTTTACGCCCGCCTTGATAGTCGATGAAGAAGGGCTCCGGGGCAAGCATCACGTTGCGTGCCTGAAAATCGCGGTAAAGAAAGCTGTCGCTCTTCTCTGCCGTGAGGTCTTTGGCAAACAACCGGAAGTTGGCCTCCAGTTTCAGCTCGTGAAAGTCAAGGTCGGTGGCTTTGAGGAAACAGTACTTAAAGTAGTTAAGGTCGAAGAGCACACTGTCCTCGTCGAACTCGGGCTGCGGATAGCAGTTCTGCCACTCCAGTCCGCGTGCGCCGCGCATCTGAATGTTGGGCAGCTCGCGAATGGTGCGGCGCAACAGTTGCTGCTCACGCACGTTATAACGGCCACCGGCCTCGCGGCCGCCCTTGATGGCATCGTAGAGCGAGAGCGTGCCAAGGTCGGTTTGCAGATAGCGAAGCTCGTCGCCACTCACGGCGAGGATGCGCGGCACGGGCAGCTGCCGCTGTGTGAAATGACGGGTGAGATAAACGAAGGCATGGTTCTCGTCGCGGCTGGTGCCAATGACTCCCACCACGCTGTCGCCCTTCGGCCCGGTGATGCGAAAATACTGACGGTTGCTGCCGGCTCCCGGCAACTGCACAACCTGGGCAGGCTCTGCCCCACTCCACTGCTGATAGAGACTGACGAGCTGTTTCATTCTTCTTCGTTGTTTTGTTTCTCCTGCTCTGCCTTCTTGCTGATGAAATCATAGACCACAAACAAGAGCAGCAGAATGCCGAACGACATGAGGTATGACTCGGTGATGTAAATCAGGCCGCCACAGATAACGATGAACATGATGACCTTTTTCCAGTCGATTTTTGTTTCCATGTTGCAAAGTTAGGCAAAAATCCCGACTTACGGCCTCACAGAAGAAAGAAAAAAGCGAAAATCGACGAAAAAAGAAGCAATAAAAAAATCGGATGTCATCACGACAACCGATTTCCAAAAAAACAAACTACTTAAAAACTAATCTACTAAAACAAATCAAAAAAATATAATTTTCGGAATCACTCCGATACTTTTCGCTTTGCAAAGGTATGAAGAAATCTTGTAAACAAAAAAAACTTTGCCTTAAAAATTTCCAAACAAATGCAGAAAATACCTAAAAACGGGGATAGCAACCATGCGCCATCCCCGTTTTTGATATCTGAAGTTTACAAATTCAGACCTTTGTTTTGTCAAAATTACATCATGCCGCCCATGCCCGGAGCGCCGCCCATCGGCATTGCAGGTTCTTTCTCGGGCTTGTCAACAATGAGGCACTCGGTGGTGAGGAACATGCCGGCGATAGAGGCAGCATTCTCCAGAGCCACGCGGGCTACTTTGGCAGGATCGATGATGCCGGCCTTGCGCAGATCCTCGTACTGCTCGGTGCGGGCATTGTAACCGTAGTCGCCCTTGCCCTCGCGAACCTTCTGAACCACAACGGCACCTTCGTTACCACCGTTGACGGCAATCTGGCGCAACGGCTCCTCGATGGCACGGCAAACAATGTTGATGCCGGTCTGCTCGTCGGCATTGTCGCCTTTCACATCGACGAGAGCCTCCTGGGCACGGATATAAGTGGTACCGCCACCGGCCACAACGCCTTCCTCGATGGCTGCACGGGTAGCGCAGAGAGCGTCGTCAACGCGGTCTTTCTTCTCTTTCATTTCCACCTCGCTGTTGGCACCCACGTAGAGCACAGCCACGCCGCCGGCCAGCTTGGCCAGACGCTCCTGCAGCTTCTCCTTGTCGTAAGAGCTGGTGGTGAGCTCAATTTCCTTCTTAATTTGGGCAATGCGGTCCTGGATGGCCTGCTTGTCGCCTGCACCGTTGACGATGGTGGTGTTGTCCTTCGAGATGGTTACCTTGTCGCAGGTTCCCAGCATCTCGAGTGTTGCCTGATCCAGCTTCAAGCCCTTCTCCTCGCTGATAACGATGCCGCCTGTCAGCGTGGCAATATCCTCGAGCATAGCCTTACGACGGTCGCCGAAGCCAGGAGCTTTGACGGCGCAAATCTTCAGACCGGCACGCAGACGGTTGACAACCAGTGTGGTAAGTGCCTCGCTGTCAACATCCTCGGCAATGACCAGCAGGGGACGTCCGCTCTCAGCAGCAGGCTGCAGGATGGGCAGGAAGTCTTTGATGTTAGAAATCTTCTTGTCGTAGATGAGGATGTAAGGATTCTCCATCACGCACTCCATCTTCTCGGAGTCGGTAACGAAGTAGCCCGACAGATAGCCGCGGTCGAACTGCATGCCCTCAACAACACCAATGTGGGTGTCGCGGCTCTTCGACTCTTCGATGGTGATGACGCCGTCCTTCGACACCTTGCGCATGGCGTCGGCCAGCAGCTTACCGATTTCCTCGTCGTTGTTGGCACTTACGGTAGCCACCTGTTCAATCTTGTCGTAGTTGTCGTCCACCTTCTCGGCATTCTCCTCGATGAACTTCACAACGGCCTTCACAGCCTTGTCAACACCACGCTTCAGATCCATGGGGTTGGCACCGGCAGTAACGTTCTTCAGACCCTCGGTAATGATAGACTGAGCCAGAATGGTGGCAGTAGTGGTGCCGTCGCCGGCATCGTCGCCCGTTTTCGAGGCCACGCTCTTCACGAGCTGAGCGCCTGTGTTCTCAAACTTGTCCTCCAGCTCAATTTCCTTGGCCACGGTAACGCCGTCCTTGGTAATCTGCGGAGCACCAAACTTCTTTTCAATCACAACGTTGCGACCTTTCGGGCCGAGCGTCACTTTCACGGCATTTGCCAACTGGTCAACGCCCTGCTTCAGCAGGTCGCGAGCCTCAATATTGAATTTAATATCTTTTGCCATAGTTTTATTTTACTATTTTACGATTTTTCTATTTTACAATTTCTGCGACAATTGTCCAATGGTGAAAATGTGCAATTGTCAATTGGACTTATTATTCGATAACTGCCAACACGTCGCTCTGACGCATAATGAGATACTTCTCGCCTTCGAGCTCCAGCTCGGTGCCGGCATACTTGCCATAGAGCACGGTGTCGCCCTCTTTGAGAATCATCTCCTCATCTTTTGTTCCGTTGCCAGCGGCAACAACTTTTCCGCGAAGGGGTTTCTCCTTGGCTGTATCAGGAATAATGATACCGCCGATTTTCTCTTCTGCCGGTGCCGGAAGAATCAGCACGCGGTCTGCTAATGGTTTGATGTTCATAGTTGTTTTGTTGAATTTTTAATCTTTAATATTTAATCTTTAATTTTTCTTCTGCCCCCATCAATGCGAAAACCGTGCCAAACATGTCAGTATGACAAAGTGGCAGACACGAACATTCTTTGCAAGAAAAATGACAATAGTATGGTTGCTTTTCGATTCTTTTTCGTATTTTTGCGGCATAACAAGCATATATTATATAATTAAGGTGAAGGATATGAAAAGAAGAGCGTTTTGGGCGGCAGCTGTCTTGGTGTTGGCAATCATGGTGCCGACAGCTGCGGCGGCACAGGCCAAAAAGGCGAAGGGCGGGAAACCGTTTGCCACGAAAACGGACAAGGACATCACCTCTGTGGGGCGCCCCATGCCGCCTCCAGGATTTGAGGCCACGCTGCGGCTCGTCCTGGCCGTGGTAGAACAAGACTGGCAAGCCGTAAAAGGTGAGCTGGCCAACGAAACGGGACTTGTGCTGATGCTCGACAGGCATGAGCAATGCGAGGAAGAGGAGTTTGTGACCCACTGGATTGTTTACGGCCGCGACATCAGGCTTGTAGAAGCGCCCGACGGCGGCATGGACCCCGAGCCCACCAACGAGCACGCCTGCGAACTGCGCATCGTGGCCGACACGTCGTCGAGAATCTCCCTGATGTTCTGGAACAAGAACGACTATCAGAACTTTGTCAACGAGGCCGAGGCTTACGGACTGCTGCGCGTGGCCGACGAGGAGGGGCACTCCGACTTCATTCCCGCAAAGCCCACGGGCCGTATCGTCAACACCACCTACGACGAGCTGCAAGACCAGAACCCCGTGGCGACTTTCCGAGCTGAAGGCGAAATGTTCGACGACGGGCGATTCATAGTGGAGATGGGGCTCGACTTTTGAGCGAAATGTTAAACGGAAGAATCCGTGCACAATTTGTGCACAAAAAATTCATGTCCGAGAATTTGTGCACAATTTGTGCACACTACGCGGGCTCCATCACAGATTGTTCATTTATAACTATTCTTTGAAGGGTGACTAACTGCAAGACATTATAAGAAAAACAGAGAAAAACCAGGAAAAACAGGGAAAAATAAAGAAAGAAACCATGGTTTTATTTGGTTTTTCTTTGTTTTTCCTTGTTTTTTCTAATAAAGCCACGTTGGTATCGGGCGTTGTTTTGCGCTTATTTGAAAACACAAAAATAACACTCGGCGTTGCGCTCAAATTCTCTAGAAAATTTAAACGTAACGCCAAGAATTGTTTTCGTAACGGCGAGAGATATTTTCGTAATGCCGTGAAATAAAAAAATAACGTCGTGAGATAATTTCATAACTCACGACATTATTTTCGTAACTCATGACTTTATTCTAGCCTGGATTATTCACTGCGCTGAATTCGGCTCTTCATGGTAAATGGTATTTGTAAGTAAAACAGGGAAAAACAGGAAAAACAGGAAAAAACCTTTTGTTTTTCTCTGTTTTTGTTGGTTTTTCTCTGTTTTTTTTATTGAAACTATTCATAAAACAGGTTGTTAAATATACTATGAATAATGTAAGCTAGTAAAAACAGGCGTATAGGTCTAAAAACAACGGTTTATTTCCACCGCGCACCGCTGCGAAGAGTGAATTTCACACGTTTGCCCTTCACTTTCTGCGGTTTCTGCCATTCGCCGTCGCCCACGAGAATGGTGGTCTTCTTGCCTGTGGGGGCTGCGTCGTAGGCCTGCTGCACGGTGAAGAAGTCGCCGCGCCCGTTGGCATCCACCACGAGGTCGTAATGCCGAAGATAGCGTTTCAGAGCGGGCACCTCTTGGCACAATGCTTCGGCCATCAGTCCCGAAACACGTCGCGCGCCCTCCACACGGTAGTGCGTATTATCGCCGCGCCCGTCGGGAATAGAGGGATGCTCGCCGGGCTTGAAATTCATGTGCAGCCGGCGCGAGCCTTCCTTGCCGAGCGAGTTCTCCAGGTCGCGGGTGATGCGGGTGGCATCGACGAAGGGCACGCCCAGCTCGCGGGCCACGCGGCGGGGAGCCTCGGCGTAGTCGCCGTGGGTATCGACGATAGTATCCACTTCTGCTCCGGAATATTCTTTATAGGCCGCGCCGCGCAAAGCCTCGTCCTCACCCGCAGGCGGCGTCAGCTGATAGTTGCGGCGCACCACGGCATTCATCAGCACGGGCTGGGCTCCGCGCTCGCGAGCCTCGTTGACAAATCGGCGCAGATTGTCGTCGAACGAGCCACCGGCCACGGTGTGGCGCTTGGGGTCGGGTTTTTCGTCGTTGTGGCCGAACTGGATGACAACATAGTCGCCGGGCTTGATGAGGTCGAGCACTTTCTGCCAGCGTCCCTCGTCGATGAAACTCTTGGTGGAACGGCCGTTGACGGCATGGTTGTCAACGCGCACCTGCTCGCTGAACCAGCCCTGGAGCATCATGGCCCATCCGCGCTCCTGATTGTCGTTTTTCAACTGCTTGTCGGCCATGGTCGAGTCGCCGACGGTAAAAATGGTGATAACAACATGTTTGCGTGCCGACGTCAGCCCGAGCACCAACACTACAGCCACGGCCAGCGAAACGAGCCGCCATAACAATGCTTTTCTCATTACTGTGGTTTGTTTTAGTCCGATTTGTTGAAGTTTTGGGCAAAATTACTCAAAATTTTTTGATTATCAACAGATAAATTGTTATATTTGCACGAAATTTGTCTTTTTGAGAAGGAAAAAGTAATCAATCAATAAAAAAGAAACAAAAATGAAAGATTTTTTCAAGTATGTGCTGGCCACGGTTGTGGGCCTCATTTTGTTCTTCCTGGTGCTTGCCATTTTCGGCACCATGAGCCTGGTGGGTATGGTAGCCTCGGGCGAATCAACCAAGAGTGTGAAGGACAATAGTGTGTTTGTGCTGAAACTCAACAGCACGATGGACGAACGTGCTGATGGCGACCTGATGAGCAAGTTCACAGGTGCCGGAAGCGAGACGGTAGGACTCGACGAGATTCTCAGCGCCATCGAGAAGGCTAAGAACAACGACAAAATCAAGGGCATCTATCTGGAGGCCGACGGTTTCTCTCCCGACTCTTATGCCTCGCTGCAGGCCATCCGCCGCGCGCTGACCGAATTTAAGAAGAGCGGAAAATGGATTGTCAGCTATGGCGACACCTACACTACTGCCGAATACTATCTGGCCAGCGTAGGCGACAAGATATTTGTCAACCCGCAGGGCATGATTGACATTCACGGAATGGCCTCGCAGCCCATGTTCCTGAAGGACCTCTTGGCCAAGGTGGGCGTAAAAATGCAGCTCTCGAAGGTGGGAACCTACAAGAGCGCACCCGAAATGTTTACCGCCGATCGAATGAGCGACGCCAACCGCGAGCAGGTTTCGGTATATGTGAACGGCATTTGGGACAACATCGTCAGCGACATCACCCTGAGCCGCAAAATCAGCAAAGACGTGTTCAACCAGTATGCCGACAGCATGACCATATTCAAGCCCGCCGAGGAATACCTGAAGATGAAGCTGGCCGACAAACTGATTTACGCCTCAGAGGTGAAAAACGAAGTGAAGACGCTGCTCAAGCTCGACAAGGACGACGACATCAACCAGCTGAGCCTGGCCGACATGGCCAACGTGAAGCGCGACCGCCACAATGGCGACGAGATTGCCGTTTATTATGCTTACGGCGACATTGTTGACAACGACCAGGTAAATCCAATGAGTGGTGGCGGACATAAGATTGTGGGCAAGGACGTAGTGAAGGACCTGCTCGAACTGGCTGACGACGAGGACGTGAAGGCCGTAGTGCTGCGCGTGAACTCCGGCGGCGGCAGCGCCTATGCATCGGAGCAGATTTGGCATGCCATGAAGCAGCTCAAGGCCAAGAAACCCGTCGTGGTGTCGATGGGCGGCATGGCAGCCTCGGGCGGCTACTACATCAGCTCGCCGGCCAACTACATCGTGGCCGAACCCACCACCATTACGGGCAGCATCGGCATCTTCGGCATGTTCGCCGACGCCAGCGAGCTGCTCACACAAAAACTGGGCGTGAAGTTCGACGAGGTGAAAACCAATGCCAACGCCACCTTCGGCACCCGGGCACGTCCCTTCAACGCCAACGAAATGGCCATGCTCAACACCTACATCGAGCGTGGCTACAAACTGTTCCGCTCGCGCGTGGCTGAAGGCCGCAAAATGCCTGCTGAGGCCGTTGAGAAGATTGCCCAGGGACGCGTATGGCTCGGACAAGACGCACTCCGCATCAAACTTGTTGACGAGCTGGGCGGACTCGACCTGGCCGTAGCCAAGGCTGCCAAGCTGGCCAAGCTCGACGAGTATTATACTGAAGCTTACCCCGGCAAGGCTGACTGGATGGACCAACTCATGAAGACTACCAGCGGCGACAGCTATCTGAACAGCCAGCTCAAAGCTACGCTCGGCGAATTCTACATGCCCTTCATGATGCTGAAGAACATCAACTACCACAGCGCCATCCAGGCACGCATCCCCTACATCATCCGCGTAGAATAACACGTAAGGCATGGAAGGCGACCTCATCAAAATCAACGAATGGCTTTTACCCCTAAGCTGGCTCTACGGCTTAGGGGTAAAACTGCGCAACCAGCTCTTTGAACTCGGAGTGCTGAAGAGCCGCAGTTTCAAGGTGCCCGTTATCTCGGTGGGAAACATCACCGTGGGCGGATCGGGCAAAACCCCCCATGTGGAGTTTTTGGTGCGGCTGCTCAAAGAACAGTACAAGGTGGCTGTGCTCAGCCGCGGCTACAAGCGCAAGAGCCGCGGATTTGTGCTGGCCGACAACGATACGCCCCTGCGAGCCATCGGCGATGAGCCTTTCCAGATGAAAAAGAAATTTCCCGACGTGGATGTGGCTGTTGACAGGAACCGCTGCCACGGCATCGACCGCCTCACCAGCAACGAGGTGGTGAGCGATATCGACGTCATTCTGCTCGACGACGCCTATCAGCATCGCTACGTGAAACCGGGTGTCAACATTCTGCTCGTAGATTACCACCGCCTCATCATTTACGACAAGCTGCTGCCCGCTGGAAGGCTGCGCGAACCGAAGGACGGCAAGAGCCGTGCCGACATCGTTGTCATTACCAAGTGTCCGCCCGAGCTGAAACCCATTGAGTATCGCGTCATTACCAAGGCCATGGACCTTTACCCCTATCAGGAGCTCTACTTCACCACCCTGGCCTACGAAGACCTGCAGCCCCTCTTTGGCGGCAGTCCTCGCACACTCGACAGCATCGGCCAGAACGAGCAGGTCATGCTGCTCACAGGCATCGCGTCGCCCAAGCAAATGATGAACGACCTGTCGGCCTACACGAAGAACATCACCCCCATGACCTTTGCCGACCACCATCAATTTACCGCGCGCGACATTCGCCGCATCAACAAGCGGTTTGCCCAGCTGCCATCGCCCAAAACCATCATCACCACCGAGAAAGATGCCGTGCGACTTATGGGGATGGAGGGACTGAGCGACGAAGTGAAAGGCAACATCTACCAGCTGCCCATCAGAATCAGATTTATGCTCGAACAAGAAGAGGAGTTTAACAAAAAAATAACAGGATACGTGCAAAAAAACTCCAGAAACAGCATCCTGGTCAAAGCAAAAACAGAGCACAAATCGAATACCAACAGCAGAATCATCCGCTTTAAGTAATCAGAGACAAACAACCCATAAAAAAAGAGTTTTGGACAAGCTCACGTCATGTCCAAAACTCTTTTTCTCCTGTTTCCACCATTTCCCCCTTACACTTGGGACACGTATGCCTGTCCCATATCCTGATGTTATCGCTACCGCAGTTCAAGCACAAACGGCCCACTTCGCTTCGGTACGAAGGAGCAACATCGGCAATAATTCCCCCCACCACAATGTTCTGAACAGTCTTGCAATCGGGGCAACTCATGGGTGTAATCTGCTGGCGGAAAAGGCCGCGCCCTTCATACACTTCGGTTTCGTATCCGCAAACCTTGCAGCGGTATTTCTTTTTCCAAGCCATGAAGATTGGAGTTTGGAGTTTGGAGTTTGGAGTTTGGAATTTGGAGTTTAGAAATTCTTTACCAGCCATAAGGCGAAGAACAAATCATACACTTTGTAAATGCCCTTATCCTGAGTGAGCAGCCCCTTGTCTATCAATGCAGGGATGGCCGATTTTACAGAATTGGGTGACACAAGGCCATGCCGTTTGATGAATTTCCCACTGGTCACATTCTCTGCACTTCCGTCCTTAGCCACAGCAATCAACACACGGCTCTGTTTCTCGGGCAATTGATACATTAAGTCTTCATAAATAGGCGATGAAACAGCAATAATCTCATCCACGGCTCTGCTGACATCGTCTTCAGTACATGTGGAATCGGCAGCTGTCTTGCCGAACAATTCGTTCATGACTCGCTGCATGTAATAAGTGACTCCGTCGAACTGGCTATAAAGACGGCTCACGACGGTTTCTTCAAGTATTTTCCCTCGTTTCAAAAAATGAGCAACACAGAATGCCGTATATTTGTCAAGTGGCAGACGGTCAAGATGGTATAAGGTGACACTCTGGTAAAAGGGGCGCGCAGGTGAAGTAAATATGGCACCCATCAGCTGTCTTCTGGAACCAGAAAAGACAAAATGGGCATTGTTGCAATACTGCACACGGGTGCGGATAGCCGCTTCAATATTCGGGTCGCCGTATTTGGTTATCTGCTGGAACTCGTCAATGACTACCAAACAGGGACGGTCTGCGTTTTGTAGATAAGTGAAAATCTCATCGAGTGTAGCTGTTGGAGAATGAATATCCCCTACGCTTATTGTCCATGACGGTTGTCCGTTCATATCAAAAGATATGCCGGAACGCACAGAAGAGAGAATAGACAGAAACTTCTCCCACGTCTTCTTTCCCTTAGGCTTTAAAGTCTCTAGAATAGCACTCCCCAGTTTTCCAACCATTTCCGCCACAGTCTTGGTGGAATAAATATCGACAATAAACGTATAATAATTGTCGGAAATAACCTTCTGTGCAAAACAATGTCGAAGCAGGTCGCTCTTGCCGTATCTGCGCGGGGAGATCAACGCAACATTATTACCGTTGGTCAAGTAGCGGATAATGTCCTCTGTTTCTTTCTCCCTATCACAGAAATACTCGGCACCTGCATAACCTGTGGTTACGAATGGATTGTCAATCTTTACTTTCTCCTTTGCCATACTCTTTTGTTTTTAATTGTTGGCAAAAATAGCTATTTTTCCATAAAATGGAAATCATAAAATGGAAAAAAGTGTGCTCCGTTAGCTTTTTTTAGCTTAATTATTCGCCCTTGCTCACCCGCAGTTTAGTTCATTAACTTCTTACAAGCGAGCCACTTTGAAACTCAGGTTATTACGTTTCCAAGGTTTCTGCCACCTCTTCCAACAGGCTGATGATGGGCAGATGCTGTGGGCATGCAGCCTCGCATTGGCCACATTGCAGACAAGCGGAGGCTTTCTCGCCGCCCGGGCGCCAACTGTACTCGTTGCGGGCCTCGTTCAGGTCGCCATACATCTTATAGACATTCATCACGGCGAAAATCTCGGGGATATGAATGTCCATCGGACAACCCGGAGTGCAATAATGACAAGCCGTGCAGGCAATACCGTCAAACTCTGCCAGAGCGTTGCGCGCGGCTTCAACTACTCCTAATTCCTCCGCGCTAAGCGGTTGCAACTGGCGCATAAACGACACATTGTCTTGCATCTGCGCGAGGTTCGACATGCCGCTGAGCACCACCATCACCCCCGGTAGCGAGGCCGCAAAGCGAATGGCCCACGAGGCAAGCGACGCATCGGGATTGGCTTTCTGCAGAATATCCTTCACCTGTTGCGGCGGATTGGCCAGTTTGCCTCCCTTCACGGGTTCCATCACGACGACGGGCTTGCCGTGGCGCGTAGCCACCTCGTAGCAACGGCGCGAAGCGATGAACGGGTCTTCCCAGTCAGAATAATTAATCTGCAACTGAACAAACTCGGCATCAGGATGCTCGCAAAGAATTTCTTCAAGATGTTCGGGCGTGGAGTGGAACGAGAATCCGTAGTGGCGAATCAGCCCTTCTTCCTTCAGCTGCTTCACATACTCCCAAATGCCAAACTGGTCGTAGCGTTCTCGGTTTCCTTTGTCTATGCCGTGCACCAGATAGAAATCGAAATAGCCGGCTCCCGTGCGCTCGAGGCTCACCCGGATTTCGTTTTTGGCTTCCTCCTCGCTTTTGCAGGCAAATTCGGAGGCGTTGAGCTTATCGGCCAAGTAATAGCTCTCGCGGGGATAACGGTCGCAGAGGGCCGCCTTGGTGGCAGCCTCAGAGCCCTCGTAAACGTATGCCGTGTCAAAATATTTGCCACCGGCCTCTATGAAGGCGTCCACCATGGCCTTGGTCTGTTCCAGGTCGATGGTTTGCGTGCCTTCAATTCTGGGCAGTCGCATCATGCCGAAACCCAGTTTCATGCAGTTGTCAATGAGATTGTTTTCCATATTATTTTTCATCTTGTTCAACGTGGTTTTTATATTGGTTTCGTTAGCGTAGCCCTTCTTTTTTGTCAGATGAAAGGGGCATTCGCCAACCTCGCCACAATTCATTGCAAAATTAGCCAATAGTTAGCAAATCGCAAAATAGCATTAGTTAATCTGAGTTAAAGCAGTTTTCACGGCAGCAGACTTAAACTTTTCTAATGGCAGCCTTAAACTTTTCTCATGGCAGACTTAAACTTTTCTAATAAAGAGGCAGATGTGAACGATAATCGCGAGAAAATGAGTATTTTTGCCAAACTTTTTATAAAAGCAGCCATTTGAAGAACAGTTTTAACACGGATAAAACGATTTAACATGGATAAAACAAGCAACAAGCCAACTAAGCACATTTATCTGGCAGGAGGATGTTTCTGGGGAACAGAGCATTACTTCAAGCAGATGGAGGGCGTGACAAATACTGAAGTGGGATTTGCCAACGGACATACCGAGAACCCCACCTACAAAGAAGTATATACCGACACGACTGGCTTTGCGGAGACCGTACACGTGGAGTACAATCCCGATGTTGTCAGTCTTGATTTCCTGTTGCAGATGTTTTTCAAAGCCATCGACCCCACAAGCCTCAACAAGCAAGGACATGACGAAGGCACACGCTACCGTACCGGCGTCTATTATACCGACGAAGCTGACAGGCCCATCATAGAGAATGCCTTCGCCCGAGAACAGAAAAACTACCAGCAACCTCTGGCTGTGGAGAAACTGCCCCTGAAGAACTTCTACACGGCCGAAGAGTATCATCAGGACTATCTCGACAAGAATCCTACAGGCTACTGCCATCTGCCGGAGTCGCTTTTTGAATTTGCAAGAAAAGCAAAGGAGAAAAGAACATGACCCCCCGCAGACTTTAGGAGCTGAACGCAAAAAACGACTAAATAAAAAAAACATGATATGATACAGAGATTATTAAACTTTTTGGATGCTTCGCCAGTAAATTTTCTGGCAGCAAAAAATATTGCCAACGAGCTGGAGCAGGCTGGCTTTCGCCGCGTTGACCCGCGTGAGCCCCTTGGCCCGGTAAAGGCTGGCGACAAACTGTATGTAACAAAAAACGACTCGTCGGTTTATGCCTTCCACATCGGACGCAAGCCGATGGCAGACGCAGGCTTCCGCATGATTTGTGCCCATTGCGACTCTCCCACGTTCCGCATCAAGCCCAATGCCGAGATGCTTTGCGAGGGCGGTATTGTGAAATTGAATACCGAGGTGTATGGCGGCCCAATCATGTCAACATGGTTCGACCGTCCGCTGACCATCGCAGGACGCGTCATTGTGCGAGGCAAGGATGCCCTCCACCCCACCACTCTGCTGCTTCACGTCAAGCGGCCGCTGTTGCAAATCAGCAATCTGGCCATCCACTTCAACCGCCAGGTGAACGACGGAGTGAAACTGAGCAAGCAGAAAGACATGCTGCCCCTGCTGGGCATCATCACCAGCGAAATGGAACGGGGCAACCTGCTGATGGGCATCATCTGCTCGGAGCTGAAAATAAAGCAGGAAGACATTCTCGACTTCGACCTCTATCTGGCCGACGCCTCGCCAGCATGTACGTTTGGCGCCCACAACGAGTTTATCTCCTCTGGCCGGCTGGACGACCTGTCGATGTGCTTCGCCGGACTGGAGGCCATGATTGGCGCCACCACAACCGATGCGACGAAGGTGCTGGCCATTTTCGACAACGAAGAAACGGGCTCGCAAACCAAACAGGGAGCCGGCAGCCCGTTCTTGTCGATGATGCTGAAACGCATAGCCCAGTCGCAGAGCCTGACAGCCTCAACGGGAAAGACATCCGCAACCACAACCTCAACAGGAATGGAAGCCTTCTGTCAGGCCGTTGAGCGGGCGTTCATGATTTCAGCCGACAATGCCCACGCCTGGCATCCTAATTATAGTGAGAAGTACGACCCGACGAACCATCCTGTGCTTGGCGGCGGTCCTGTCATCAAGTTTAATGCGGCTCAGAAATATGCCAGCGATGCTGTTTCGGCTGCTGTGTTTGCCGAAATCTGCCGCGAGGCTGGTGTGCCCTGCCAGCGCTTTGTGAATCATTCCGACGTGGCCGGAGGCAGCACACTGGGCAACATTCTGGCTTCGTCGATACCGCTGAGAGGAGTAGATATGGGCAACGCCATTCTGGCCATGCACAGTTGCCGGGAAACGGGTAGCGTGGCCGACCATGTGTTTACCGTCAAGGCCTTTACGCAATTCTTCAAATAGGCGGAAATGGTTTGCAAATAGGCCGGCGATACTTCTGCTTTAGGTAAAATAAGTGGTAATAGCTTGCAAACAGGCGGCAATAGTTTTGCTTCGGAACAAAAATCATCATAAATGTGGATTGTAGGAGCAAAACGATTGCCGTACCTTTGCACCATTCAGATAATTGATAATTGACAATTGATAATTGATAATTGAGAATTAACGATAATGAGGCATAAAAGCATTTTGCTGACATTGGCTTTCGCCCTTGCTTTGCCAGTATTCGGACAACGGCAGGACGACATGAGGCAGGCGGTTGAATTCCTGGCTTCGCAACAGCTGGGCGGCAGATACCCCGGTACGGCAGGCGACACGCTGGCTTCTGAATATATTGTGGGCAAGCTTCGCGGCCTGAAGCTGAAACCCGTGGTGAAGGGAAAGAAGAAAAAGGGATACTTTCACGACTTCACCTACGGGAAAACAGAACAACGGCCGACGCACAACATTCTGGCCGTGCTCCGCGGAAACGACAAGCAACTCAGAAATGAATACATCGTGGTGGGCTCGCACTACGACCATCTGGGCATGGGAGGCCAGGGCTCTGGTTCCCGCCGTCCCGACACGCTGGGGGTTCACCCTGGTGCCGACGATAATGCCAGCGGCGATGCCGTGGTGCTCGAGCTGGCCAGACATTTCAAGAAGACGGGTTCGCCGCGAAGCATTATTTTTGCCTTCTTTGGCGCCGAGGAGCAAGGTCTGGTAGGCTCAAAATTCTTCCTGGACTGGATGAAGAAAGCCGACTCCAAGCGCATCAACCTGCCTGCCGACAAAAAAGGCATTGTGGCCATGGTGAACCTCGACATGGTGGGACGCATGCGCGGCGGCAGCATGAGTGTTTCGGGCACGGGCACCAGTAGCGGTTTTAAGGCCATGGTTGAAGAGGTGGCCCATCAGACGGGCGTGAACGTAGCGTGCATACCCGATGGTTATGGCCCGAGCGACCAGGCTTCGTTTGTGGCCCAGGAGATTCCCGTGCTCTTTCTTACCACGGGCGGCCACATGGAGTATCACACCCCCGCCGATGTGCCCTCCACCCTGAACTACGACGGCATGCAACAGACCCTGGAGTTCTCGCAGGAGCTGATTGCGCGGCTGGCTTCGTTGCCCGCGACGCCCGACTACATCAATGTGCCCGGAACCAACACCATGAAGCATGCCAAGTTTAAGGTAACGCTGGGACTGATGCCCGACGTGATGGGTGCCAGCAGCACGCCCGGCCTGCGTGCCGACATCGTGGTGGCCGGCAAGCCTGCCCATAATGCCGGCATACGTAGTGGCGACATTATTCAGGAGATTGACGGCAAGCCCGTGAAGGACATCAACGAATACATGGAGCGCCTGGCTGAGCTGAAGGCTGGTACCACCATTCCCGTGAAGGTGCTTCGCGACGAGGAGACCATCATATTCCAAGTTCACTTAACACCCCCTGTAAGATGAAGAAATACATGTATTGGCTGTTGGCCGTGGTGGTTACGCTGGCCTTGAGCATCTACCAGCGCATGACGGGCCCCACTTATCCCAAGAAAGTAACCGTAGAACTGAACGGGGAGAGCTACAAGCTGAAATTGCCCAGAAGTGGTGTGCAGAAGGACGAGATAGTAAAACTGAAAGGCATCCCGCCAACCACCTCAGCCCAATTGCATTACCGCCAATATCAAACCCCCGAAAGCAGCACTACCCCCGCTGCCCTCCCCCAGCAGCCATTAAGCGTAAGCAGCGGCACCGCCGCTGCCCTCAACCAGCAACCATTAAGCGTAAGCAGCGGCACCGCCGCTGCCCTCAACCAGCACAACTACACCACCATCGATTTCACCTGTAAAGACAGCATGCTGCAGGCGGCTTTGCCCGTGCAGCCCGTGGCCGGCAAACTGGAGTATTACATTACGGTTGAAGGAAAGGACTATCCTGCCGACGAGCCCACGGTAATACGTTTCCGCAACGATGTGCCGGCCATGATTCTGGTGCCCCACATTCTGCTGATGTTTGCGGCCATGCTCTTTGCCGTCTATACCCTGATGCTGGTTGTTACGCGCAAGGAATACGGCCGTTGGCTGAAAATAACCTTGGCCACGCTCTTTGTGGGCGGTTTCGTCTTCGGTCCCCTGGTGCAGCATGCGGCTTTCGGGCCTTGGTGGACGGGGTTCCCCTACGGCACAGACCTGACCGACAACAAGACGCTCCTCTCGTTCTTGGTTTTTGTGGCTGCCCTGGCCACCTTGAAGTGGAAGTACAACCGATGGGTGGTGGCTGCTGCTGTGTTGTTCATGATACTGATATTTAGTATTCCGCATAGCGTTTACGGGTCAGAGTACGACTACCAAACCCAGCAGCTGAAACAATAAAACTTTGAACTTTGAACTTTGAACATTAAACTTTAAAAAAATAAATGATTTATGGAAATTAGGAAAATGATGACCATGATGGTTGCGGCAGTAGCCATTGTGCTTGGAGTGAGTTCGTGCAGTAGTAGTGACGATGAGCCCGAGGTGGCTGTTGCCACCCAGGTAGTGGGTTCTTACTCTGGCAACGAGATTATCAAGGTGATGGGCGAGGAATCGTCGAACACCACCACGACCTACGTGTTTGCCAAGGCCACCGACACCACTATCGACATGACCATTCCGGAGTCGGGAGAAATGGGAGCCATGATGATTCCTTCGCTTCCTGTGAAGAACATCCCCCTGGTAAAGAACGGCAACACCATTACCGGAAACATGGCTTCGTATAGCGGTACCGTGACGAATGCCAGCGGCGCCGAGAAGGCATATACCATTAGCAACATAGCCGTTGTGTTTGGCGAAAACAAGGCTGTTGTAACCTTCTCTTTGAAGTACGGCAGCATGCCCATGGCCATGGAAACAACCTTTACAGGCACTAAGAAATAACCCTTACAGGCACAAAATAATAAGTGGTGACAGGGCTCATAAAGAATTGGCTTTTAGCTGGCATGGCTTCGGTTGTGCCAGCTATCAGTATTTCTGCACAGACCGCCATACGCGACTCTGTGGAGCTCGACCCCGTGGTAGTAACCGCCTCGCACTCGCCCAAGACCCTGACAAATGCTCCCGTGGTGACGAGGCTCATCACCTCGCGCGACATCAGAATTGCCGACGCCACCAACATTCAGGACATGCTCACGCAAGAGATTCCCGGACTGGAGTTCGGCTTTGCCATGGGCCAGGAAACCTCGCTCAACATGAGCGGCTTTGGCGGCAATGCCGTGCTGTTTCTTGTGGACGGCGAGCGCATGGCGGGCGAGACCATGGACAATGTTGACTACAACCGCATGAACCTCGACAACGTGGGGCGCATAGAGATTGTGAAGGGGGCCTCGTCGGCGCTCTACGGCTCTAACGCCGTGGGAGGAGTGGTCAACATCATCAGCCGCGAGAACCTGGAGCCCTGGACGGCCAGCGCCCACTCGCGTTTCAACACCTTCGGAAACGAATGGCGCAACGGGGCCAGCTTCTCGTTCAACACCAAGAAATGGAACTCGCAGACCAGTTTCCAGCACACCACCATCAACCCCGTGGATTTGCCCAAGGCCCACACGCCCGAGGAGATTGCCATGGAACTGCTGAAGAAGGCCCAAGGACTGCCCTACGACGAGTCCATACTGACAGACGACTCCAACCTGAGCCGGCTCTACGGCCAGACGTCCTACAACGTGAAGGAAAGGCTCACCTGGCGCGCCTCCGACCGGCTGACACTTACGGGCCGCGGAGGCTATTTCTTCCGTACCAGCGAGCGCGACACCCACGACTACCATTTCAAGGGCTATAGCGCCGGACTGAAAGGCCGCTACACGTGGGACCAGGGCCGCCATCTGGAGCTGTCGTACGCCTACGACCAGTATGACAAGGCCGACTTCATGCCCGACGGCACCCGCACCCACGACCACGACTACAGCAACCGCCAGCACGTGGTGCACGCCCTGTTCAGCAATCCCATGGGCAAGAACAGCCTCATCGTGGGGGCCGACTACATGCACGACTATCTCACCACCTACCAGTTCATCGACAACACCCACCACGCCCAGAACAACATCGACGGCTTTGCCCAGTTCGACTGGAACATCAGCAAGCAGCTCAACTTCGTGGGCAGCATACGCTACGACTACTTCTCGGCCTCGCGAAAAAGAGCCTACACCGAGCGCATGGCCGTGGTCTATAAGCTGCCCTGGATGACCCTGCGCGCCAACTACGCCATTGGCTTCCGCGCTCCCACCCTGAAAGAAATGTACATGCACTTCGACATGGGCAACATGGGATATATGATTATCGGAAACCCCGACCTGAAGCCCGAAAAGAGCAACAACATCAACCTGGCCATCGAGCGAATCCATCGCATCAACAAGGGCGGCATCTGGGACGGCCACTACAGCTTCACGCTCCTGGGCTATTGCAACATTTTCGACAAGCGCATCACCACCGTGGGCCGCTACTGGGTGGTGGACAAAAACCACGCGGGGGGCGGCTATCAGGTGGCTTCAAAAGACGGCGGAATAGAGAAATACATGGCCGGCGACGAAGAGAAATACAGGTATCATGCCCCCGACGGCACCACCCATGAGGCTCTCTCGAGCGCGCTCTACTGGAACGAGGAGGGCGTGAAAGCGTGGGGCATCGACCTCAGCCTTGGCTACATTCTCGACTGGGGACTCTCGCTAAAGTACAACTACTCGTGGATGCACGAAACGGGCAACGTGATCTACTCGGAGTTCTCGCAGCCCCGCTCCCACTCCATGACGTGGCAAATAGGCTACGGCCACCGGTTCGCGCGCCACTACGCCCTCGATGCTGTCCTCTCTGGCCGAAGCCAGGGCAAACCGCAGTCGGGCCAAACCAATGTTGACCAGGGCTACACCCTCTGGAAACTCATGCTTCAGCACCACATCTGGCGCGGCATCCGTCTCAACACGTCCATCGACAACCTCTTCAACTACAAGCCCAAATCCTACTACTACTGCTCGCCCCTCACCACAGGCACCACCTTCACCATCGGCCTGACGGTAGATTTGGAGAAAATGTAAAACCTAAAAACCTACCCCCAACCCCTAAAACCTACCCCCAACCCCTCCCCAAGGGAGGGGAGCTCAATTACCCATGAAGTAGCAAAGGTATTAGAGTCCCCTCCCTTCGGGAGGGTTAGGGTGGGTTCCTCCCTCCCTTCGGGAGGGCCGGGGTGGGTTCCTTCCCCTCCCCTATTGTTCTGGCTTCCAAACGAACAATCCTTCAGCAGCAGCCAGCGAGCCCAGCAGCCCTAAAGTCCGTTCAGAGGCATTATAAACCGTCATATACATGTCGTCGCTGCCTAGGGTAATCATCTCTTCCGACGATTCCATAACGACGTAGAGCATCCGCTTGGCAGACAGGCACTTGACCACCATCTGCTCAATCAACTTTGGTGCCGGATTGGTCACCCACTCAACGCCAGCTGACACATTCTCGCCGTCCTGGCTAAAGCTCAAGTCCTCGTAGCAGTTCAGCTTCAGCACAATGTTGGCGAACTTCCTGTAGAGAGCGTCTATCCGGGGATGCTCCAGAAAAAATTCCTCTACCCGAAAATATTGTCCCCTGCTGTCGGCCGGCACCTGTCTCGGCAGAAAGTCTATCACCCAATAAGGTTTCTCCAAGTAATCTTCTATCGTCATAGTCAATTCTTTTTTTTAACACCACCTGCTTGCCGATGCAAAGATAACCATTTTTCAGGCGAAAAGCCCAAAAAAAGCCCAAAAAAGTAGTAACACAAGGCGGGAGAAAACCTAAAACCTACCCCCAACCCCTAAAACCTACCCTAACCCTCCCAAAGGGAGGGGACTCTAATACCTTTGCAGTTTCATAGGTAATTAAGCCTCCCTCCCTTCGGGAGGGACAGAGGGTGGGTTTTAGGGTTAGGGTGGGTTGTTGGGTTTCTTACCCATTAGCCCGTGCACGGAGCTTGAAACCCGTGATGTTCTCCTGGGCAGTAAACTGCTCGGCACTCTCAGCCCCCACACTCTTGATACCCACCGAGAAGATGGCCAGGTCGGGAATCTTCACAGCCGTACCCTCCAGCGTCAGCTCCTGGATGCAGTCCACCATATCGCGGAGGATGCCCGCAATCACACCACGCGTATAGGGCGTTCCATGCTTTGCCATGTGTCTGGCCAACCCGTCCAGGTCAATCGTCTGGTTCACCACGGCCTTGGCAAACACCTTGCCGTTCATCAGCTCGTTGTTAGAGCTCACCTTGTACTTACGATACTTCAACATAGTTTTTTTCAGTTAAAATGGTTCAACAAAATAGTTTTAAAATAGTTAAACAATCAGTTAATTTGGTCTCCATAAAGTCCACGCGCGCCGTACTTTATACTCTGCAAAATTAATCAAAATTTTTGAATTCTCCAAATTTTCGAGGCAATATTTTCAACAATTTTCTTCACTTTTTTCTCCTCTTTTTTCTTCAGCAGGGTCTCCCCTCCCTTGTAGGGGAGGGGTTGGGGGTGGGGTCAGTATCTTTAGGCACGAAATGAGGACTGAATGGTAGATGTGGGGAAGATTACAGACCCCACCCCCATCCCCTCCCCTTGAGGGGCGGGGAGATTCCGCGCAGAGAATTCTCCCCACAACTCCGCACAGAGGGTTTTCCCCCTACCCTCGCACAAAGGAGCATAAACCCATGCTTTACGAGCATAAACCAACGTTCCGCGAGCACAAACCAACGTTCCGCGAGCATAAACTCACGTTTGGCGGATATAAAGCCCCTCATTTATCATTTATCATTTAGCGAAGTGCCTCATTTATCATTTAGCGTAGCGCCTCATTTCTCATTTCTCATTTAGCGCAGCGCCTCATTTAGCGAAGCGCCTGCGAAGCGCCTCAGATAGTACTCGCTGAAGTCCTTGCAATCGGGGGGGTGGCCGAGGGGATGGCGATGGCCTTGTGTCCGGCCGAGAGCAGGGCCCAGCAGTCGGAGCATCCCTCGGCAATGTAGAGCGGCTCGCCCGGGCGCAGCAGGTTGAGCACGGGCAGGTTGTAGATGCCGCATTCTGAGCCCTGTGGGAAGCGAAAACGCGGCCAGGCACCCCTCACCAGGTTGCGGTTCTGAACGCCCGTGAGACGGCCCTCGCGGTCGTAATAGGGCGTCTGCAGCCACGGCACTCCCCGCCGGTCCTTCCACGAAGTCAGCCTGCACCAGCGCACCACCCGCTCGTCCAGCCGCCGCTCGGCAAAGAGAAACCGACGGGCCGAATCGTTCAGCCAGGGGTGCTCAAAATATTTTTCGTACCTAGACGCATCAAACATATTGTCCTCAGACTCGAAACCTGAATCATGAATCTTGAAACTATCCATCGGTATCACGTTGCTCTCGTTTCCTAGCCACCTGCACGCCTCCTTAAGCCCCATGTTCAGCCGTCGCATCACCAAATCGATGGTTCCCCCATGCGCCCCGCACGCAAAGCAGCGGAACGTGTTCCTGCGCGTGCAGAACGACATCGAGGAATGGTGGTCGTCGTGGAACGGGCACAGGCTCTTGTGCCTCACCACCTGCATTCCAAGTCGCTCGGCGACCCCCTCGATGGGGAGGTCGCGGAGCTTCTGAAGTTCAAGTTTGTCCATCATTATGAAATATCAATTATCAATTGTCAATTATCAATTGTCAATTATCAATTGTCAATTATCAATTATGCAGATATTCTTCCGTCTTGGTGTAGAGTCCCGTCTGCTCGGAGTAGGTGATGAAGCCACGGTACTTCCAAACGTTGAGCAGATGCTTGGTGCCTTCCTTGCTCTTTCCACGCTCCATGCGCAGCGTCTCCAACTGCTGCTCGTTGAACGACGTGGCAAGGTCGTCGAGCATATTTGCAGGCCCGTTTTTCCGGGTGCTCTCCGGGGATGCATCGTCGAGTTTGAACATGTCGCCAAACACATGTACCTTTGACCAAAGGTCATAGTAGCAGAACCATACCATATAGTCGCCTATGCTTCGTGTGTAGGTCTGGTCGTTCAGAATCCAAAGCGTGGCGGCTTTCTTCCATGCAGCGAAGATGCTGCGGTGAGAGAGTTCAAACAGCATGTCATCGTCGGCCAGGTCGGCCAGTTGCGCCATCTCTTCTGCCAGCTGGTCGGCAATCTTGTTCAACGACTTCACCACAAACCTACCCTTGCAATTGTCGAGGCGCACCAGGTACTCATCGAGTTTCTGCAGGAACTCTTCATCGTAACTGCCTTGACGCGGAATCTTGCCTATGCGTTCGCCGCGACCCTTGTAGGCAAAGGGAATGCGCCCGAAGAAACCGTTTGTCATATCCTTCTTGTAAAACGCACGTGCGGCCTCTGGTGTCGAGCTGAATGTGATGTTTACGCGAAGTATCGGGTTGCCTGTCACGCCTTCAGCCGTAGCACGAAGGGCTCCAGCCCGCTGGCGGTCGTAGATGTTACGGATGGTCTGGCTCACCTGGCGATGTCCTCCACACATCTTGTTGGCCATCTCCACCTCGGGCAGATTCAGGTACTGCGTGCGGCCACCATGTTTTTCCATAGCCATCGCGTTCTGGATGAAAGCCGGGTTGGTAAGGTCGGCCGGCGGGAACCAGAAGCTAACTTCCGGTCGTTCGGGTTTCTCCTTGTTGGCACCGCGGGTCTTCATCTGGCGTTGCCAATCGACGATTTTTTTGTACTCAATCTCATCATGGTCACGGAAAGGACGCATAATAGCCTCTACAAGTTGAGTAAGCTGAGCCTTACCGATGCCTGAAGGGCCTATCAAATGCCCCATTTGGCCGCAAAGTTCGTAATATTTGTTGTCAGAATACATAAACTCCACATCCGATAAGTGAGCAGCCAATGCTGGAATCGCCATCGGAACAAGCGGTTCGCGCATGTCTCGAGAGGCCTGGGAGAGGAGTAATTTGCAAAAACCTGTGCCTTTAGCGGGCTTGGGCATAACTGGAGCTTTATTGTCAAATATATTGTAAGTCATTGATTCTTAAATATTTATATCATTAATTAATACTTTAAACTACCTTCCGCAGTCACAGTCACAGAGTCACAGTTTGTTTTCAACCCACCTCCCACATTCTTACTTATATATTTAATTAATTGATTATTAATTAGTTATAAGTTTTTAAAAGCGGGTTTCAGAGTAAAATGTGACATTTTTTTTAAACTGTGACTGTGATTCTGTGACTGTTGGAGTTAATCACACGCCTCTTTCCTTTACCAAGCCCCACCTCTCTTAATCAGTTCGCGTACGACCTTTTGTGCAATTGTGCTTGCCTGTCGAACCAACTCGGCAGGTAACTCATTGATTCTATTTTCATCCAACGAAAAATAGAAATACCACCTGCCATTCTGTCCATGCGACAATGAGCTGTTGTCATCGCGGAACAGCGCCTTGTTACGAATTCGCTTAGGCAATTCCGTTAGATACATGTTTCCGTCACGCATCATTTGCATTTTGCAAGTGCATACGGAAGCCTCCAGTTCTACGTCCTCAAAACATTGGAAATCAGCTATGCCAAGTCCATTTTCCAACTTGCCGATGGTTATCATCCCATCAAGCGTTACCTGTCTTTGATTAAAATCCTCTTTTTTCATTTTTTTTAGGATTTTGGGCGGTTAGACCATCTGCTTAGCCCATAGCGTAAAACGGTCAAGAACAGAGATATTCCGTTCTCGGTTACAGGGGCAATTGCCTACTTTTGGTAAGCACAACGGTAGGCATAACGGTAGGCATAAGAAACGGAGACGAGCATAATGCATTGAGAATCAATAGCACTACGCCCGTCTAAAAAAACAAAAAAAAAAATTCCCGCCTACTTTTCTGCCTACCTGTGTTTTTTCCTGATGCTCAAACCAGCATTCTTTGCAGCCTGCAGTTGGTCGAAATACCCTACTTCGCGTAAGGCATCTTCGTTTTCACATATCAGCTTTCTCATAATGTCTGTCATATTGTCTATCAGGTGCTGTAAAAAGAAAGAGCAGTCATCAATGATTGTTTGGAAACTATCGATTCTCTTGGCCCTGTGAAGGTTATTAAACCTATTATTATCCTCATCGAGAAAATGTGATTTAAGTATCTGCTGATAGCCTCGTTTTGGTTTTGCATACCCACCATCGGTCAACATCATGAACAAATCGCGAAGTTCGCCCTCTGTTCCTAACCAAGTTAGAGTGAACTGTTGGTCGATACCCGAAAACAGTTTACGCCAGTCGTCAGGGCTTGCTTTTAACTTTTTAGCCAAAGTAAGGCGTTGGCACATGATATCTAACTGAGTGTCTATCAGCAAAGCTGTTTTCGTAAATGTTTTTCCGCTTGGTTTAAAGTCGTCCTTACTGCCTTTTTGGGCGCAGAGGGTGTCGGCTATCTGGTCAGAGAGCCATTCGTCAGCTTCGTCGTAGTTGTTAATCCATTTGCACAATTCAGGACTTTGCTCTCTCAAAAGCTCAAGAAATTCTGCTTGCTCCTTCTCGTCGCAGCCTTCCAATTTACGTTCTAACGTGTTGGTCAGCATTTCGCAAATGGTCTCGCTATAACAACTCTCGAAGTGTTGTGCCAGCGTGGCTCTCACCACCATAAACACCGTGCCAGCCACCATCTGCTTGTCGTAATATGTGGTGTCTATTAACCACTCCCTACAATCGTTATATATCTTATTCCACAACAAATCTACCTGACGCTGACTGATGTCAGGCTTTACCAGCAGAAAATCAAGCAACCCTGCTGACTCGCGAAATATATCCATCTCTTTTACCGGGGAACCGTTGAGATGCCCTTTTCGGGTATAAAACACTTTATAGCATGTCAAGAGTAGCGGATGTGTCTTGAACGTATCTTGCAACTTTTTTCTTTCGCTTTGGCTCAGAAGGTGTTCCATCTTTTTGTTTCTGTATATAATCTACGGCTTTGTCAAGCCATTCGTTAATTCTATATTCTCCGAAGATATTTTGCGAAAAAAACATTTCAAGCATGCCTGCCTTCATCGGAAACATCAGTTTCACATCTTTTCCGCAGACCACCTCCTGACCGTCTTCATAGGCAAGCGACAGTCCAAAGGTATCGCTAGTAAGGTTGCTTACTATAAGCTTAATGATATTCTTTAAGTCACGTTTACGCCCATCCACAATACTGGGGCCGAAGGGGTCATCCAATTCCAGTTTGCCTCGCTTGGCTTCCCACATCTCTTTCTGCAGGCGCTTCAGAATGGGGGTATGGTTGATATAATCTGTCACCCGTGGGTCAAGCTTACCCGAGCCAAAATAGATAGTCAGTTTTTTCACCCGCCTTTTGTCTTTTAGAATGAGTTGGCGGTTGTAATCCCAATAATCCTTTGTAACCGTTACCGGTTTTATTCTTATGCCAAATCTGTAGCCAACATTCTGCATCAGCAGGTTCAGGCTCTCCTCGACAATGTGTGCAGCAACGTCGGTGTTGCGCCAGGCATCGTTCTCTTTCATGATGGCGATCAAGTTCTTGCCCTCGCGGCAATCAAGGAATATATAACTGAAGGGGTTTTCGGCTATGGGCTCTTGGCTAATGGTCTCGGGGTCATGAGGTGTGGAACTTGGAAACTTCATCCAGAGATGTCTTATTTTCTCATTTTCCAAACGCAGCCACACCACGCGTCCCTTGCCGTGGGCCAACACCTTACATGGGAATTTGTCGGCTCCAGCCCCACGTTTCTTCATGCGCTGAATCCTAACGTCAGCGTTGCGGTCGCCAAACAGACGGTCTAACCAAAGGTTCTTGTCCTCGGTATTAATATCAATTATTTCGTCTCGCGAAATAAAGAAATCACCCTGTACCGCCTCAACGGGACAGTATTCGTAGGTGTATAGGGCATATATATCCATAGGCTGTTGTTATTTAGTTATTTTCCTGCAAAATTACTAAATATTTATCGAATAAGAATGTAATTAAACATTAAAAAACAAAGAAGTGAAATAATAACGATAGTCCAGCACAAATCTGCCATCGCAATAAATCTATTGTGAGTAAACACTATGTTGTTATACGTTTATGCCTTTCGACCAATAAAAAGGCAACGTATGAAAAAGTACGAAAAAAAATAGCCGCCACGACGGACGGCTATAATATGGGGAGAATAGATTGCGAGAGGCAGAGGTTATAGGCAATGCTTCCCGGTATTCTTGTGATAATAAAAAGCTTAATACGAAAAGCTCATGCATCTAATAGGTAACAGAGCAGCCCCTGTGCAATATGATAGTTTGGACACACCTTCATAGAAATAGATTATACATGTGTCTACAGCTACAGTATTGTAAATTCCAGAACACAAATACCTTCCACTCCATTCATTTGGTTCATTTAATGGAATAAATAATTGTTCATTTATCCATACACCATTATCTTGTATAGTAGGTTCATAACCTAGTAAGTTTTGAAAAGTGCCAGTATTAGGTAAACTATATCCTAAGGGGCATTGAGAATATCCGATCCTAAAATAAACAGAATTTCCAAAAACGTCATTCCTGTTGCACAGCATCATTGGCGTTGCAGGAGTGGGCATTTTTGAAGAAGTATAAAAACCATAACCTTTAGCTACATACCATCCTTCTGGTACTGATGGAGTTTCTGTAATAGAGTAATCACTATATTTAGGACCAGGGAAGGGAAATGGGTTCCCTGGGTTATATCTCAAACCATATACATCAAGATTATTTGGATCTGTACTCGTCGCTCCTAAATTACGGTCCAACCACTTCTGCCCATTAACTTCTATTGCATTTGGCTTATCTGTAGACCAAATATGCCACGACCACACTATAATTCCTTCTGCATCTACTAAACTAATCATAGCATTGCCCTTTCGAAAATTATTCTTTTGGAAATAGATGTAATTACCTAATAATTTAACATCAGAAATATCAGTTTCACCATTCTCATTCCAAAGAAGGAAAGCTCTTGTACCGCTATATCCCATAATGGAGAATTTGTATTTACCTGACTTTGAAATAATGTAACAATTAGCAGTTCCTTGAGCGCTTAAATCAATACCTTCACTATAAGGTAAAGCAATAGCGGTTATAATAATATTGCCTGTTACTTCTTTTATATTAATCTTCCCATCGGAATATGATGTAGATGTAATATCGTATCCATTCATCGTAACCTTTATGGAGCTTATATAATAATTCTCATCTACCGTAAGAATTGACGAATACGGCATTCCCTCTGAAATAGATGTACTATTATTAGAGGAAACAACATTGGAAAGCGAATAGTTGATTGAGAACGTTTCAGCAGGAATGAAAGATATTTGCTTCACGAAATCAACAGGCAGGTAGATTATATTTCCGTCTGCCTTTTCCACTCTCATTTTAAAGCTTTGGGCATTTAGAGACGTAAACATCCCAAACAATAATGCCATAAATACAAAAATAAACCTTTTCATAATAAACTATTTGTTTGCAATTTTAATACTTATAGAATTTGCTTTAATAATAACAGCCTTATGATATTTCGGCAGCATAAATTCCAAATGTCCATCTGAGTCTGTTAAATAAGAAGACAAAGAAACCCCATCAATCCCAAATATTGATACAATGGTATTGGATGGCATTGAGTCGATAATAACACGGCCTGAATGAACATCTATATTTCCGTTTTTATAGTTAATGGTTGGTACACTTGTTGGAGCATTGTCAGCAAATGAGTAATTGTTCACATAGGCTAGAGGTATTGAAATACTATGTCTATCTGAATTAACGGACAACTGCCCTGATACACATTCTATGACAGGATTTTCAAATAAAGCAAAGCAAACTTGTTTTCCGTCTTTCTGATTAATGATTAAGTACTGATTTCCTGCTATCAAATTAGAACAACAGATAATCAGGAAAAGCGTAAACCTCACACGTAATTTACTTTTTACCATATCAAACAGCTTATCCGTGTTGCTGTAGGGCTTAGTCTTTTATAATAAAAAATGCGCAGAACATCTCTACGCGCCTACAGGTTCACCACAAACCCAAACAAGTGATAGAAACGTCTGCGCAAAAGTGCGCGACGCTCTTTACTTGTTTGTTTGGCTCTTTTACTTCGAGGTGGTGATTCGTAGGCGACATAAGAGCCTATTTCCTTTCGGATTACGATGGCAAAATTACAAAAAAAACTTCTATTTCCAATCCTCAAAGTGAGAAAAAATTAAAAAAAATGATTGATTTGTGCTTTTTTTGATTGTATCGTTATAATTGAAAATATCAGAACTGTTTATCTGCCCATTAGTACGGCTTTGAAATCCTTACTTCGTTCCTCCCGTTCGCCTGGCTTTTATACTCCCCTCCCGCATCCGAGTATCAACATTCTAATACGAAAAGGGGGAATGGAAGCGGATGGAAAATCCATCTACTCAATGCTGTAGGATTGAAATTATTCGCTGCGCTCAACAGCAAGACAGTCCGACAGAACAAAAACCTTTATTTGAAAGGCAGGGAAAGGCAGAGGTAAGAGCAGAATGAGCCCATCTGTTTTTCCCTGTTTTTTTGTTTCCGACAGAGCGGGTCCCCTATGTGCGAAAGGATAGGAAAGAAATTGGAATAATTAGAATAATTTCTCCATGAAGGTGGATGCTATAAAAAAAGCAGGCAAACAACTGGCTATCAGTCGTTTGCCTGAAAATTTATCATGAAACTTCGGCTCAGTCAGAAACTTCTTATCTGACAATCCACTCAAACAATCCGGCAGCATTGTCATCGGGCAACTCCACCTCCAAGCGCAAGGCTTTGGTCTTAATGGGATTGAAGTTGACGGTACAGGCTGCGCCTTTGTCTGTGGGATAGTTGTCGGCACCACTCACGGGCTGCCATTGTCCTTGGTCATTCTGATAGAGGATACGCCATGACTTTGGCACACGGCATCCACCCCAGGGACCGTCGTCGTACCAATAAACGGTAGCGCTCTGTACGGTTGATTCCTGTGGGAATTCATAGGCGAGCCATTCGGTGCAAGCTTTCTTTGGCCACCAATGGGTATAGGGCACAGAACGGTCGTTTTCGTCTTTTGGTACCAAGCGGTCGTTGATGGATGACAAAGCTGGCACTTCTGACGAGGTGGTTACCTTGCTCTCGCTGGCCAGTGTTGCAGGCTGCGAGGGGTTGGTGGCATTCAGATCCTGTGGCAACCATACACGCATTTTTCCGCTGCCACGATGGCACCAGGCGTAATAAGGAATCAATGTCAGTTTCTGGTCCTGAGCCTCCAGTTTGCCCAGCTTGTTGAAGTTGAGCGTCTGTGCATCAGTCACGAGCGTCTGTATGGGTGTGCCTGCTATTTCCCCCTTGCCGAGTACAAACTGCGGAGTCTGATTAAGCAGCGCACCCATGATGTCGAAATTGTTGTCGGGATGCTCGGCACAATAGACCAGTGGACCTCGTTCCACACTCACCATGCCACGGTCGGCCTCCACCTTGTTATTTGCACGGACGGTGCGGGGCTCCATGTCGAAATGTATCTGCACTTTGTCGCCCTTCTTCCACTTGCGGCTAATGGTATAGTAACCATCCTCCGTCAGCTGAGCTGCTACCTCCTGTCCATTCACCTTCACGGAATAGCCCAGACGTTTGTTGTCTGAATACTGATAGAGATTGCTGGGTACAACCTGATTTCTCACCCATCCCGGGATGCGAATCTTCATGGCAAACTGTCCGGCAGCATTCTGATCTACCGTTACCACCACATCACCATTCCAAGGATATTCCGTGGTCTGACTCAGGGCAACCTTCTTTCCGGCCACGCTGAGCTGGCTCTTGTTTGAGAGGAAGAGGTTGACATACACATTACGGTCCTTCACGGCATAGATATATCCTGGCAGCGAGGGAATAAAGCGACAGATGTTGCTCGGGCAGCAGGCACAGCCAAACCAAGCCTGACGCTGGTGCTGTCCCATCGACTCCAGCGGATTGGGATAGAAGAAGCCGTTACCCTCGAGCGAAACACCACTAATGAGTCCGTTGTAGAGTGTACGCTCCAGCACATCGTAGTATTTTGAGTCGCCGTGGAGCAAGAACAAACGATAGTTTACATACACATTGCCAATGGCTGCGCAGGTCTCACAGTAGGCACTCATGTTGGGCAGCTCGTAGTTTTTGCCGAAGGCTTCACCATTCGAGGTGGCACCAATACCGCCAGTAATATAGAGTTTCTTGGTGACGATGTTGTCCCAAATGGCATCAATGGCCTTGATATAGTCCTTATCACCTGTCAGGGCAGCCACATCAGCCATACCAGCATACATATAGGCGGCACGGACAGCATGGCCAACAGCCTCGTCCTGTTCTACAACGGGCTTATGAGCCTGCGAGTAGTCGTGCACAATGGTGGTCTTGCCACGATAGTCGAGGAAGAACTTGGCCTCGTCGAGATACTTCTTGTCGCCAGTAACCAGATACAACTTAGCCAGTGCCATCTCGGCTATCTGATGACCAGGCACCACACAGGCTTGTCCGGGCCGTGGTCCCACCTCACGACACACACAGTCGGCATAGCGAATGGCAATGTCGAGGAACTTACGGCTGCCTGTGGCCTGGAAATGAGCAATAGCTGCCTCCACCATGTGACCCAGGTTGTAGAGCTCATGGCTCAGGTCCTCTTCCTTGCTCCATCGCTTGTCGCCAGCCCACTCGTGAGGTTCCTTCGGGTTCTGTGTACGCGAGGTGTAGAGATAGCCGTCGGGTTCTTGTGCCGAGGCAATCACGTCGAGCACAGAGTCGATATAGGCCACGAGTTTCTTGTCAGGGTAAGTCTGCAGAATGTAGCTTGCGCCCTCAATTGTCTTGTAGGGGTCGGTATCATCGAAGGAGAGTCCGCCCACTTTGAACACCTTTGAGGGGTCTTTCAGATGCTGGGCAGCATTCGAGAAGTTGGTATAGCGTCCAGTCTCCTCACATTTCGAGAAAGCCAGCGGGATGGTCACCCTTCGGCTGGCCTCCAAACGTTGTCCCCAGAAGGTTCCCGGGGTTACCTTAACACTTGTAAACGGCACAGGATTAATCGGGTAGCCGTGGGCTGCCGTTTGTTTCTTCTCTGCCGAGGCAGCAAGTGTCATGCTTGCCACCAGAATGATTGTCAAAAGTCTTTTCATAGGTTTATTTCACAATTTTATGATTTCACAATTTCACAATTTGATTATGCATTATGCATTATTCATTATGCATTTAAAGATTATGCATTATGCATTATTCATTATGCATTACTTATTATGCATTATCAAAAGGAAGCCGCCGCCCGAGGCAAGTCTGATTTTCAGCTTGTCAGCCTTATAGAGCGGTTTTGTTTCCACCTGATAGTCCTCTGCATTGTGGTTGGCATTGATACCATCGGTGACGATGGTGGCCTGACAGGCAGAGCCGGCAGGAAGAAAGTCGAAGGAGAGAATGATTTCCCTCTCGTCCCAGTTGGTCTGACCAGCCACATACCAGTTGTTGCCCTTGCGGCGGGCAGTAACAATATAACTGCCCATTGTGCCCTGAAGAATTCTGGTTTCATCCCATGTGTCGGGAATTGAGGTGATGATATCTGTGAATTCGGGCTCCCGTTCGTAGTTGGTTGGCGCATCACAGAGCATGGTGAAAGGAGAGTCATGAACTACGTAGCATGCCAGCTGATGGCAGCGTGTACCCATCGACACAGGGTTCTCGTAGCATTCCACCCAATTTGTCTTTGTGCCGTTGCGCATAGCTCCTGGTGTAAAATCCACGCTGCCTGCCATCATACGGATATAGGGGAAGGTGACATCATACCGGGGCATATCGGTTTCTTTCTTCGCCCAGCGAGCCTCCTCCATGCCGAACACCCCCTCGTAGTTCAGTATGTTGGGGTAAGTACGGTTCATGCCCGTAGGAGCAAAGTAACCATGATAATCCACAAAGAGCTGATACCGGGCACAGGTCTTGGCTATCCGTTCTGCCATCTCCACAGCCCTCTGGTCGTTGCGGTCAAGGAAATCGGCCTTCCAGCCTTTTATACCCATGCGCGCATATTTCTCGCAGGCCTCTGTCAGGTGCTCGTCCAGAACGTTAAACACGGTCCAAAGAACGATGCTTACGCCCTTAGCCTTTCCATAGTCTATCAGTTTCTGCAGGTCGATGTCGGCAATGGGATTCATGATGTCACCCTTAGCCGAGTCATACCAGCCCTCGTCGAGCACCACGTATGGAATCTTGTTCTTGGCGGCAAAGTCGATATAATACTGGTAGGTACGCGTGTTAATGCCCGCCTTGAAATCCACTCCCTTCAGGTTCCAGTCGTTCCACCAGTCCCAGGCCACCTTGCCGGGTTTCACCCAACTGACATCACCTATTTGGTTGGGCGAGGCCAGCGCAAAGACGAGATTGTTCACAGGCATCTCGGTGTCTTGCTCCGTAATGGCCATCACACGCCAAGGATAGGTTCTCGTGCCAGATGACTTGGCAATAAAATCCTCCGTTTCCTCCACATAACTCATGCCGCGCCACTTGTAGTAGCCCATGCTCTTGGGATATTTGGCAAAGGCAGCCTTCAGCTGGTTGCCCTCTGCTTTGAGCATCATGCCAGGATAGCTGCGAAGGTCACTCTCCAGGATGGTTACTTTCACGTCGCCGCTTTGGATGGTGGCAGGCAGAAAAGCGTATTGACTTTTGGCCTCGCTCAGCTGTGTTTCGTCGTAGAAATTCTGAAAGGCCATGGCGAAGGGTTTCTGTTCGTTGGTAGAATAGGCAAGCCAGGCCTTGCAATTGTCAGGGAATACGAAGTCGGCTTTCTCATTCTCGATGATGGTTTCCTTCTTGTTGGTGGTGTACCAGCGATAGGCCACTCCCTCGTTGTAAACCCTTACCTGAAGCCCAAAGCCCTTGCCCAGTTTCAGGTCCATTTGGCGATAGGCTGCCGTAAACGATGGCTGACGGTAGAAAGGAGCTGTTATGGTCTCGGTTGCCGAAGTCGTCTTACAGCTGCCAAGTTGCATGTTTGGCAAGGCAGACAGCCCAGCTTTCACCCCGACCACATGCTTGTGGTTGTGGGTAATGGAGAGGGTGATGCCGTTGCTGACAGTCACCTCGTTTTTACCGTTGGGCGAGCAGACTGTATAGTCTTTGGCCGTTGCCCCGCTGCCTCCAATAATTAATAAGGTAGCTAAGGTTAGTAGTTGTCTTATCATCATTATTATCTTTGAACTTTATGATTTCACAATTTTACAATTTCACAATTTCACAATTTGATTATGCATTATGCATTATTCATTATGCATTATCAATTATCAATTATCTTTTTTTCTGCTGCAAAGATAGCGAATTCTTGATATAATGGATAAAACAATCGTCCAAAGTCCATAACAAAATCGTCCAAAAACGCCCTGTTTATGCAGGTTTGGACTATTTTTGCATTTTCTTGGACGATAGTTTTGTTCGGTTTCCTTCTTTTTATATTATTTTGTGGCGAAATCAAAAACAAATGATAAATGATAAATGATAAATGATAATTAAGCATTCTTCATTCTTCATTCTTCATTATGCATTATTCTAACCTAACAAACATAGCAAACAATGAAACAAAGAGCATTGTTACTTTCGGGTTTCGCCCTTCTGACACTCTTACCCGGTCCTTGGCTGTCGGCCAGTAGCCTTTCTGCGAGTGCCATCAAAAAGACGACTGCCCCTGCTCCCATTCAGGAGGTGTCTTTCACTCAGGTACACCTGAATGACGGTTTCTGGTCGCCACGTATTGAAATCAACCGTACCGTGTCTATTCCTTCTGCCTTCCATGAGTGTGAGGTGAATGGTCGTTTCGACAATTTCGCCTTGGCTGCCGGACTCATCAAGGGAGAGCACAAGGGTGATTTTTCTTTTGACGACACCGACCCCTACAAGGTCATCGAAGGTGCATCCTACTCCTTGGCTGTTCATTATGATGCCAAGCTCGACCATTATCTCGACTCTGTCATCAGCATCATTGCCCAGGCTCAGGAACCCGACGGCTACCTGACCACTTGCGTTACTAATAAATGTACGCGCCTGAGTGGCTGGTGGGGCACCCATAAGTGGGAAAAAATCAACTCGCACGAGCTCTATAACTCAGGCCACCTCATCGAGAGTGCTGTGGCTCACTACCGTGCCACGGGCAAGAAGACATTCCTCAACGTGGCCATCAAGAATGCCGACCTTGTTTGCAAGACCTTCGGCCCCAACGAGGGACAGATTCACCGTCCTGGCGGACATCCCATCATCGAGATGGCCCTTTGCAAATTGTATAAGGTTACGGGCAACAAGAAATACCTCGAGGGTGCCAAATATTTTGTTGAGGAGACCGGACGCTGCACCGACGGCCATAAACCCAGCGAGTACTCACAGGACCACATGCCCATTCTGCAGCAGGAGGAGATTGTGGGTCATGCCGTACGTGCAGGCTATCTCTACAGCGGTGTGGCCGATGTGGCTGCATTGACTGGCGACAAGGCTTATTTCGAGGCTTTGGAGCGCATCTGGGAGAACATGTCTTCCAAGAAACTCTTCATCACGGGTGGCATTGGTTCCCGTCCACAGGGCGAGGGCTTTGGTCCCAACTACGAGCTAAACAACCATACTGCCTATTGCGAGACTTGTGCCGCCATTGCCAATGTTTATTGGAACTACCGCATGTTTCTTGCCACCGGTCAGAGCAAATACATTGATGTTTGCGAGCGTGCCTTATATAATAATGTGCTGAGTGGCGTCAGCCTTTCTGGCGATAAGTTTTTTTACGACAACCCCTTGGAGAGCGATGGTGAGCACGAGCGCCAAAAGTGGTTTGGATGTGCCTGCTGCCCAGGCAACATCACCCGTTTTGTGGCCTCCGTACCCGGTTACATCTATGCCCAGCAGGGAAAGGACATCTACGTCAACCTCTATGCTCAGGGCAAGGCTCAGATTGGCAACATAGGGCTGGAGCAGACCACCGACTATCCCTGGAACGGAAAAATCCGCATCCGTGTAACCAAGGGTAGCGGCAAGTTTGCCATCAAGCTCCGCATTCCTTCCTGGCTGAAAACATCGCCCACCAACAACGACCTCTACACCTATGCCGACGCTGCCAGGCAGCCCCTCTGCTCGGTAAACGGCGATGCCATAGCCGTCAACCAGGCTTCCGATTACATCACCCTCAGCCGCAAATGGAAGAAGGGTGACACCATTGAGCTCGACTTCCCCATGGACATCCGCCGTATTGTGGCTAACGACAATGCAGAGGACTGCCGTGGAAAGATTGCCCTGGAGCGCGGTCCCGTGGTGTTCTGTCTCGAAGGCTCAGACCAGGCCGACCACAAGGTGTTCAACAAATACATTCTCAATAGCTCTTCGCTCACAGCCCATTACGAACCCCAGCTGCTGAATGGTGTGATGGTGATTGAAGGCTCAGCCAAAGAACTTCAGCCCGACGGCGAAATCAAGGAGGTGAACTTCCGTGCCATCCCCTACTCTACTTGGAACAATCGTGGCAACCAGCAGATGGAGATTTGGATAGCCAACACACCTGCCAAGGCTGTAGCTACCCCCCTGCCAACCATTGCCTCGAAGGCCCAGACCTTCTGCAACCGTGGTCCCATTCAGAACGATGCCCCAGAGACAGCCCCCGTTGACTCTTATGCCGGTGGCACCAACGACCAGTGGGAGCCCCGCCGAAGCAGCGACACCTCAAAGCCCTACCACTACTGGTGGCTCAAGCAAGGCACCACCGAGGCCATCACCTATCAGTTCGACCAGCCCTACGAGGTGAGCAATGTGCAGGTGTACTGGCTCGACTTCGACCACTACGACGGCAACTTCCGCACCCCAGAGTCATGGACGCTCTACTACAAGGATGCCCACGACGAGTGGCAGGAAGTATCCGACCACAGCCCCTACACCGTGCGCAAGGACTGTTACAACAGCGTGAGTTTCGCCCCTGTCAGAACCACAGGTCTGAAGATTCTTGCCAAGCTGCGCAAGGGAGAGTCGGGCGGTGTACTCGAATGGAAAGTAAACAAATAAAACACATAATAACGTATCACATTAACAAACCTAAAAACAACAAAATGGTATGAAAAAACATTTCTTATGTTTGCTTTTTCTATGCGGAGCTCTTGGAGCCTACGCTGTAGAAAGCACATCGCCAGCTGTTGCTGAAATCACTCAGCAAGGCGTCACTGTTTCGGGTGTCGTTAAAGACTCCAAGGGTGAGCCAATTATTGGCGCCACCGTGACCGAGAAAGGCACCAAGAACGCAACTGTTACCGATTATGATGGTAACTACTCTCTCAGAGTATCTAATCGCAATGCCGTGCTCGTTGTCAGCTACATCGGCTTCACCGCCCAAGAGGTAAAGGCTGGCAGCGATGTAACCCTTCAGGAAGACAATGCCCTGCTGAACGAGGTGGTGGTCATTGGTTATGGCACCCAGCGCAAGGGTGACGTTACCTCTGCTGTGGCCTCTGTGAAGGCTGAGGACTTCAACGCTGGTAAGATTGGCGATGCCGCCGAACTGGTGAAAGGTAAGATTGCCGGTCTGACGGTGGTCAACTCCAGTGGTGACCCTAAGGCAGGTTCTTCTATCCGCCTGCGTGGTATCACTACCCTGGTGGGCAACCTCACTCCGCTCATCCTGGTAGATGGCATTGAGGGCGACCTCAACACGGTGGCTCCCGAGAACATTGCCTCTATCGACGTGCTGAAAGATGCCTCTGCTGCCGCCATCTATGGTACCCGTGGTGCCAATGGTGTCATCCTGATTACTACTAAGGGTGGCAAGCGCGACACTCCCGCTCAGGTTACTTATAACGGTTATGCCTCGTTCTCGAAGTGGAGCAAGAAACTCGAATTCATGGACACCCACGACGTGATTTATGGCAAGACAGCTCAGGAATACCTGGGCTACGACACCGACTGGCTGGCAGCTGTAACGCGCAAGGCTGGTTTCAAGCACAACCACGACCTGAACATCAGCGGTGGCTCAAAGAACTCTGCCTATTCTGCCAACATTTCCTACGCCAAGGAAGAAGGTATCATTCGCGAGACTTCGAACGAGAACTTCAAGATGCAGATGGACTACACCCAGTTCATTTGGAACGACATTGTGAAGTTCAATTTCAATGCCCTGGTGACCCGTCAGAAATACACCAACGACAATCTGAACGTTTACTCGCATACCAACCCCTACCGCCAGGCACTCATCCACAACCCCTCGGAGCCTGTCTATAATGAGGATGGTTCGTACTACGAGAACTTCAACAAACTGCAGTACTACAACCCCGTAGCCCTCATCAACGAGGCCTTTGGTGACACTCGCATCCGTTTCTCACAGTTGGTGGGCAACGTCACCGTGGAACCCATCAAGGGCTGGAAGACCAACCTGATGATTTCTTGGGGTGAGACCGCTGCCACCAGTGAGGACTGGACCAGTCCGCTCCACCAGTCGCTTGTGCGTGAGGGATGGAATGGTGCTGCCAACAAGGGCGAAGGCAACTATCTGAGCAAAAACCTGGAACTGACCACCCGCTACGATGCCCAGTGGGGCGAACATCGTTTCAACGGCATCGTGGGCTACAGCTATCTGTTCAACCAGAACGACGGTTTCAACGCCGGTAACCAGAACTTCTCTACCACCGCCTTCCTGTGGAACAACCTGGGCAACGGTACCTTCATCAACGACAAGGACCACCACGCCTGGATGGGCAGCTACAAGAACGACAGCAAGCTGGTAGGTTTCTTCGGTCGTATCAGCTATGGCTATGGCGACAAATACAATGCACTGGTCAGCATCCGTCATGAGGGAAGCTCCAAGTTTGGTGCCAACCACAAGTGGGCTACCTTCCCCTCTGTCTCTCTCGGCTGGAACATCATGAACGAGGCCTTCATGGAGGGTACCCGCTCTTGGCTCGACAACCTGCGTCTGCGTGTGGGTTATGGTGTAACAGGTATCACCCCGGGCGACAACTATCTGGCTCAGAACATCTACCGTTTTGCCGACTATGGCGACGTGCTCTCTATGGACGGCAAGTGGATCAAGACGCTCGAAGTGGCACAGAACCCCAACCCCGACCTGAAATGGGAGGTGAGCAAGGAGTGGAACTTCGGTCTCGACTACGGATTCCTGAACAACCGCATCCACGGTTCATTGGATGTCTATGTGAAGACCACCAACGACCTGCTCTTCTGGTACAATGTGCCCATGCCACCAAACCTCTATAGTTCTACACTGGTGAACGTGGGTGACATGCGCAACACGGGTATTGAGCTGATGATTGAGGCCATTCCCGTCATGACCAAGGACTTTGAGTGGACCACCACGCTGACCGCATCGCACAACAAGAACAAACTGCTGAAACTGAGCAACGACCTCTACGAGACCGACAACTTCCAGGAGGTGGGCGGCATTAGCGACCCCATCAGCACCGAGACCCACTGCATGGAGGTAGGCAAGCCTTTGGGCGACTTCTGGGGACTGAAGTTTGTGGGCTACGATAAGGACGGCTTTGCACTTGTGGAAGCCAGCGACGGCAATGGTGGCTGGACGGTGAAGCAGTTCAACGCCAACCTGAACAACCTGGAGAACCGCCAGCGTCTGGGTAGCGGTACCCCGAAGGTCATCCTCGGATGGGGCAACACCTTCCGCTACAAGAACATCGACCTCTCGATGCAGTTCACCAGTCAGTTGGGCTACAAGATTCTGAATGCCTCGCGTTGCTTCTACGAGAACAACTCGATTGCCTACAACCGTCTGAAGACAGCTGCCGACCAGCACCCCGCCATCAATACCGACGGCACTCCCTATATTGACCCCGAGACTGGCCAGCAGAAGATGGTGACCCTCTCGCAGGCTATGGGACAGGGTTTCTGGAGCGACCATCTGGAGAATGGCGACTTCCTGAAACTGAGCAACATCACGCTGGGTTACACCTTCACTCCGAAGGGTGCCCTGAGCAACTTCATCAAGAAGGCACGCATCTATGCCAATGCCACCAATCTGTTCTGCATCACCGGCTACACAGGCATCGACCCCGAAGTAGATAACTACTTCATGGCTCCTGGTATTGACGACCGCGACAAGTATCCTGTGACCCGCAACTATACCGTTGGACTTTCACTTACCTTCTAAGTAATTCATCATTCATCATGCATAATTCATAATTATTATGAAAAAGATATTCAACAAGGTTCTGATTGCCTTTGCAGCAGGAAGCATCAGCCTTTCATCGTGTACCAATCTTGACGAGACCCTATACGACCGCCTCAACGAGACCAACATCGACCTCTCTAATGAGACCGACCTGAGCCTGCTGCTCGGTGCTGCCACAGCACAATATCGCTATCTGGTAGAAGACTGGTTTGGCATGTATCACGCCCTTGAGGAGTGTACCGACCAGTATATGGTTCCTGCCCGCGTGGGTGTGGGCTGGGGCGACGCCTACATCAATCTGCACAAGCACAACTGGGGCCCCAACGTGGACCAGGTGTATAACCCCTGGCAGATTGCCTACCGCGGCATTGGTTATGCCAACAAGGTGATTGACGCCATCGACCCCGAGAATCCTGCCACGAAGACCAGTCTGGCCCATGCCCGCTTCTTCCGTGCCATGTTCTATTATCACATGTTCGACATGTTCCGCAACATTCCCCTGCAGACCACCCAGAATGTGGAGCCGGGCTATCTGCCCCAGCAGGTGAGTCCTCAGGAGATGTTCCAGTTCCTCGTAGATGAGTTTACCGCTGCCAAGGAGAACTTCGGCGACGACGACTTTTACGGCTATGGCAACAAATATGCCTGCTCTATGGCCCTGGCCAAGCTCTATCTGAACCAGAACGTGTATCTTGGCACCTCGGGCAATGAGGGCTACGAGAAATGTCTGGCAGAGGTGGAGAGCATCATCGCCTCGGGCAAATACAGTCTGGCACCTACTTACAAGGCCAACTTCACCGAAGACCAGTCCAACAACCCTGAGGCTATCTTCGTGGTTCCTGGCGACCGCACCCATACTGTTCAGTTTGGTCTGCAGAGCTACTGTTTCCCACAGTCGGGTCTGGCAGCCTACGGAAGTACTGCAGCTGGTTACAACGGCTCGTGTGCCATTCCCCAATGGATTCGCACCTACGATGAGGCAGACCAGCGTCTGGCCGACACTTGGGCTGGTGGTCCGCAGTACAATGCCCTGAAACAGGGTGACAGCTACATCATTAATGGCGACAAGGACAACCCCATCATGTTTGAGGCTGACGACTGGACTGGTACAGGCATCCTGACCTACAATATGAACGTACACTCTATCGACAACCCCGGAGCTTACCAGCAGGAGGGCTACCGTCTGCACAAGTACGAGATTATTGGTGGCACCAACGATGGTACCACAGCCGATGCTGTAACCATTTTCCGTTATGCCGATGCCCTGATGATGAAGGCTGAGTGCCTGCTTCGTCTGAACCGTGACAAAGAGACTGCTGCCCAGCTTGTTACTCAGGTACGTCAGCGCAGCTTTGGAGCCAACGTTGCCAAGGCTACCCGTACTGTTGCCGACCTTGAGGGTGGCTCAGTCTATCAGTATGGTCACGATGAATATACTGTTCCCGAAGGCTCAACAGCCGGTTATACCGACTGGTCGAACCATATCACAACCTATGAGGGTGGTGCCGACATTGAGCTGGGTGGTGCAAGGATGCCACCACCAGCGACCACTGGAACATCTTCGCCATCCCCAACGATGTGATGAAGTCGAATGTTGACATGAAGCAGAATCCTGGTTATTCCAACTCGGCTGAATAATAATTGATAATTGACAATTGATAATTGACATATCAAAAAGTTCAAAGTTCAAAGTTCAAAGATCATAGTTTACAAAGAAAAAAATATTATGAAAAAGTTATCATATATTCTTAGCGGACTGCTGATTGCCGGCTCTTCGGCCCTCTTCAGCAGCTGCGGAGACAATACAGATTTCTGGGGGCCTCACACCCTGACCGATGATGAGATTGCAGAGATGGCCCGTCAGGACTCCATCAAGCAGGCTCAACGTGAGCGCATCGATGCCGACCTCATTTTGGAATACACCGTGGAGTTCTATCTCAGCGCCAATTCCTACGATGGTGGCGAAGTAAAAATAGATATGGACAAGATTGCCAGCGAGCTGGGACTCTCGAAAGATGAGCTTGGCAAGGCCCTGAATGGAGAAGGTGGTGCCGATGTGACTGGTTTTGCCATCGAAGGCTCAACCCATGCCGACAACATGACCTCTTCTAACTCTGGCGCCTACTGGGGCCACTGGTGGGACAAGGATGGCAACGTGAAGAACTGGGGCGACGAGGCCATGGTCTTCGCTGAGTTTGAATATACCGAGGATGGCGAGGGTATCTTCCACGTAGGCCAGTATCCCGGCCACCTGGTAGCCGACCAGCAGGTGAAATTCATCGAGGCTATCAAGTATCAGGACAAGCGTGTGGCCATTGTCATCACAGCCATTGGCCGTGAGCGTGGTGAGGTGAAGGCTACCGTGGTGGCTTCCAACAAGCTGACGGTTGAGACTGCTCCCAACGACACCTATGCTACCGTATCAGTAGATGGATTTGATGCCGATGCTGCCCTGGCTGCTCTTGGTGCAGGCTCATGGGCTGAGGTCGATTGGGTATGTACCAATGCCGATGGCTCGTATGCTCAGGAGTATAGTGCCGACGCACCAGGATTCTGGTACGACAAGGAAGGATTCTCTGGTGCCTGGGGCGACAATGCCAGCGTGTTTGCCACATTCCAGGAAGGCATGATTTGGATTGGTCAGATGCCAGGTCAGATGACCGAAGGCAGCAGCGTGACCATCAACTTCAGCGCCATGTACAACAATAAGATTGTGGAGAACATCATTACCGTGAACATCGTGGGCTACGAAGATCCTGAGACTGCTCCCGAGGGAACACCTGCCAGCATAGAGAAAGACTTCACCCTGACCAAGCCCTACGATGCAGAATGGGGTGCTACTGAGGAAATTGACGTGAAGGAAGACCTGCGCCAATGCTTCAAAATGACCACCTATCAGATTTTCAAGGCTCTGAAGAGCGGCGAGATGAACATGTGGTGCGAAGAGGTAGGCAAGGATGCCAACGAGGATGGTACAGCTGCCTATACTGCCGATGCTCCGGGTTACTGGCTCGGTAGTGAGGGACAGCGTGTAAGCTGGGGCGAAGAGGCCATTGTCTATCTGAACCTCGGCATCAGCGAGGAGAGCCTGGGCTTCTATTCGGGCAACCACCCGGAGAACTGCAACCCCAACGGACAGACCATCAAGACGAAGATGATTGTGGAGAAGGACGGCATCACAGCCACCTTCAACATCACCATCGACATCAAGGCTGGTCAATAATTGATAATTGACAATTGATAATTGATAATTGATAATTATTTCGCGCAGAAGGGATAGGAAAGAAATTAGAATAATTAGAATAATTTCTTCATAAAGGATGAAAAGAATATAATCCATTTTTGGAAAATTATAATAATTATTCCAATTTCTTTCCTAAACTTTCTCGCTGAGGAGAATGGTTTTCAACCAGATATTCGATAAGTAAGAAGGAATTATGAATTACAAATCTTTCATTCAGTTTTTTGCATTATGCACGCTGGTGGTTCTTACTGCCTGTAGCAGCAGCGATGATGGAGAGTCTGGTTCGGTGGCTCCCGTGCTCTCAGAGACTGAGGTCAATGTGGAGTATGATGTCACCTGGTACAGTCTGACCGTCTCTTCGCGAGCTGTATGGAATGCCGTAGTGGAGAATGGCGGCGAATGGCTCAAGCTGAAGGATGCCAAGGGTGTGGGTGGCAGCAGCGAGAAACTCTCCTTTGAGATGACCCGCAACACCACTAAGTCGCCCCGAGTGGCTAACATCAAGGTGAGCAGCGGTACGGCCAGCACCCTGCTGAAGGTGACCCAAGGCCCATCGTCTATCGAGATAATGGACCAGAGCCAGGTGAAGGACTTCGACAAATACTACAAGCCACAGGAGTTTAACTTCGACATGCTCCGCAACGATGCCAAGTGGTCGTGGTTCCGCTGCAAGCAGAGCGAGCACTTCTTTGTGTTCTGGGATGCTTACTTTGGCGACGACCCCAACAGCACCAGCCTGAAGGAGGAAGACCGGGTGGATGTGGACGACCTGCTGCAGAAGGCAGAGCAGTTCTACAAGACCAACATCAACCGTCTGGGCATGGTGGTCACAGGCCAGGGCAAGTCGTATCTCGACCAATATAAGATGGAGATTTACCTGCTCGACCCCACTCCCGAATGGTGGGTGGCTACAGGCTCAGGCTACGACGATGTGATTGGTGCCCTCTGGGTGACCCCCTCCACCTGCAAGCCCGTGGGAAGCGTCATTGGCCATGAGATTGGACACTCGTTCCAGTATCAGACCTACTGCGACAATGTGAAGAACGGAGCCTCCAACGATTTCCGTTCAGGCTTCCGCTATGGTTATGAAGGCTCTAATGGCGGTTGTGGTTTCTGGGAGCAATGTGCCCAATGGCAGTCGTATCAGGACTATCCCCAGCAGGCTCTCAACGACGACTGGAATGCCGTGTGGTATCAGCAATGCCATCGTCATTTTGAGCACGAGTGGCAACGCTATGCCTCCTACTACCTGCAGTATTACTGGACTCAGCTGCATGGCGACAAGACCCTGGGCCGCATCTGGAACGAGTCAAAGTATCCCGAGGATGCCTCTGGAGCCTACATGCGCATCTTTGGTGTGAGCTACGACAACTACAAGAAACAGCTCTTTGAGTATGCCCAGCGTTGTGTGACCTTCGATTTTGATGGCACCCGCAGCTACTTCACCAACCAGAACCAGAACTACAAGACCACCCTCTACAACCAGGACGGCTACTACCAGATAGGTTACGAGCAATGTCCGCAGCCCACAGGTTTCAACGTCATCAACCTCGATGTGCCTGCAGCTGGTACCAAGGTAACCGTGAGCATGGAAGCCCTGAAGGCTGGCAGCAAATTGCCCTCTGCCGACCCAGGCAATCAGGTGGACGGCGACTTCAAGGTGGTGGGCTCAGTATCGGCCTACAACAAGGTGGGTTCCGACCAGGCCATTGCCTACGGCTTTGTGGCCCTGAAGGAAAATGGCAGCCGCGACTATAGTGAGATGTATCTTACCGACAGCAAGGGATCGGCCACCTATACCGTTCCTGCCAACACCAAGATGCTCTACCTCGTGGTGCAGGGAGCCCCCAAGAGCTACCGCCAATGCCCCTGGGACGAGAAGGAAGAAACCGACATGCAATGCCCCTACCGGTTCAAGATTGACGGTACTGACCTCTACGGCAACTTCTCCATCGACACCAGCAAAGACCCCACAGATGTGGCCTTCACCTACGACGTGAAATGTAATGCCTCCAACGAGGACTACATCCAGGGCACCATCCAGCTGCAGGGCAACGACCTGAAGAAACTTGCCCAGGCCTTCGTCATGCAACCCTCTGTGCTGAGTGGAGCCACGCTGCCCATCGCAGCCAACACCACCTCAGAGCCGGCAGAAGGGAAAGTGGCCCTGGGACTCATCCAGTCCAATGGCAAAATCACTTATCAGTACACAGCCAACGTGGGATTCTGGTGCAATGCCAAGGGTGACCTCGACAACTGGGGAGACACAGCCCCTGTCTATATGGAGTACGACAAGGACTCGTTCACCATCACCTATGGCCACCGCTTCGGAGTGAGCAAGGCTGGTGAGAAATACACCCTGAAGCCCGTGCTCGTATATACCAAGGGCGGCAAGCAGTACAAAGCCACCTTTACGCTCAACATGCAGTTTTGACAATTGACAATTGATAATTGATAATTGACAATTGATAATTGACAATTGACAATTGATAATTATGCATTATGCATTATTCATTATGCATTATCCATTAGATACATGGCTTTTTTTTAGGTAAATTGGTTTGTGATCATGAGAGGGGGACGGACATCATTTGTATGTTCGCCCCCCTTGATTATTACCTGCCCAGAACAAATAACAAAAAGGTTTAGGAATTTCTTTCCTATCCCTTCGCACAGGAGTGAAATATAGACGATTCTTACAGATATTTGGACGATTGTGACAGCCGGGAAGGGGAAGAAGTAGTAATTTTGCATCGGGCTTCGCCCTAAATGACAAATGATAAATGACAAATAAGAATTGAGATTTTGAGTAATTGACAAAAGATAACTAAAAACGAATGAGAAAAAAGTTACTTACGGGCGTGTTGCTGGCTCTGCTGCTGGCTGGCTGCTCTGGGGAGAATGATGAACCGGAACAGATACCTGCTCCCAAGGAGAACACGGAGACTGAGACCACGGAAACTCCTGATAACCCTGAAACTCCTGCGGCCAAGGTGTATGCCGCAAAATATCGTGTGGCAAAGCTTTTCGTTGAGACTGACGGGGGACTGGCTGTTGACTCCAAGGAGAAGAAAGACAGTAGGGCTTGCACCATTAGGATTGAGTCGGACTCTGCTGCCTGGAACTATGAGGGCCGTGGAAGTATTCGCGGAAGGGGCAATTCCACCTGGCTCTGGTACCCGAAGAAACCTTACCGCCTGAAGCTGGATGAGAAAGCCTCTATCCTGGGACTTGACGAGGAGAAGGACTGGGTGCTGTTGGCCAACTATCGTGACCCTACACACCTGATGAACACCTTTGTGTTTGAGATGGGACAGGGACTGGGCATGCCCTACACCAACCATACGCGCTTTGTGGAGCTGACTCTCAATGGCGACTACATGGGACTGTATCAGCTGACAGAACAGGTGGAGCAAGGCAAGAGCCGGGTGAACATCAACGGCAAGCAGGGCTGGCTGTTGTCACTTGATGTGGACGACGGGCCTGCAGAAGCTCCTGAGGAAGAGGATAACTTCTGGTCGGAGGTATATAGGATGCCCGTGTGCGTGAAGAGTCCTGAGGCTGAGGACTATGCCACGCCAGAAACTCTCACAGACGATGCCCGAAGAGCTCTGGCCACACTCGAAGAGGCCATCCACAGCCATGACTACGAGGCTCTGGAGAGGATTTGCGACATTGGGGTGATGATTGACTATCTGCTGACACAAGAGTATATATACAATGTGGAGGTGGCTGCTCCGCGAAGCATTTATCTCTTCAAAGACAAGGGTGACGACAAGAAATGGACCTTCGGGCCACTCTGGGACTTTGATGCCGGGTTTGACTTTGACTGGGGACACATGAAGACAGGGCACAACTATTTTAGTGACTACCGCGAGACTGTACTTGGCACAGACCCAGCCCGGCATATCAGCAATTACGACTACACTCCCAGTTTCTTTACCGACATGTGGAAGAGCAAGAAGTTTGTGGCTGAAGTGAAGAGGCGCTGGAAGGAGATTCGTCCACGCATCATGGCTGAGTTCTGGACAGAGGCCAAGACCTATGCAGAGGCTGCTGCCGAGGCTATGGAACGAGATGCCCAGCGATGGCCTATTGACAAAGACTATAAGACCGAAATCAACCGTATGGAGAAATGGCTGAACTCACGGGCTGTGTATATGGATAATATCGTCAGCAACTATCCCTGAAATGCGCTTCGCTAAATGATAAATGAGAGGCGCTTCGCTAAATGATAAATGATAAATGATAAATGATAAATTGTGAAATCGTGAAATTGTGAAATTGTGAAATCGTGAAATTGTGAAATAAAACTATGAAAAGGGTGATACTATTTTTGTTGGGAGCCTTGGGCTGCATGAGCCTCTGTGCCCAAAAGAAGATTTATATTCCTGAGGACCTGCGGGGAATGAACCTTGAGGCTGACACTTCTAGGTGGAGCTGGCAACGAAGCATGCAGACTGACGACCTGATACTGATGTGGGAGCGGGGCTTTGGACACGACACCAGCCACCCACCCATGCTGGAGGGCAAACCCATGAGTTTCAACCTCTTGAACCTGCGCGACAGAGTGCAGGAGTTCTACACCTTCTTCCGTGACACGTTGGGGTTCTCCAAGCCAGGCTCCAAGTGCGACCAGTATAAGATGATGGTGATGGTGAACTACTCACTCGACGGTACTGCCTATGGTGGCACTTACGACAACTTCATAGGGGCTCTTTGGGTGGCTCCCAACCGCATTCAGGACGAGAAGATGAACTGTATGGCTCATGAGCTGGGTCACTTGTTCCAGTTGCAGATACCTGCCGACTCGGTGGGAGATGCCTGGGGTGGAAGCGGTTTTTTTGAGATGACCTCACAATGGATGCTGTGGCAGGTGAACCCCGACTGGATAACCGATGAGCTGTACCACTTTGAAGCCTTCAAGAAGCTCACCCACAAGGCTTTCCTCCACCTGGAGAACATCTACCACTCGCCCTATGTCATACAATGGTGGAGCGACCTGCATGGACGGAAATCAATAGCTGAGCTCTACCGTCAGGGCAAGCTGGGTGAAGACCCTGTGATGACCTACAAGCGCATGTATGGACTCTCTCAGCAGGCTTTCTGCGACGAGATGTTCAGGGGTTATCAGCACCTGGTGAACTTCGATTTTAAGCATGCCCGCAAGGAAACCCGCAAGTATGCCTGCACCTTTGATACAGAACTGACCGACAGCTCTGGGTGGTTCCTCCCCAAACACTACCCCGAGGAATATGGATTTAATGCCATCAGGCTCGACGACAAGGTGGACTTGAGTGCCGAGGGCTTTGGCCTGCAACTGAGGGGTGAGAACCTGCGCTATGGGTTTGTAGGCATCACTACCGACGATGAGGAGATTTATGGCGACATGAATGGGGCCAGCTTTTACGTGCCTCAGGGCAAGCGGCTGAAACACCTGTACCTGATTGTGATGGGAGCCCCCACCCTGCACCAGCAGATACCCATGCCCACCGAGGAGAACCCTGAGCCCAAGGCCCATCTGAAGGAGTTTGCCTATTCGTTCAGAGTGGCAGCCTACCCACAGGGCACAGCCCAATGGAACACCCCCGGGGCTGGCAACCCCATTATTCCTGGTTATTTTGCCGACCCCACCATCCGCAAGTTTGGTGACACCTATTATCTCTATGCCACCACCGACGGCACAGGCAATGGCTATGGACCAGCCCAGGTGTGGGTGTCGAAGGATTTCAGCAACTGGAAAAACATTGTGATGAACTGGCCTACCACCGAGGTGGTGTGGGCTCCCGATGTGGTGCAGCAGAAGGATTCTCCTGATGGACCCACCTACCGTTACTACTACTGCGAACCCTGCAACATCAACATTGGTGAGGGCAAGTCGCCCATAGGTCCCTGGCACAACATTCTGGGCAAGGAAGATGCTGTGATGGTGCCCGACCGCTATGTGCACAATGTTATTACACTCGACCCTCAGCTCTTTCGGGATGATGATGGGCAGGAGTATCTCTACTTCACCACCTGGGGCATTTACGAGGGCTTTGGCTGTGGTGTGGCCCGACTGAGTGGCAAACGGCCAACAGCCTGTACTGATGCCCGTGGATGGCATGAGGAGGCTCCCTACCCCATTGCTGCCGATGAGTTTTTTGCTGAGAAAAGGCTCATTCCCAACACCGAGCTGAAGGACATCTTCGAGGCTCCCTTTGTGTTCAAACGGGGAGACACCTACTACTTTACCTACTCCTCGGGCTCCTGCCACGACCACACCTACCGAGTGCAGTATGCCACTTCAAAGGCTGAACCTATGGGACCTTTCACCTATCAGGGCTGCATACTGGAGACCAATGCCGACGGCACCATTCATGGGCCTGGCCACCACAGCATACTGGAAGAGAACGGCCACTACTACATGGTTTACCATCGCCACAACAATCCTCATGCCGTGCATGGGTTCAACCGTCAGGTGTGTATTGATGAGCTGAAGTTCGATGCTGAGGGACACATACTGCCCGTTGTTCCCACCCACGATGCCAAGAATGTGGGTCTGATGGCGGGTCAGAAGTATCAGAACCTGGCCTATGGCGCCAAGGTGACGGCCAGCAGCAGTTATGATGAATGGTTCAAGCCCGAGTATGCTGTTGACAACAACAATGGCACCCTCTGGAAAGCCCGCCATACCAATTGGGATGGAGGTCGTCACAACGAATGGCTGCAGATAGACCTGGGCAAGGCCATCAGGTTTAGCGAGGTGTGGACAGAGTTTGAGTATCCCACCTTCTTCTACCAGTACAAGATTGAGACCTCTGTGGATGGCCAGCAATGGACCCTCTATGCCGACCGTACCAGCAACACCATGCAGGGCTCACCCATGATTGACCACAAAAAGACCAAGGCCCGCTATCTGCGCATCACCATTACCGACACCCAGAAGAACGGCCACATGCCTGCTATATGGAATGTGAAGGTGTGGCAGAAGTCACCCCAGCTGCCCGAAACCAATGTAGAGCAAAACGATGGTTATCCCGGCATGCACCAGAAGGATGTGCTTCCAGAAGCCCGTCTTCAGAATGCCTCTTTCACCCTGGATGCACACAAATTGGCCTCAGGCCACCAACAGCCCATGGACATTTCAGAAGTGATGACCACCGAAGGCATCCAACTGACAGCCAACAAACCCCTCAGACTCAGAGTGAAAGACGGCCGATGGGCGCTGTTCTTCAATGGCTCTCAGATGCTCACCAGCAACAGAAGTCTGCCAGAGGTGTATCGCTATAATGCCCCTTACACCATTAGTGCCTGGGCCCTGCAAACCGAGGTGGGACCTGTGTCCACGTTGGTGTCACTCAGCAGTTCACATGCCGACCTGGCCACTACAGAAGTGAGACTGGGCTCTGACCGTGGAGCAGGACTGGTGAACCACAATGGCTCGTTTGAGAGTTGTGGTGTGCCCGAGGCAGTAAAAGCCTCAGAAGGCCAATGGCATCATTGGGTGGTGACCTTCGACGGTTTGAAAGAAAGCATCTACCGCGATGGAGAACTCTTGCACGAGCAGAACAATTTCATCATGCTAAGGCCCGAGGGAAAGGTGGTGATTGGTGCCGACGGTAGTGGAGCCAACTGTTTCCGTGGTTATCTGAGCCAGTTCTCCATCAAGCCCTGTGCCACCACAGCCCCCGAGGCCATGGCCATGTATCTGGCTCACAAGGATGAACACCAGTCCTCATTGGGTGACGATGACTTTGACGAGAGTGACCCTGACAGCCGTTTCACACTCTCTCCCCACATGAAACAGGTGTTTGAGAAAGCAGAAGAACAGACTCTTGCTGCCACCTCAGCCGACTTTCTGAGCAGTCCGCTGAACCATGGTGGACAAATCTATCAGGAGCTGGAGGGCGACTTTGTCATGATGGCTCATTTCGTGGATATGGAAGGGCTGAAAGAGCGCAAGGTGAAGGGCTACAACGAGTGTGGTCTGCTGGCCATGGAGGGTGACAAGCTCTATCAGCTGGGCGTGTTCCCCTTGTATAACTGTGGCAACATGTTCACCATTACCACCAGCCAGGGCCGTCCTCAGTACCCCAACTACAAGGGCTATGAGTTTGACCCTATCCTGCAGTTTGAGCGTCGTGGCAACCTTCTCTTTGCCCGTACCAGCAGCGATGGCATCACCTGGCACAACATGCCTGGCTCCCCCGTTGAGGTGTCTGCTCCCAAACTCAGCCTCGGCATCTACCAAACCACCTACAGCCCCAACCTCTCATGGGCAAAGCTCAGGGGAGTTGTTGTGTATCATTGAGGAGGCCCACCCTCGGTCCCTCCCCAAGGGAGGGAAGGTGCACATAGAGAGAAAATTTCACACAGAGGAACAGAGGGTACAGAGAATAGCGACCCCTGGCCGTAAAAGAGGAAAAAGGGAGGTTGCATGCAGTTTTTATTTCCCAATGCGCCAGCCGCTCCCCTCCCTTGTAGGGGAGGGGTGGCCGTAGGCCGGGGTGGGGTCAGTATCTTCTCACGTAGAGTCGCAGAGGGACTTGAGCACGCAGAGGTGAATATTCTCACACAGAGGAACAGAGGGAACAGAGAATAGCGACCCCTGGCCGCTTAACTCCTTATCCTCTAAAAACCTCCATAACTTTAAATTATCTCCCAACCCTCTAAATGCCTCCGCGCCTCTGCGTGAATAAAAATAAAATCCGTGTGAAATACAGGGGTTGGGATGTGTAACTCCATGCTTTGCGAGCGTAACATCTAACAACAAAATGATAAACCAAGGTTTTGCGTGTATCCATTCCTCACTTCCAGCTCGTCGTGCTGGCGGAAATCGTGACAATTGGCTTCCATAAAATAGGAAAATTGGCTCTTTTTACCCCCACTTTCTGCAACCTGATGGCCATTTTGCTGGTCGTTTCCTTCCAAATGAGGTCGGGAAACTGAAATTCCACGCCGCTCATTTGCGCGCCAAATATAGGGAAAATCATCGGAACCAGCGGTTTTTGCAGGTCTTTTGAGGCCTGCGAGAGGTGCAATTTCACACATTCTGTCCCATTTCCGAGTTTTGCATCTTAGGGGCAGTTTGTTTTGAAACGTCGTATTTCACTGGTTATCAGCTTTTTAGATGAAAAATTAATTATCAAAAGTTCCGTCCGTTCCAGTTGTTCCAATTAAATTTTTGATGTTCCAATCTACCTTATATTATATATAACTACTTATATATTAATTAGTTATATAATATTTAAAGAGAGTTATATGTCTCATTTTTAATTGGAACAACTGGAACGCGGATTTCCAAGACTTACTCACTCACACACCACTTTCCTTTACAAGGCCCTTGAGCGCCTGGCGAAGTTCGTTGCATACCGCGAGGGCAAAGTTATTTAAGCCTGCTTATATAGTTATTATTCGGCACAAAAGTGAATGAAAAACACAAAAAGAAAAAAGATTTTTGATTAAAACAATTACTTCCACATTATTTTTGTATATTTGCAATCGAAAACCATCTACCAAGTAACCATGAGCACAGAGCAGATGAAACAACAAATAGCCGAATATTTCAAGACGCAGCCCGTGCTGAAAGCATGGCTCTTCGGCTCTTTTGCCCGGGGCGAGGAAACGCCCGAAAGCGATGTGGACATACTGTTTGTGCCAGATATGTCTGGCCATTTCAGTCTCTTCACGCTGGGAGGAATGTATATGGACCTGAAAGACCTGTTGGGACGCGAGATTGACTTGGTGCCCGAAGGCTCGCTTTTGCCTTTCGCGCAGGAAACAGCAGAACAAGACAAAAAACTGATTTATGAGAGAAGAAGTTAGGAACAAGGGCGATAAACATGAAATGTTGAAACCATCACGCATGTTCTGTCTATTCAAAACATTCAAAACAACAACCATCATTTAACCATTTAAACCACAAACAAACATGAAAAAAACAATCCAATTAACTCTCTTGCTCATCACCCTCCTGAGCTTTTCTAGCTACAAAGCACTAGCCTTTGACATCGCCGTAGAGAATGAAGATAAGGTAACCATCTATTATAACTACAGCAACGACGGAAAGGAACTGAGTGTGACAAACAATAATGGTTCTTATAATAGCTATTCAGGAACGGTTGTTATTCCTGATGAAGTGACTTACGAGAACAGATCTCTAAAAGTGACTAGTATCGAATACCAAGCTTTCCAAGATTGCAGCAGCCTTACCTCCGTCACTATCCCAAACTCCGTGACCAGCATCGGAGAAAGGGCTTTCTCTGGTTGCAACAACCTGGCCTCAGTGACCATCCCTAACTCCGTGACTATCATCAACTGGAATGCTTTCTATGGTTGCGAAAGCCTTACCTCCATCACTATCCCCAACTCCGTGACCTACATAGGAGCCTGTGCTTTCCGTAACTGCAGCAGCCTTACCTCCATCACCATCCCCAACTCCGTGACCAGCATCAATGACTATGCTTTCGAGGGTTGTAGTAGCCTGACCTCCGTCACTATCCCCAACTCCGTGACCAGCATCGAAAACGATGCTTTCGAGGGTTGTATTTAGAGACCTCAAAACAACAATAAACAATGAAAAACACATAGAGATAAACCTTTGTATATCAACCACTTTTAGATTTTAACACTTCAGACTTGCTTTTTGGTGGTTCTCAAAAAACCGCTTACCTTTGCAACGCATTTCTACCGCGGAGAATTTTGAGGGCTTTTATTTTGCCATCTTATGGACAGGGTTGACAAAAGTTGACAAGAGTGTACAACCGTTGACTGAGAAACGAGAGGGAAAGGAGCAAGGAAGTGACCTCATTTGAAGAGCGTGACAGCGTGGAATGAGTTGACAAGGATTGTCAATGATTGACAATAGTTCACTCCGTGGCGGTTTGCAAGAAATTGATTGTAAAACCACATAAAAAGGAGTCAAATGAGAAAGACAAGAAAATGCGCCTTCTGCGGAAAGGAGTTCACTTGTAACAGCG
>OMZS01000022.1 GCA_900315565.1 uncultured Prevotellaceae bacterium | reverse complement strand
GTCTCGCGCTGGAATATCTCACAGGTGCGCTTCACCTTGGCCATGAACTCTTCGACAGACATAGCATCAGCAGGGGTGTTATATTGCAAACCAGCAGTAAAGGTGCCTGACGCGCTGGGCTGTTTATAGTGGGCGATATATGGTCTGTCGTCCATTTTCCATCCGCTGATTTCGTAAATCTTGCCGTCCATCAGGAATGTATCACCGACTTTCTTGTCTTGGTCAACGGTCTGGTCCCACATCAGCAGCAGGGCATAGATCCTGCCGTCTGCCTCTTCAAAGGAAAGTAGGCGGATATTCTTGTTGAGGTCGAATGTCACGGATTGCGTCATCGGATGGAGGTCATCGGTCTTAAACTGGAACTTAACGCCCGACAGAGGCGAGTCGCCATGCATTCACGGCCTCCGCCCTGAAAGCCTTCTCCAAGTCCAACATCCGGGGCGTAAACAACGGACCGTAGTACTGGCCGCCCAACTCCCCATCGATGGCAAACTGCTGGGCAAACTGATAAACATTGAGTCCGTCCTGTGGGATATTGAGCCGGTGAACGCCATACTCCTTCGATTCCACAAAGGCTTTCAGTTTTTCCCTTATGTTGTTGTGATGAACAGTCTGTGCATGGCACCAACCACCATCACCCAACACCCAACACCCAACACCCAACAGGGCTGCTATGGTTATAATAATCCTATTCTTCATCTTGCTCTGCTTTTACGTTATACATATTCTCTGCCGTTTGCGGGCGGCCTTCTTTGTCGAGGGTGTGCAGGATATAGCTGTTGACCATGCGCTGCAGTCGCTCGTCAGCACGTATAACCTTGTTCATCCGCTCTATATAGAGGCTCTCGTCCACTTGGGCCAGTTCGCGTTCTATCTTGTCGATATAGTAATCCAGACTGTCAGTCGCAGGAACCGCTGTTGGAGTCTTGTGGAATGCGGTTGTTCGTGTAGGACGTTGGCTGCCTGTCTTGCTTTTAGCTACAGCCCCCTCCAACCTCCCCCCGTAGGGGATGCTTTTTGTTCTCCCCTCCCTATTGGGGAGGGGTAGGGGGAGAGGCTTTTCCATCTTCTTCACCACCACCGGCTGTTCAACCTTAGTCACCTCTTTATTATTTATATAATGGAAAGTCAGCAACAGCGCAACGGTGGCAGCAGCGGCAACACCTACCAATTTCCCCCAATAGAGGAGGCTTTTGGTTTTCTCCTCCTTTGGGGCAGGGTTGGGGGTGGCCTTCTCCAGGCGCTTCATTAGCCTGTCGGTGAAGTCTTCCGAAAGTTTCATCCTTTCGGATTTCTCATTCCTTCGCTGCAAGGCTTGGCGCAGTCCTCGGTCTTTATATTCTTCATTCTTCATTCTTCATTCTTCATTTAAAGGATTCTTCATCACGCTCAAGGGCTTTGATGGTGATGGCCAGTTTTTTCCGTATCCATTGCAGCCGCGAGTGGAGATAGCTTTCTTCATGCTCCGTGATGCTGGCTATTTCGCGCATCGGGCGGTTGTCAAAGTAGTAGAGGTTGAGCAGCATCTGGTCGTCGGGCTTCAGCATTTCGATGGCCCTTTCCATGAGTTCCACGCGGTCGGTGTCGTCGAGCAGGGCGTCGGTCTCATCGTCGGGGAAGGCGTCGAGCCATTGTTGTTCCACTTCCACCAGATGTAGCGACCTGTGATGCTGTCGGTAATGCTTCAGGGCCGTGTGGTAGGCTATGCGCATGAGCCATGTCCGGAAGCTGGCCTGCCGAGCATCGTAGCGGCCAAGACTCATGTAGGCTTCCATCAGCGTGTCCTGTGTTGCCTCCTCGGCTTCTTCGGGCGAAGGAATCAGGCGGGCCACCATGCGTAGCACCTGCCCGGCATACCGGCTGGCCAGCTGGCGGAACAGCGCGGCCTGTCCGTCGAGGATGCGGCTGATGAGCAGCGTCTCGTCTTCTCTGGCTTTGGATGTTTTGCCTGTAGTTGTTTCCATTTGCTTGATGTCCTTCACTTATATATTACCACATTTCGGGAAAATCTATAATCGCTGGTCCGGCTTTTTTCCATAACTTCGCGCTTTTCCCGTGCGAAGTTACGGAAAAAGACACAAAAAGCCCCCAGCGAAGCCCGAAAATCGGATGCCGGGGGCAAAAGTCTGAAACTAGTTTAAGATTTTTTCTGTTTTTTGCTTCGAACGTTATTTCTTTGCGGATGTGGTGGGGCGCTGCTAAAGCCTTACGACTTGTCCCTATGAGTCTTATTTAAAGAGATCAGAATTTTTGAAAATGAAAGATTAAAGATTAAAAATTATAAATTTAAATGATAATTATGCATTATGCATTATGCATTATGCATTATGAATTATCTGATGTCTTGTAACTCCTTGCAACTCCTTGAACTCCTTGTTTTATGGTCAGTCAGTGCGTTAGCAGTTGCTCTATGGCTGCGACAACGCTGCTGATATTGGAGGGCCATGGGGCTGCGCCTGGCATAAGCTGGCCCTTGGTATCTACAAGACGGTAGGTGGGGAAGCCGCTTACCTCCAAATAACGCTCGATGGCACTCTCCTGTTCACGGGGCAGGTTGTAGTGGACGGCATTGTCGGTATCGAGATGCTTTTGGATGATAAAGGTGCGCCACGCGTCCTCGGGACTGTTGTTGCAGAAATAGAGATATACCACAGGCTTGCCTTCCAGCGTTTTCTTCAGGGCGGGCACATGCTCCATCTGCCCGCGACAAGGACCGCACCAAGTTCCCCATACATCCACATAGATGACGTATCCTCGAAAAGGGGCTGTGATGCGCTCGAAGAGCTTCTGTCCGTTGGTGATCTCCCTCAGCTCTTCATCCGACACCCGTAGTGAAGCGGGTGTTCCCTCCTTGGGTACTGCCACAGCCTGTTTCCACAGACTCTCTTCCAAGAAATCCTTGATACGTTGATTGGCATTGTCGATGGACTGAAGGAGAAGGGGATGATGAACCTCCTGATGTGCCAAATCCAATACACGAGGCGAGGCTACGTGGCTTTTTCCATCAATATCTTTCATGAAAGTTTGCGTCTTGAGGATTTCGCGGGTGGTCTCGTCCATATCGAGGGAATTGATGACACCGATGGTAAGCGGGATGGACTTGTCGCTCAACTCCCAGTCCAAGTATTGTGCTATGAGAGGCTTGCTCAGGATAGGGATGATGTCAGACCTGAATGCATCGTTTATTTCAACATCATTCCCATGATAATTGGCAAGCAACGCCTGGAGACTCTTTACTTTCTGCAGTTCCTCATCGCTCAATTGTACCTTACCGTCTTGGTAAAGTTGCATTATGAAATCTGAAGGATCAGTCAGACTTGTTTGTCTGATGTCTGTCAGTGCAGAGACATAATATCCGATAATAGTCCCAAAACCATAGCGGCACATCAATGGCAATTCCGAATGCATCCACTGCAATGGGTTCAGTTCGGCCTCCGTCTTCTGCAGGAGTTCGCTTTGGCTCTCACCTGCAGCTGGCCAGCAGCATTTAAGGAGCATCGGATAGGCAAAATGATACTGTATGTCATCTTGATAATAAGTCCGGAAACGGTGGGAGATGTTTGGGCGGGCAGCATACAAAGAATCCATCCTCTCCTGACACACAGCCATATAATGCCGCTGTTGCACGATGGTGCTGTCGATGGTCAGTTCGCCGGTTCTTACGAAATTCGGTTGAAAATCGCTGCCTAATAGTTCGTTGTTGAATCGGGCATATTTGCCGCCCATCAGGTAGGTGCGGCCGTTCTTATCATCAATGTAAAGCAAAAGCGTGTCGCCTCCCTCTACTGCCAACAATCTCCAAAAAGTGTGCTCCAGCGGATGATGAGAGTCATTGAAGATGCCCATCACCGTAGGACCGTTCACAGGCATTCTTACCTCGAAACGGCCATGAGTGTCCATAAATGTGAGCTCCTTGACTTGTTTATCATTGAACATTTGGTTAATGAATGTCACAAATTCAGCCTTCTCTCTATTCGTGTTCACACAAACACGCAGTGTGACACTATCCTCTTCTGCGGGTAGGCCGCTTGGCCATGCTGTTTCATCCTTGGATGGATAATCTGGCAAATACTTAGAAGTCAATGTCGATGTCCTATGTTTCACATCATCTATCGTGACTGTATTCTTCTTCAGCCGTATCTCCTTTCGTAGCCCGTCTTTGGTCAGCACATAGCGGCCTTTCCCCGCCTCGGCATACTCCCAATACTCACAGTCGTAAATGGCATAATCATCGAATAGCCCTATAAGCCATTCGCCCGTCACCTCGTCCCTCAGGCAGAGGTCGAGGCCTGATCTCACTTGCGCTTGCCCCGCCATTGTGATGAGGGCAAGCATCATAGCAATGACTGTTTTCTTGTTTATCATCGTTTTGCTTATATTGTTATATCTTTTACTCAAGTTTCGCTGGGCTTCGCTTGCAGGGAGTTAACAGGAGTTAGCGGCAGTTAACGAGCCTTGGCTCGAGAAGTTAACGGACAATAGCGTCCCTTAAGAGAACTAATGTCCGTTAACTTCCGATAACTCCCAATAACTACAGATAACTTCTGAGATGCCAAAGTTATACCTTCTATTATATATACGACGTTTTTGCGGAAATATCTCGCTCGGGACATTCTTTTTAACCTTCTCTAACATCCGTCACCACAATGGACGAGGATGTCCGACGGTTTTGCGCGTCGTGCGCTGGCGGCGGTGTTATCACTCAAAATTATTGTAGAAAGTGCTCTCGATGGTTTTGTAAACTTTCGCCTGCCCTGCCATCCCGACGAGGGCGAGCATCATTGCAATGATTGTTTTCTTGTTTATCATCGTTTTGCTTATATTGTTATACCTTTTATTATATATACGACGTTTATTGCTGAATATCTGTTCCATTCAATGCGGATGAATCATTATTTGGTGCAAAGTTAACGAATAATCCTCAGAATTCGTTCAAAATGAGTAACTTTGTACCCGCCGTAAAGAAAAGGTAACTAACGGCCGTTGGCCGATTCGCAATAAAGAAAGACAAAATGAACCGAATGAAAGATCCGATGGGCCGGGCCATAGCCGACTATTACAGAACAGGAACGGCTGACAGGCTCAGGGTGTTCTCTCCGATGTTTGAAGAGGACGAAATACCCGTGCAAACGCTTTTCCGCCAGTATAAAGATATGCCGGGGATAGAACAGACGGCTATCAACATGGCCAGGGGCAGAACGCTTGACGTAGGAGCTGCTGCGGGCTGTCATTCGCTGGTGCTTCAGGAGCGGGGAGCGGATGTAACCGCCATCGACATTTCTCCTCTGTCGGTGGAAACCATGAAGCTACGAGGGGTGAAGAAGGTGTTTGAACGTGACTTCTTTTCGCTTGGCTGTCAGCAAGCGACAGAGCAACGGGCACCGAGTGATGACAGCATTCGACGCAGCCAATACGACACCATTCTGATGCTGATGAACGGTATCGGCATTGTGGGAACACTCGACCGTATGCCGGAGTTCTTCTGTCTGCTCAACAAGATTCTTGCTCCTGGAGGCCAGGTGTTGTGCGATTCCTCGGATATAAGCTATGTTTTTGAGGGCGATATGCCAGAAATGGACTACTACGGAGAGCAAAGCTTCCGGATGCGGTACAAGGACACTATTGGCGAGCCTTTCCCCTGGCTCTACATCGATGCAGATACCCTGAGGCTAATAGCCGCAGACAACGGGTATAGTGTTGAAGTGGTAGCCGAAGGTGAGCATTTCGATTATTTGGCTCGAATCACAAAGATGTGAGCCGGTTTATGTAGTTCAAGGAGTTACAAGGAGTTCAAGGAGTTACAAGACATCAGCCTTAGCCCAGTGTTTTCCTGAAGAGGGAAACAGAAATAAAGCTATTGTCTTGTAACTCCTAACTCTTTGCAACTCCTTGAACTTATAGGAAAGAAATTAAAATAATTAATATAATTATCCCAAGAATTATTTTTTTAAATTTTCATGGCGAAATTAATCTAATTTCTTTCCTATCATCTAGCTTTGAACATTGAACATTGAACTTTGAACATTACGCATTATTCATTATGCATTATGCATTATTCATTATGCATTTTAAGATTCACACTGATGGTCTGCAGGTCGGCGTTGCGACTCGAGGTGCCCACCATGAGCTGGTAGTTGCCGGGAACTGTGCGCATGGTGTTGGTCTGCTTGTCCCAGCCCTCGAAACGGTCACGGGCGAAGGGTAGGGTGACGGTGCGCGATTCACCGGGCTTAAGACTGACGCGCTGGTAGGCGCGGAGCGTCTTCAGCGGGCCGTCGGTGTCGGCAATGTTTCTCACATACACCTGAACCACTTCGGTGCCCTCGCGGTCACCAGTGTTACTCACGCTGACGCTGATGGCATCTTTTTTATACTGCGGCTTACCGAGTTTGAAGGTGGTGTAGCTCAGTCCGTAGCCGAAGGGGTAGAGTGCCTCGCCCTCAAAGTAGCGGTAGGTGCGTCCCTGCATGCGATAGTCGAGGAAGTCGGGCAGCTGCTCTGCGTTCTTGTAGAAAGTGATGGGCAGTTTGCCGCTGGGGTTCACCTTGCCAAAGAGCACGTCGGCCAAAGCCTGTCCGCCCTGCTCACCGCCATACCACGCCTGAACAATGGCATCGCACACCTCGTTCTCGGGCTCCATCCCGATGGCACTGCCCGAGCAGTTGACAAAGACCACACGCTTGCCGGCACGTTTCAGCGCGGCCATCATTTCGCGTTGCACGCGGGGCAGCTCGATGCTTGTGCGGTCGCCTCCCTTGAAGCCTTCTTCGTTGACTTTCATCTCCTCGCCCTCAAGGCGTGGCGAGATGCCGCCCACGAACACCACCACATCAGCGTCGGCCACCTGGCTGACGGCCTGCTCGAGGGTTGTCTGTACGCGCCGGGCCACGTCGAAACCAAGGAAAGCTATGCCGATGTTCTGAACATAGCATACCTCAAGCGTGTATTGCTCGCCGGCCTTCACCTGCTGGGTGAAGCTCTGCTCACGCACACCGTGGCCGTTCCAGCGGCTCACGAGTGTGTCGCCGTTGAAAATCACAGCAATATAGTCCTCGGCATTCAGGTTGAGTAGTATTTCACCGTCGGCTTTGGGTGTGAGCACCGACTCGTATTTGGCAGAGAAGTGCTCCAGGTTGACACCTGCGGCAAAGGCTGTGTTGCCGCCGTTGTCGAGATGGATGCTCGATGTGCATACCACCTGCGCGGCAGGCTCGCCCTCAAATTTCTCGTTGTTCCAGTAGGTGGCGCGCATGCCCTGCTGGCCGTCGGGGGTGCGCAGCTCGTTGAACAGGCTCTCAAACATTTCGTTGCGCGTCAGTCCGCAGCCCTGCACATATTTTGCGTCGGGCGAGTATTGGCGAATGCCGTCCAATATGGTGACGGTGTGCGTGGGTGTGCCTGTATAGTTGCCCCAGAGCATGGTAGAGTCGGCAGCGTTGGGCCCCACCACGGCAATTCGTTGCGGAGGAATAGGCATTTCGTCGATTGTATGGCCTGCTGCATTGGGTGTTGGGTGTTGGGTGTTGGGCCAGTCTTGCCGCCAGTTCCATCCTCTGAGTGGCAGCACGCCGTTGTTTTTCAGCAGCACCACGGCCTCGCGGGCCATGTCGAGAGCCTGCTGTTTGTGTTCTTTGCTGGCCACCACGCTCATGGGAATCTTGGTCCACTCCACCAGTTCGTCGGGGTCGAAGTCGCCCAGTTCGAAACGCCCTATTAGCAGCCGCTTCAGACTGGTGTTGATTTGTTCTTCGGATATTTTCCCAGCTTTGACGGCCTCGGGCAGCGAGCGGTATTCGCTGCCACACTCCACGTCGGTGCCTGCAATCACGGCAGCGGCAGCGGCATCGGCTTTTGTGGCCGAGAATCCGTGGTGGCCGGGAGCCCAGAAGTCGCGAATGGCTCCGCAGTCGCTGGTGACAAGTCCCTTGAATCCCCATTCGTCGCGCAAAATCTGATGCAAGTAGCGAGTCTGTGCGCAACAGGGCTCACCGTCAATGCGCTGGTAGGCACACATGATTTCCTTCACGTCGCCCTCCTGCACCAGAGCCTTGAAGGCCGGCAGATAGGTTTCCCACAGGTCGCGCTCAGGCAGTTGCTCTACGTTGAACTCGTGGCGGTTCCACTCGGGACCGCTGTGCACGGCATAGTGCTTGGCGCAGGCATAGAGTTTGGCGTATTTCGGGGTTTTTCCGTTGATGGTGGCCGGAGTGCCGTCGTAGTTGTAGCCCTGCAGTCCGCGCACCACAGCCAGTCCCATGCGTGTGGTGAGCCAGGGGTCTTCGCCGTAGGTCTCCTGTCCGCGTCCCCAGCGCGGGTCGCGGAAGATGTTGATATTAGGCGTCCAGAACGACAGACCACGGTAACGTTTCATCTCGCCGTTGCGTTTGGCCTCTGTGTTCTTGGCGCGGGCCTCGTCGCTTACGCTAGTAAATACGCGGTGAACCAGCGCATCGTCGAACGAGGCTGCCATGGCCATGGTGATGGGATAGACTGTGGCGAATCCGTTGCGACCCACGCCGTGGAGCGCCTCGTTCCACCATTCAAACTGCCCGATGCCCAGCCGCTCGATGGCCGGCGACTGATCCATCATGAGTTTCACTTTCTCGTCGAGTGTGAGCCGCTGGCAAAGGTCTTCAGCGCGTTCTTCTGGTGAAAGGTTCGGATTCTGGTAAGGCAGCGTCTGTGCCGCTGCCGACAGGCATGCCCCCATGAACAGGAGCAAAAGGAACAGTTGCTTTTTCATGTGTGCTATGTGTTTTTAGTGTTGGGTGCTATGTGTTAGTGGTTGTTTTTTAGGTGTTTGTTGTCGGGTTTTATTATTCTAACGTTTAGAATGGTGATTTTATTTCACGGCATTACGATTAAATTTACTAGAGAATCTGAGATTATCGCCGTGAGTTATTCTCGTAACTCGCGATAATAAAAAAATATCGTCGGGAGATGTTTCCAAATTCTCTAGAGAATTTAAGAATAACGCCGTGCGCTAAAAACACTTTTCTCAATATGCCAGTAACAGCGCGTGACGTCTCTTGCGTCTGTGGCCTCCGTTAACGATAAAAATCTCTGCTTTCGATGAGAAAATGCAGAGATTTTTGTATTTTTGCTTAGGAAAACGAGAGGTTCGATTGTATAAAGAGTAAAAGACAAGCGAAAGATGGTTGACAAACAAATGTTCGAAATCTTGTTTAGGCGTCATTACGACGGGATGTTCCGGCTAGCTCGGAGAATCCTTAACGACGACGCGAAGAGCAAAGACGTGGTTAGCGACGTGTTCGCTGAACTGTTGGACAAGGACGAAGCCGAGCTGAGGACAGAAACTCTGCAGGGCTTGCTGTTGACGAGTGTCCGCAACCGCTGTATCAATCTGTTGGTGCACGAACAGAAGACGCAGCAGGTACAGCAGGCCGTGAGGTTGGAGATACAGGCTGCTGCCAGAGATGACGGTAGTGTGACGATGACCGAGCAGCTGGAAGCCATTCGCCGTTTCGTCAACACCCAATTACTCCCAATCTCCCAACAGATATTGCGCTTGCGCTATCAACAGGGACTGAAGTACCGCGAGATAGCTGAAACCATCGGTATGAGCGAGGTTACCGTACACAACCATCTTTCGCATTCGCTCAAACAAATTAAGAATCATTTTAAATCGTTAGGCTATGGAATCGAATGACAAATTGGAACAGCTTCTTAGGCAGATGTATGCAGAGGAAGATACTCACCGCAACGAGGATATAGACACCTCGGAGATAATCGACGAGGAATGGCAGAAATTCGAGGCCGCACACTTCGATGCCCCCAAGCTTCGTGTGCATCGGTTTTCTGCTCTCTATAAGATGGCTGCATCGGTCGTTGGCGTGCTGTTGCTAAGCGGTATTGCCTACGCCGCCTGGAAAGCCTACCCAAACCGCTCAGATGGAGGAAATGGGGAGGTTACAATCCAGACCCAGCACCCAACACCCAACACCCAACACCCAACATCTCCTATAACGGGACTGGGGGAGCCTGCCGACTCCGTTCACGTTTTCGAGAACATTCCTTTGGACGAGTTGGTGGGTGAGTTGGCTACGTATTACAATAAGGTGGCAGACATCCAGAGCACAAAGGCCCGCGAGGTTCGTCTATACTACAAGTGGAAGCAGAGCGACAACCTTGAGAGCGTTGTAGGCGACCTGAACCATTTCGAGCATGTTAACCTTGCTGTTGAGGATGATAAACTGGTTGTCAAGCCCTGACTAAACCGTAACGCTAACCTTAACGTAAACTGTAAACCGTAAACTTATGAAAAAAGTATATCTCCTATTCATTTGTGCGTTGGTGGTCGGGATGGCGAGGGCTCAGAAGATTAGCCGCGACTACAAGAGCCAGCCGCTAAGCAGCGTGCTTGAAGACCTCAATGCAGCCACTGACCGCTACGATATATCTTTTGTATATAACGACTTGGAGGATTTCGTCGTGACGTGCTCATTCCAGAATCAGCGCATCGATGAGGCACTGAAAACCGTGATAGGTCTCTATCCTGTCCGCATCACGAAGGAGGGCGACAAGTTCTTCGTGGAGTGTGTCTATAAAACCGAGCGTCATCTTACGGGCACCCTCATCGATGAGCATGGCCAGCCCGTGGCTTTTGCCAACGTGGCGGTACTCAATCCTGCTGACTCCACTATTCTCTCGGGTGGAGTCAGCAACGAGGGCGGCCAGTTCGTAGTGCCTTACGAACAAGAAAAGGTCCTTGCCCGCATCACCTATATCGGCTACAAAACCGTCTATCGGCTCTGCACCAGCGAGAGCATGGGCACCATACGCCTGCAGCCCGAAGCCTATACCATTAATAATGTCGTCGTTAAAGGTACAAGGCCGCAGTTCAAATTTACTCCTGATGGCATGGGTGTCAATGTGGAGAGTACAATTTTGGCTAATATGGGGTCGGCACTCAACACCATCGGTGAACTGCCGCTGGTAAGTGTGAATGGCGAAAAGATAGATGTGTTTGGCAAGGGTGAGCCTGAGGTTTATATCAACAGCAAGAAAGTGCGCGACATGAGCGAACTGAACCAATTGAAGTCGACCGACATAAAGAGCATCGAGGTCATCACCAATCCCGGCGCACGATATGATGCCACGGTAGAGGCCGTTATCCGCATCAAGACCATTCGCCGGTTGAACGAAGGACTTAGCTTCCGTTCTTCTACGATGGTTTTATACAATTCGGAGTGGATGGGAGAACAGCAGGCACAGCTGACCTACCGGCAGGGAGGACTGGAGACGTTTGCCTTCCTGACTTACGGCAAGTACTGTGATAAGCAGGAAAACCACCTGACTTATAACATCGTGGCAGGGCAGGATAAGATTGAGGCAAAGCAGGTGTCAAACATGTACGGCAGAAATCAAATGGCAAGCTGCAAGGCAGGCTTCAGCTACGACTTCAGCGACAACCACTCCCTCGGCCTTTCCTATCAGGAAGACAGGTTGTTCAACGCCTCATGGGACTGGGACGACACAGAGTCCTTCACAAAGAATGGTGTGCAGGAACCTGTAATAAATGCCAGCCAAGCGTATTCTCCCAATAGAGGCCCCACCCATTCGCTGGACGCCTACTATGCGGGTACATTTGGAAAACTGACCGTCAACTTCGACGGCACCTGCTTCTGGGATAAAGACGGAGTGGTGCAAGATGTGACAGAGACGAGCGCCGGTGTGGAAGTTCGAAACGTGGAGACAGAGAGCACTAACCGCAAACGCCTGTTAGCAGGTAAGCTCGTCGTGGGCTATCCCCTTGTTGGCGGACACCTGGAGTTAGGCTCGGATGTTTCGCAAACAAAGATACACAGCCTCTATTATAGCAATTTCGAGCAGATACCCTCAACGGACAACGAAGTGCGTGAGAGCCACCTGGCACTCTTTGCCGACTACAATAGACCCCTCAGCAAGACGCTCCGTCTCAACGCAGGACTGCGCTATGAGCATGTGGCGAACAACTACTACTCGTTTGGCCAGCGTGTTGATGAAAGCAGTCGCACCTACGACCAGCTGTTCCCCAACGTCAGTCTGGCCTGGCAGAAAGGCAAGTGGGGCGCAGAACTCAGCTACAACCAACGCGTCAACCGACCGTCCTACGGTGCACTCACCCGCCATCTGCAGTACGACAGCAGATACCTCTACGAGGGCGGCAACATAGGCTTGCAGCCGCAGTTCAACCATAACGTCGCGCTCAACGTCGTCTATTCCTGGCTCAACTTCCGGGCAGAGTACACCTACGAGGATAATCGTATGATACAACTATCGAGTCTATACAACGGACAGCCTATCATGTACAGTAAGTGGGAGAACGTAAGTAAGATGGAACTGATGTCTGCCTCGGTGGTGGCCGCCCCCAAGTTAGGATTCTATCAACCCCAGTACACGGTGACGGCATTTAAACAGCTCTTTGACGCCTCGGCCTACGGCATCAGCCACGACCTGCAGAAACCGAGACTCTTGGCACGGATGCAAAACCGCTTCATGCTCGGCCCCACTGCCTTCGTCAGCCTCAACCTGACAGGTTATACACGCTTTAGCCAGGCAACCGCGGAATATAGGTCCGCCGCCTACGCCAACCTGAAGTTCTACATGGCTTTCGCCAAAGAGCGCTGGACGCTGAACATCGACGTGAACGACTTGTTCTACAGCAATCGTGAGCGGTGGGCTGGCTATGGCAACGGTGTAGAGAACGTGAAAGAGGGCTGGAACTACTCGCGCAGCATCATGGCCACCCTGACCTACAACTTCAACCAGAAGCGCTCGAAGTACCGCGGAACAGGTGCCGGCGAAGACGAAAAGAGCAGATTCTGAAAGAGATTGCACCATTATAAAGGGCAGACCCGCGTGGGCCTGCCCTTCATGATTGTGTTGAATTCTGTGTAGAAGTCGGAGGCTGTGCCCCCCTTGTTCCTACGGTTGATTAATACCAGCGCGGGTCGCCAACCTTGTTTTTGCTTACGGCGTCGTTGCCAATGGTGAAGTCGCCGTTGGCAGCATCCTTGTACTTGGGGTCTTCGCCGTTCTTTGAGCTGGTGTCGCCACGGTAGTAAACCTTGGGCGAGCTGGCCTCGTCGTCAGCAGAGAACAGGTCGGTGTTGCAACCGAAGTAGTAGTTGTTGTTGCCGAACTCTGGATAGGTGGTCTTGCTCTGGTTAGAGAAGATGGCCTGAGTGTTGGTGAGCAGGTTGTTGGTCCAGTTGATGGTGTTGCCCACGAAACGAACGTAGAGCAGGCGCTTGCCCTTTGCAACGTTGAGCACGTTGTTGATGGTGCAATGGTCAACGGTGATGACGGGTGCTCCATCGGCATAGTTGGCCGAAGAGTCGTCGTAGCGGATGAAGTCGCGCTCCTGTGCCACGTTGTAGATGGTGCTGTTAGAGAAGGTCACCTTCTTGACATAGTTCTTGCGGATGTCGAAGAAGTCGCCGCCTTCGCAGGTGATGTCGTGAATCAGACAGTTGTTGAAGGTGATGGCCTCGATGGTAGAGTTGTCAACGTTGCCATAGCAGATGCCTTTGACGAAGTTCTTGATTTCAACGTCCTGCAGGTCGAGGGCTTCATAGTCGATGTCCTTGTCCTTGTAGTTGAAGGTCTGGTCACCGGTGGCATTGGTGGAGCCGTCGATGACGAGCTGGCTGAGGCTGAGGCCTGCGCCGGTGTGCATCTCGAAGCGTCCTTTAAGCACGGGCTTGTTGGTGGGATAGATGCCCTTGATGGTGATGGTGGCGTTGACGGTTACCGAACCGTTGCCTCCGTCGTCGAGCGGATTGAGGTCGTACTCACCGCCATAGCAAGCGATGACGGTACCGGCAGTAGCTTCCTCGATGATGCTCTTGATGTCGTCGCCCGGATGCACAACCGTGGCTCCGTTGAGGTCGGCAATGGTAGTAACGGGGCGGTTGCCGCGCTCTTTCTCGCCGTTATACATGCGGATGGTGTATTGTGTTTCGGGGTTCAGACCGGTGATGGCAGCCTTTCCGGCAGCCACCTCTTCGGCGGTGAGCTGCTTGGTGGCCACGAGCTTGTCGTTGTTGTCGAAGGCGCGCAGAGTGGTCAGGTCGTTGCCCACGGCCTCTGTGTCCCATGTAACGGTAACGCTGCGGTCAGCAATGTTCTCTTCCTTAAACGACTTCATGAGCTGCTGAGCGCTGGTGCGGAAGTAGGTGCCGCTCCACTTAGAGTCGCGCGATGCATCGCCGTCGGTGACGGCCTTAACGCGGGCCGAATACTTGGTGTCATAAACCAGTCCGGTGAGATTGGCAGTAGGCTGGGTGACAGTCAATGTCTTCTGAGGTGTGCCTGCAAAGGAGAGGCTGTCGTCGGCAAAGACTTCAACGACATAGGCTGTGGCCTTTTCGTTGGGAGCCCAGTTGAGTGTGGCTTTTTCCTCGCCTATATTCTTCGCCTCAATACCTACGGGTGACAAGTTGCGTGCGAACACAAGCTCTGTAATCTCGTCGGCAATGTCGCTGCAGGATGTCAGGGCGGCGCAGGCCAGCCCTAACATGATGTATGATTTATTGAATTTTTTCATAATCTTTGAACTTTGAACTTTGAACTATGTACTTTAGTCAGACAGCTGGCCATAAACACCGTCGTTGCTGAGGTATCCATTGCTCTTGTCGATGAATGTTTTCCAGATGGGCCACAGGCTGTGAGTGCTGGGCTGAACGGTGTAGAGTCCTTCGATATAGGCATCGGTGAGCACGTATTCGTCCTTGCTGACGAACCAGTTTTTCGACTCCCAGGTATCCTTGATGCTGGCAATGAATTCCTTGTCATCCTCGCCCTTGTTCAGGCCGTAAACCTGAATCTTGTCCTTGTCAACGGCATTGTTGATGTAGGCCTTGTCGGGGAGTCCGGCATAGGCTCCGGTGCGCTGCTGCAGGGCGGTGAGCTTCTGCTTGGCCTCGGCCATTTTCTGGTCGATGATGCCCCAGCGTACGAGGTCGGGCTTACGCAGCGCCTCGCCGGCAAACTCCAGGGCGCGCTGCTCGTAGATACCCTCGCGGAAAGCCTGCTTGTTGGCGGTGTACTTGCTCTGCAGGGCGCTCACCTTGCCGGCGGGCAGTACGCGGGCCAGTACGGGCTGCATGTAGCCCCAAGCGGCAGCGGTGTTGCCCAGCTCGTTCTCAGCTTCGGCAGCCATCAGATAGACGTCGGCCAGACGCATGTACTGGAAGTTCACACCGTCGTCGTTGGTAGAGGTGACGATGCGGTCCATCCACTCGTAGCGCAGTTTTCCAAAGCACCATTTGTTGATGGCACGGAAGGTGACGAAGGCGTTGCCGTTGATCAGGTCCTTGCTCCACTCGTAGGGAACGCAGGTGATGTCGCGGCGCACGTCCTCGCTGTCATAGTCGTAGTACAGGAAGGCAATGGGGCCGTTCACGCCGCCCTGAGCCTGCTGGGTGTACTGGTCCTTGACGTTGTGCTTCACACCCCATGTGTAGAGCACGCGTCCACGGCCTGCCGAGAAGGGAATCTCCCAGATGCTTTCGCCGCCGGCGCTCACATTGTCCTTACAGAGTTTCTCGAAGTTCTCCTTGAAGCCGCCAAGCTTGTTGTAGCCACTGTTGATGACGGCCTCGCACTCTTCCTTGGCAATCTGGTACATCTTCTCGGGAGCCAGCTCGGGGTCTTTAGACAGACGGTAGCCGTCGCCGCGGAGTCCATAGCCGCCAGCATAGAGGGCGATGCGGGCACGGAGAGACTTGACGAACGACTTGCTCACGCGCTCGGTGCTCTGCGTAATTCTGTTCTGGTTGGGCCAGTAGCAATAGCCCTCAGCCTCTTTCAGGTCGTCGAGCAGCTGCTTGTAGATGACGTCGCGGTTGGTGCGGGGCAGATAGACGTTGTCGGGACCGTTGGGAACGAAACGTGCAGGCACGTCGCCCCAGGCCTTAATCAGGTCGATGTAGATGACGGCACGCAGCGTGAGGGCCTCGCCCAGCAGCTGAGCCATGTCGGGGTTCTCTTCGATGTTGCCATACTGGCGTAGTCCCTCGATGGCGAGGTTGGCGCGCTCAATACCCTCGTAGAACTTTGCGTAGGCATTGTTGTCGGTGTTCATCTGTCCGTTGGTGGGCGATGTGTTGTAGTTCGAGAGGTCGTACTTGTTGTCGTCGCCAGCTTTGGTAATGTCGGGCGAGTTCATCACCTCGACATCAGTATTCACACCGTAGTAGGGAAGGAAACGTCCGCGATAGGAGTTGGTTTCGCCAAACGACACATGAACAGACATCACCTCAGATTCTGCCAGCGAATAGGTGGAATAGACGGTAGAGCCGTCAAGAGCCGAAATGCTGGGTGACTCCATGTCGCAAGAAGCTAAGCCTACGAGCGACATTGAAAGCATTGCTATTTTGATATAATTCTTCATCATTTTATCCTCCTTTTGTATTAGAAATTCAAGTTCAGACCAACAACGAACGAGCGGCTGCGGGGATAGCCCGAGTAGTCAACACAAGGTGTGAGGTTGGTTCTGCGGATACAGTCAGATTCGGGGTCGAAGCCGCTATAGCCGGTAATGGTGAGCAGGTTGTAAGCGGTGACATAGAATCGCAGGTTGGTGATGCCGATGCGCTCGGTGAGCTTGGCGGGAATGGTGTAGCCCAGCGACACCGTGTTGAGACGCAGGAACGAGGCATCCTCAACGGCCCAGTCGGTGAGCACCATTCTGCTGGTGTAGGGCGACCACATGGTGGTGTTGGCATTCAGTTCGGCCAGACGTGCGGGGTCGTTGCTCAGCAGTCCTGTGGCGGGATCGAGGTTGGTCCAGCGCTGTCCGTCGGCCATGATGTCAATCATGTTGCGGTACTGGTACTTACTGGTCTGGGTGTATTCAATCTTGTTGGCGTTATACACTTTGTTGCCCACGCTGTAGTTGAAGTTGGCGCTCAGGTCGAATCCGTAAGCACGTGCGTTGATGTTGAATCCGCCGAAGAAGTCGGGGTTCACGTTGCCGATGATAGTCATGTCCTCTTCGCCGATGGTGTTGGGGTTGGTCACGTTGCCGTTCTCGTCGGCCCTGTCGGTGAGGTTCTTAATCTTCATCGAGCCGGGGCGTACCTTGCCCACCACGGCGCTGGCATCGGCCACGCCTTCCTTCAGTGTCCAGGTATCGGTAGAGGCGTCGTAGCCCGTGAAGTCGCTGACTTCGTAGCGTCCGTCGCTGATGTAACCGTTGATGTCGCCAACCGAGCTGCCCACGGCAATCCAGTAGTCCTGACCGATTTCGGTAGAAGCCCAAGAGGTGGGCCATCCGAAGTCATCCATGATGCCGAGGTCCTTGATTTTCGACTTGTTGAAGCTGATGTTGCCGCTGAAGTCCAGACCGTAGTTCTGCTGGTTGATGATATGATAGGTGAAGGTAAACTCGAAACCCTTGTTCTCGGTCTTACCCAGGTTGCGGTACTGGCTGTCGTAACCAGTTCCTACAACGGGGAATCCGATAAGCAGGTCCTTGGTGGTGTTGATGTAACCTTCCAGACTACCGTTGAGTTTGCCGCCGAACATGGTGAAGTCGAGACCCACGTTACGGGTAATGGTGGTTTCCCATTTCAGGTCTTCATTGGCCATGGTCTTCGAGGGAGCCCAGTAGTTGTTGATGCCGTTCACCCACGATGTGGCCTTGTTCTCGTAGAGCTGTACCAGCTGGCCCACGGGGATGTTGTTGTTACCGGCAGTACCGTAGCTCACGCGCAGTTTCAGGTCGTCGAGCCATTTCTCCGTGCCCTTCATGAATTTCTCTGAAGACACACGCCATGCCAGGGCCACCGAGGGGAAGTAACCCCAACGGTTCTGCTTGGCAAACTTCGACGAGGCGTCGGCGCGGAACGTGGCGCTGAGCAGATACTTGTCCATGAAGTTGTAGTTGGCGCGACCGAAGAGCGACAGCAGCTTGTCGTCGGCGCTGTAGGCGTCGTCCACGGTGAACGGAGTGCCCTGTGAGGATAGCTTCCATGCTGTTGAGGCGTCGTAGTCAACGGGGAATCCGTGCACGGTGTTTGTGTTGATGTGGCGCTTCGTAATCACATACTCATGACCGGCCAGGATGTTCAGCGAGTGGGGGCTGTCCTTGCCGAAGAGAGCCTTGAAGTCGTAGCTCAGCGTGTTGGTGTTGCGGAAGCGATGGCGCTTGGTATCCACCAGGTTGATGGCAGGCATGTCCTGATTCTCAACCGAAGGCACATTCTTAATATAATAAGCGGTGAGACCCCAGAAGCGCTGGTCGAACTCTGTGTAGTCGTCGTAGCCGAAGTCGGTCTTGGCCTTCAGGTTCTTCACAACTTCCCAGGTGAAGGCGCCGGCCAGGTTCAGGTTCTTGCGCTGTTTCTTGCGGTCGTTGTCAAAGGCCGAGGTGATGGGGTTGTAGAGGTTGCCCAGGTCGTCGTCGGCAGCACCGGCCGAAGCGTCGAGGTTTCTCAGGGGAATCGGCGTGTAGATTACGGCGTACTTCAGTCGGCGGTCGGTGTCGTAAACACCCGTAGCCTCGTTGGCGCCACCACCACGAATGTCGGTAATGGCATAGCGTGCCTGCAGGTCGATGGCCGTTCTCTTGGTCGGTTTGGTGTTCAGTTTCAGCGAGAAGTTGTCGCGTTTGAAGCTCGAGCCCACCATGATGGCTTTGTCGTTCATGTGAGCATAGCTGAAGGCATACTTAATGGTCTCCGAGCCGCCGTTGATGTTCACGTTGTGGTTGAACGTGTTGCCCGTGCGCCCGAAGGTCAGGTCCTGCCAGTCGTTGTAAGCCACGTCCTTGTAGAGGTCCATGTCCTGATACTCGCCGAAGAAATCCGTGTACGAGGAAATCTTCTCTGGGTTGTTGCTGTTCTTCAGCAAGGCCAGCTCGTACTGCCACTTGGCATAGTCGTACGGGGTGAGCACGTCCATCTTCTTGGCAATCTTCTTCCAGCTGTAGTATGCGTTGTAGCTCACCTTTGTCTTGCCTTCCTTACCGCTCTTGGTGGTCACGAGGATAACACCGTTGGCACCGCGGCTACCATAGATGGCCGTCGACGAAGCGTCCTTCAGCACCGTGATGTCCTCGATGTCGTTGGCAGGAATGTCGCTGATGCTCTCCACGGGGAATCCGTCAACAATGTAGAGGGGGTCGTTCGATTGGGTGATGGAGCCGCCACCACGCACGCGAATCTTCACGTCGGCGTCGGGCGAACCCTCGGTGGTCGTAATCTGCACACCAGGCATCTTACCCGTCAGCGCCTCCGAGGCGTTGGCTACAGGAATGGCCTGCAGGGCGTCGCTGCCCACCGTGGCCACCGAACCCGTCAGGTCCTTCTTCTTCACAGCGCCGTAGCCGATCACCACCAGCTCGTTGAGCGTGGTGTTCTCGTCCTCGAGCACTATGTTTACATTACTCTTGCCGGCCACGTTCACTTCCTGTGTCTTCATACCCACGTACGAAACCACGATGACGTTGGCCTTGCCGGTAAGTTTCAGCGTGAAGTTACCGTCGAAGTCGGTGATACTGCCGTTCGACGTGCCCTTCTCCATCACGGTGGCGCCGATGATATCTTCGCCTCCCGAGTCCTTCACATTACCGTTGATTGTCTGCGCCCAAAGACCACTACTCACCATCGTAAGCAGCAGTAGCAGCGCAATTCGAAAAGTTTTCAAATTACCAGACATAAATATGAATTTAAATTTAACAAAAAAATATTATTTCAGATCAGTAGATTAGTTTGTCGATGCAAAGATAAATAAAATTTTTCTAATTATCTACTAATTTTTCACAAATAATTCAGAAAAATCTTCGTAAAGGTTTTCGTAAATACGCAATTGCCTCCCGATTTCCCGTAAATTTTGCTCGCCAAAGAGAGTTTTCTCACACAGAATTTGTTTCTCACAGATTTTATTCTCACACAGAGTAAACAGAGGTACGGAGGTTTTCTCCTCCCTGTGCGCATTTCTCGCTCCCTTAATTAAAGGGAGGTGAGATGCTTCCGCCTTGTGGCACTATGGATAAGGCTAAAGAATTAGTAATTATCTCACGACGATATTTTCGCCGTGCCGAGAGTTGTGAAAATATCTCCCGACGTTACGTTGAAATTCTTTAGAGAATTTTCATGTATTTCGTGGCGTTATGTTGACAGTCTTTCTTTTTATCGATTTATTGTAATAAGCTGTTTTGTTCAGCGACAGAAAAAACAGGAGAAAGCGGATTGCTTTCCCCTGTTTCTCTCGTTATCGTGTGTCTGCGGTTTATTTCAGCACCTTTGTTACAGCGCTTTTTCCGTTTTTCAGGGTTTCCACCTTGATGACAACACCTTTGTACTGGCTGTTCACCTCAACGCCCTGGGCGTTGTAGAACTTTGCGCTTTGAACTTTGAGTGTTGAGTTCTGGGCGTTGATGTCTTTGATGGCGGTGGCAACGGTGATGGTCTTGGGCTCGCCGAATCCACCACGGGCGTTGGCTGCACGGATGGTATAGACGGGAGCTGCGTCGGCATCCTCTGCCTTCATGGGTTTGGCACCGGTTGCCTGGTCAACGTCGAAGGTGGTGTCGGTGGTGATGCCGAGGAACTCGCCGTCGCAGAAGATGGCGTAGGCTGTGGCACCGTCAACAGCTGACCACGAGATGGTTGTGCCGTCAATGGTAGCCTCGGGAGCCTCTATCTGTTGTGCCTGCTCCTGTGCCTCTGCAGCCCACTCGCCGAGCACGTTCTCGATGCTGTAGGTCTCAAGGGCCGATTCGTCGAGGATGGTGTTCATGCTGGTGTTCTGCTTGGTGAAGGTAATGTTGTTCTCAGCCGGAGTGATGTCGGCTCCGTTCTCGTTCATGGTGTTATACTCGCCAGCAATGCTGTAGTCGCAGTTGATGCCTGAGAGGTTCCATCGTGTGGCGATGAGCTTTTCGGTGTCTTGCAGCGTGGTGTTGAGCCAGATGCAGACAGGGTTGTCGCTCCATGCGCGTCCGAGGTTGTAGCTGTCTGCGTTGTTCTCCACGGTACAGTTGTTGAACACGTAGAGTTCGGAGTTGGCCGACATGGTGGCACTGCTGCGTCGCTCGTTGACCAGTTTCACCTCGTTGAAATAAACGCGTCCGTTGCCGCACATGTAATCCACGGTGCCGTGAATCTCACCACCGTCGAAATAGAAGAGTCCGCCCACCTTGTGCGAGTAGTAGGTGTCCTGATACGAAAGTTGCCAAACATTCTTGCAGATGGTCTTGGTGCCCTTGTCGTGGAGTGCGGGAGCACGTCCGTTGCTGCCAGCATTGTAGTAGTCGAGGGCGTTCTGCAGGGTGATGTCCTGCATGTAGAGTCCCTCGCCCGTGTTGACCAGCAGGTCAGCACTTCCGAGTCCCTCCAACTTCGTGGGAGGCGCGTTCTTGATGATGGTCTTCTCGGCGCTCTGTCCGATAATCGACACGTTCTTGCCCGAGATGCTTGTGAGCACGGTCTCGCCCAGGTCATAGGTTCCGTCGGGCAGGAATATCATGGCGCCCTCTTCCGAGCTGGCGGTGTTGAGAGCCATGACGAGGCCGGCAGCGTCGCCCGCCGGTACGATGTAGTAGCCCGAAGCTTCGTCCTTCTCCAGGAAGTCGGAAACGTTAAACACCTCTATTTTGTGGATGTAGGTCTGCGAGTAGAAGGTAAGCGTGAGTCGTGTGGCACCCATCGGGTAATTGATGGTGGTCGTGGCGCCGTCGTTGCCTGAGTCGTCTTTCACTACAATGCCTTCCTCTACAACGTTACCGTCACCATCGGTAAGAGTGGCGGTGGTGCCCGAGCCATACTGGCAGTAGGTAATCACGATTTGTGCTTTGCCGGCCACGTCGAAGGCAAAGCTGTCGCCAGCGGCGAAATTCCAGCCGTGCTGGCTGTCGTTGAATTTGCCTCCAGTGGCCTCGCAGGTCTCGTGATCCTCGGGGTAGAAGGTGTTCTTGGTGAAGTCGTAGGTCTGAATGCTGCCTTCGCTCACACTCTCAACGGGAGTGACGAGTGCCCTGACGGTGGTGTTGCCGTTGACCACGTCGTTGGGCTGGACCTTCAAGCCGTTGCTGTTATACACCCAACCGCGGAAAGCCTCGCCGTCGCCGAGAGTGATGTCAGTCTCGGTGAAGGGCACTTCGCCAATGGCGTCGCCCTCGAACACGGTCTTGGTGCCCAGCTCGTTGCCGTTCTGGTCCTTGTAGGTGATGGTGGCCTCGGTCACTTCGGTAGCTTCGGCCTTGAAGTAGGGCAGGTAAGCAATGTTGCTGAAGGTGAGCGTGGTGGGCTCGCCTGTATAGATATAGGTGGCGGCAGAGCCGTCCTCATGGTAGCATTTGGCGGTTTTGAGGTTGGGTGTTGCCAGAACGTCGCCGTTGCTGTTGGTAACGGTACAGTTGGCGGGGTTGGCATACTGGCAGCCACCGATGGTGAACTTCACAGTTCCATCGACAGGAACCACCAGCGTCACGTGGTCGTAGCCGTGTTTGTCGTTGCGCTGATTGCCGCTGAAGGTCACTCCCTCGGGCAGGGTTGTCGGGTCGAAGGTCGTAGAGAGTTCCTGGTTAGTGATTTCAAAATCAACGAACGTGCGCGGCACGGGAACCTTGAACACAATCTTCTGCAATACGCCTTCTGAGCCAGTCTTACGCTCAATCCATATGCCTGTCACGTTGGCGGGGATGTCGATGCTGCCTGTGCCTGGGCTTTCGGCCACCGACACTTCGCCGATGAGTGCGCCCTTGGTGCCCTTGCCATCTTCGTCGATGGTGGCCTCATACACGTTCACAGCGTAGGCGTCGCCGCTCTTGCGGTTGCCGAAGGTCAGCGTGAGCACTCCGGCCACGGGCTGCTTGGCAAAGTAGCAATTGCCGCTGGAGTTGAGCTTCACGCCGTGCATGCCGTTGTTGGTGCCAACAGCATCGTTCACATAGCCTACAAAATAAAGTCCGTTGTCAGGGCTAACAGTGGGCATGTCCTTCTCGGTGTAATCCCACTCCAGGTTGCACTCGTCGGGGTTCACAACGGGCTGGTCGGGCTGGTCGGGCTGGGGATCGTCGCCACCCGATGCCGACGAGCTAATAACGAGCTTGGTGATAAAGAGGTTGGTGCTGGTGTGCGAGCGCGTCATGGTAATGACGGTGCTGCCCTCAGCGGCAGTGGGCACCTCAAATTCACAAGTGTTGGGCTCTGTGCCGCGGTTGCTGTCCTCAGCCGAAGCATCCGAAGTGTCGAGATTGACAAATTCCAGACCTGTTGACGAAGCCACTTGGCCACCTTTGTCAAACTTTGCCAGGAATCCGCTCGTCTTGTCGGCAGCGTTTTTGTTGCGGTAAGCAGTAACGCTGATTTTGTCGCCAGCCTTGAGGGCTTTGTCGAGAGTGATGGTCACAACATCCGTCGAAAAGTCTTTCTTGCCGTTCAGGCGAATGGTGTAATACGTGTTCGAACCGCCAGGGTTGGGCATGTTTACACTTTGACCGTCGGAGGCAACAGCCTGACCGCCGGTCTCGGTGGCGCCACTCTCAGCACCTTCCCACGAATAAACAATTTCTTCCTCACTTTCGGTAGCTGCGTTGATGCCAGCCCAGGAAAGTGAGCCGAAAAACAAAACCGCTGCCGAGAGAAGTGAATAACGTAAAGATTTGTACTTCATAATCGATTTTTTTTAAGTTTTTAGTTATTATTGTTATTTTTGATTTGATTACAAATTGAATAGTTTGTGCGTTGCAAAGTTAAGGATTATTATTGTAAGATGTGTTGGTTAGTGGCATATATTTGTGCGTAAACGATTACGGAAGAAATCAGCCAAGGCGGAATGAAGGCGCGCGAATGGAATTATTTGAAAACGTTTACGCTAAAAAAACACTACGAAACCCTTGCTTTTCCCACTTATTTAATTATCTTTGCACCGAAAAGGTAACGCCATAACCATTCCAAGTGGTGACAGACTTGACAAAAACAAACAATTTATTAATAACAAACTAAAAACAAAGAATTATGAAGAAATTTTTTACGCTTATTGCTGCGGCTTTGATGGCCGTGGGTGTGAATGCACAGATCGCAAGCTACACTTTGGATCTCAACAAGATTTACGAGGATGCCGTAGCTGCCAAAGGTGATTGTGCTAATGCAACTTTGAATTCGGGAACGAAGTATTTGCTGAACGATGCTACCATCACACAGGATGTCTTTACGGTTGTTTCAAAGAAGGATCGTACTTATCGCATGGATGTTATTCAGACCGATGAGGATAAGAACATTCTTCCTGTAAAGTATGATGACAACTACACGGCAAGTTATCGTCTTGAGCCCAATGGTTCTTCTAATACTACTGGTGGCCGTCAGATGTTCCTTGAGGCTGCTGGCCCTGGCACTCTTTTCATTGGTGCTTGGAGTGGCACAGCAGGACGTAAGATGTTTGTTGTTTCTGCTTCTGACAAGGAAAACTATTGCAATCCGGCTGACGCAGAATACACACATGAGTTTACTTCTGACGAAGCTAAGGCAACCGATGCGGATGGCAATCCTATCATTTTCGAGGTTGAGATTCTGAGCGCCGGTATCTATTGTATCACTCAGGATGCTGGTATCTACTTTGCATACGTAAGATTCGACCAGACTTCTGAAGGCGGTGGCGAAGAAGTGAAAGACCCGACAGCAGCCACAGTTTGGGACTTCACCGCTGAGCTTGGCTCTGCTGACGAGGAGAATCTTACTGCCGATACTGAGAATTGGAAATTTAACGACGATGAGGGCAAGAACTATTGGCAGAACAATGCAACTCTTTCTGAGAGAAACGTTTATACCGCTCTGATGGCTAATGGCGCAGAGTTGGAACTCACCAGCGGACTGGAATTTGCAAGAGATCATGCCAACGGTTTGGAAGCTGACAGAATTCGTATTAAGCCTGGTAAGTTCTTTGCTATTAATGGTAGTAAAACTACTATAAAATTAGGCGAACTCGTGAAGGACGATGTTGTAAAACTCAGATTTAGAGGTGCTGGCGAATCAGAAAGAGAACTCATTGCTACCAATGCCGAAGTAACAGAAGGATCGCTTACAACAGCTGATGTTGAGGATCATGAAGTAACTTTGACAGTTATTAAAAATGGTGTCGTTTCGCTGACCACAGGCAATGGATTCCAGTTCCTGGCCATCACTATCAACGACGAGCTTCCCGAGATTGTTGAGCCTGTAGAGGATGGTATCAGCAATGTTCAGAATGTGGTTAAGGCCAATGCAACCGCTATCTTCAACCTCGCTGGCCAGCAGGTGAGCAAGGCTGTGAAGGGCGTTTACATCCAGAACGGCAAGAAGTTCGTGGTGAAATAATTGACAATTGATAATTGACAATTGAAAATACAAACAGGCCATTGTGGGCATTGGCTCATGATGGTCTGTTTTTAGTATATAAGGATTATACCCTCAAGAGGAGTTCCCCAGCGTAAGTCTCCCCACCCCTCAAGGGGAGGGGTTGGGGGTGGGGTCTCAAATATTCTCTCAACATTGAAAACTCTGTCACTTTAATCATGTAGAAGTTTCTGACTTCCTGTTACTGAAGAAGATACTGACCCCACCCCAGCCCCTCCCCTACATGGGAGGGGAGAGCGCGCAGGGGCTTCATCATGGGAGGGGAGAGTGAGCAGGGGGCATATATAAAGTACTAAGTGATTATTTAACAACAAACTACAGCAATCAAAGCATGAACACTAAAACACTGTTTCTTTCGGTTATTCTCAGTGCTTCGGCTTCCGTAGCATGGGCTACCGACTACTATGTGTCACCCACGGGCTCGGGCAGCAAATACACCCTCGAATCGCCAGGGCCGCTCAGCAGCACCGTCATCGGCAAACTGAAGGCAGGCGACAACCTTTACCTCATGGGCGGACAATACGACCTGAAGAACTCACTCAGCATCAACCGCAAAGGCGAGGCCGACCAGATGATTACCATTCAGGGTTACGGTGACAGCGAGGCCATCATCGACTTCCGCCAGACGGCCATCAAAACCAACGGTGTGAAGGTGGGCGGCAGCTATCTGCACATTAAGGATATTACCATCCGCTATGCCGGTTATAAAGGCATCTGGGTGGAGGAAGGCCAATACAACATTCTGGAGCACCTCAATGTGTATGGTTGTTGCAATGCAGGCATACAACTGCGTAGCGGAGGCTACAACATGGTAATCAACTGCGACTCGCACGACAATTTCGACTATCAGGACAATGGTGGCAACGCCGACGGCTTTGCCGATAAGCAGGGTGACGCCTGTCCGGGAAACATCTACATTGGCTGCCGCTCGTGGAACAACTCTGATGACGGATGGGACTCCTACGACCGCGTAACCAGGGGTACTCCGACAGTCTATATCAATTGCATCACCTATAACAACGGACCGGCTACGTTCGACCTCTCCTCTCATCCGCGTGCAACGGATGTGGACAAAGACCTAAGTTGCTTCAACGGCAAGAACTTGTCGAACTTTGCCAACGGAGGCAATCCCAATGGCTTCAAAGTGGGTGGTAATGGAACGAAGCATAATGTGGAACTCTATCGCTGTCTGGCTGTTGGCCACCGCAGCAAGGGCTTCGATCAGAACAATAATGCTGGTGATATGAAAATCATCAACTGCACCGCCTACAAGAATGGCATCAACTATGGATTCGGCAATGACCAACCTTTCACGCTGACGGTTTATAACAACATCAGCCTGTCGCCTACAAGCAGCCACTGGAAACGCAGCGATAAGGGAACAACCACGCAAGTAAACAACACATGGAACACTGGCTTTGCTGCTAAGGAGGATGATTTTGAAGGTCTTGACATCGAGAGTATCATCATGGCTGAACGAAATGCTGACGGCACACTGCCCGAAACCACCCAGTTCCACCTGAAGGCTACCGTCACGAACCTTATTGACAGGGGGAAAGAGTACAAAGACTTCAGTGGCGACGAGATTCTGAATTACGTGTACTTCAATGGTGAAGCACCCGACCTTGGCTGCTACGAGTTCGAAGGCGAAACACCCGACACCGGCATTCTCACCATCGATGGCGATGCATCGGAAATGAGTGCCACCGCTCCCCGCTACGACCTGCAGGGCCGTCGCGTGGATGCCAACTACCGAGGCGTTGTGGTACAGGGCGGCCGCAAGTATTTGCAGAAATAATCTTTTCCCTTTTTCCCAAAGGATATTACACTAAGGGCGTTTCCCCCTCAAGGACTTCCCAAGGTCCAAGGACATTACCCCAAGGACATTGTCATAAAAATAAGGTGCAAGACTTCAAAGCCTTGCACCTTATTTTTATATTGTAATTGTCAATTATCAATTATCAATTGTCAATTACCAATTACTTCACCACGAACTTCTTGCCGTTCTGAATATAAACACCCTTCACAGCCTTGCTGACGCGCTGACCGGCCATGTTATAAACGGGAGCATTGCTGTTCTTGTTGATGGTGAGAGCGTTTACACCAGAATCGTCAGCAAGTTCAATGTTTACAACAACGATTTCCATGCCATACTGGGTTCCACCATCGTAAATCAGACCATAAACATTGTAAGTGGCACTTTCATCCAGTTCGTCGAGAAGTCCCAGCTTGAAGCGGTCGTAGAGAGCAATCTCGTCACCATCTACAGAGGCTTTCTTATCAGCAATAGTGGCGTTCTTCAGCACAATAGCGTCGCACATAAAGTCACCAGCTTCATCAATAGAGATTTCTTTGTATGTAACTTCACCTGTGCTGGTAGAAAGATTTTCAATAGACGAGTTGTCTGATTTCAAGAATGCATTCTTAAATCCACTAATAGAACCAGCCTTTCCGATGATGTCGCAGGTAAGAAGGTCACCGGTCTTAATGCCAGTGAAGTCCATCTTGTTGTCGATAACCATAGCACCGGTGTTGTCGCGTACAAACAGCTGAAGACCATTGTAGTCGTTCACGTAAGTAACAAGGGCGTCTGAAAGCTGAAGTTTAGCCTCTTCTGTGCATTCAAGGAAAGCAGCGATGTTGCTTACTGTCGGGCCATCGAAACTAGGAGTGGGAGGAGTATCGCCACCACCACCAAATGAAACGGTGATTGAGTTAATCTGAGTGTTACTATTAACCGTAAACACTACCTCTGTGCTCTCTCCTGTCCAAATCTTACTTGCAATTGTTCCGTTATCAGTTTTCAGATCAAATTTGGGAGCCACAAATTTAATGCTGCTCATTGCCTCACTTGCACTGATAGTGATAGTGCCAGAATAGCAACGAAGCTGAGGACCATTTGCTGTACTCCAAAAACGGTTTGGGTTTGTTTTGCCTTCTTCTTTGGGGCTAACGGTGATAGTAACTCCGTCAATAGTCTTTGTCCAATCAGCGTTGATGTCACCAGCATTAGAAGCTTCAATGCCTTGCTCTTCATTGGCACTCCATGAAGTAGGAATGTCCATGCTGTTGAAATCGATGACAACATCGTCTTTTGCAAAGATAGCTGTGCTCATCATTGCGAGCAAGCAAATGAATGAATAGCGTAAAATTTTGTTCATAGTTAAAATGGTTTTAAAGATTAATGATAAAGTTATTTGTTGCAAAAATAGAAAAAATATTCCAATCGGCATTACTTAAACGTAGAAAAAAACACAAAAAAAGCGAGAATCTTTTGTCAAGGCCCGTTGTGTGCCTTAACAGAAGATTCTCGCCATGGCGTTTTTTTGAGTTTTTGGCTGTTCGCTGTCGTTTTTTTGTCGAGTGAGTTGCCTATCTCACAATTTTCCTTGTGACGGTGCGTCCGTTGGCCATTCGCATTTTGCAAATAAGGATACCTTCTTGCGGTCCGTCTAGACGCATGCCTTGCATGTTGTAGTATTCGATGGCCGTCACGGTGTTGGCTCCGTTCTCCGCGTTGCGCACACCCGTATCTTCGAAGAACTGTCCGGTGATGACGATGTTGGCCAATCCTATCTGCTTAGAGGGAGGATTATTTCCTTCTTTGTAATAGATGTTGTAGAGGTTGAGCACCAGATTCGTGGCGTCAGTCTTCGGCGAAGCGTTGTTGACGGCCAATGAATAGTGGGAGTAATATCCACCCTCGGCGTTGTTTCGGTTGATGGTGCCGTCGCCGCTGATGAGTCCGATGTTGTCCCATTTGGCGGTGAAGTTGCCGCTGTCGGTACCGAACTTCGAAATGTCGAAGGCTACGTTGGTAGCTTGGAATGCATATCCGTCGGCGGGTTCCACGCTGAAGGTCACGGTGTTGTCGGCCGTGGGCTTATCGAAGGAGTCGGCATTGGCGTTCTTGAAGAGAGTCATCACAAGCCCGTTCACGTTCTTCGTACCGTCGTAGGCTAACTGTGAGCCAATGCTCACGCTTGTGCTCTTCACCTTGTCGGCGATGCCGGCAGAGAAGGTGGCTTTCTGATTGGCGGTGCCTTTGTCGAAGTTCCACACGATGGTGCCTTCTGTTCCGTCGCCAAAGTCGGCGGGTTCTTCGCCCTGATAGCTCACCGAACCGTAGTAGGGCACGCCGTCCACCTTGTCGCCAATCTCGGGGTAGTATTCGTCAACCAGAAAGTCGGCTCCCTCGTTTTCGGCCATCATCAAATCCTCCACCAGACTGTTGCAATACACCTCAATGTTGGTGTAGTAGCCCTGCGGGTCGAGTGTGTATTTCTGCGCGTCGGTGGCATCGCTTTTGTCCAGTCCCATGGCTTCCTCCCAGATGTCAGGCATACCGTCGTTGTCTGAGTCGGCCAGTTTTTCAGTCTGTTTGTAAGCAGGCCATCCGCCAGCGTCTGTCTGCGTGTCGATCATTCCCCCGCGTGTGGAGCCGTTGCTGCCCGTGTAGGTAAAGGTACCTGTCTGTGTTTCCTGAGCAATGCGGCTGTCGATGTCGTCGCGCACGTAGGAAGCACCGGCATACTCCAGAACCTGATCGAAGGCTGTCTCTGCCGGGTGCATGCTTAGCAGTTCGTCGCTGTTCTCGGCCACGAAGCGTGTGTCAGACTTAATGGCACTCTTCTTCGACGTGTCGTCGGGGCGCACCCCGTTGCCGCTCCAGTTGTCGGCGGTGATGGCGGGATAATTATATACGTAGTTGCCGTTGATGTAAAAGTGTCCGGGCACGATGTTCTTTAGACCAGAAGTTTCGCCCGTGCAGTTTTTGCAGTTCGTGGTGGGGTTGACGATGCGCTCCTTGGGGCTTGTGGCAGGTCCGGCCTTGTAGTAGTTGTTGATCATGTTGATTTTGCGGTACTCGCCCGATGTGTTGGCCGACTCGCCACCGTAGCTGCTGTTGTCGCCCCAGTTATACACCACGTTGTTCACATAGTCGATGGGGCCTTTCATTGTCGATACATAGTCGTGGTCGAAGCGCGGGTTGCGGCTGGTGTGGTGGGCGAGCAGGTTGTGGTGGAAGGCTGCGTTCTTGCCTCCCCAGATGCCGCCGTAGCCGTGGGCACCTTTTCCGTGAACCGAGTTGACGAGGCTTTCAGAGAGCATGCACCATTGCAGAGTGAAATTCTCAATGCCGTAGAACGAGCCGCACTCGTCGGTTGACCAGCTCATGGTGCAGTGGTCGATAATGACGTTTTTCTTTTTCGAGTCGTCGTGGTGCCAGCCGTTCATGGCATCGTCTTCCGACTTCGCCTCGTCGCCCATACGAGCGCGGATGAAACGAATAATGGCATTGTTGCAGTTGATGCTGAATGTGTAGTTTTTCAGGCAAATGCCGTCGCCCGGAGCCGTCTGGCCTTCGATGGTGATGTTGTCGTTGTTGATTTTCAATGCCGAGCGCAGTTCAATGATGCCCGACACATCGAACACCACAATACGCGGGCCACTTGCCTGGCATGCAGCGCGCAACGAGCCCGTGCCCGAGTCGTTCAGGTTGGTCACGTGCAATATTTTTCCACCGCGTCCGCCAGTGGTTGTCAGTCGGGCCACGCCTTCTGCTCCGGGAAAAGCCGGCGCCTGTGCCCACGCGCCGATGGCGAGCAAGGCTGCGAAAAGGGTGAAAATGATCTTTCTCATTAATGGATATGTTAGTTGTTCAGTTATTTATTCATTCTTTCCATTTCAAGGCTTGCCCAGATGAAGGGACCAACGCCCTTGGCGTCGTTGTCGCGTATGGGTTCGCTGATGTAGTATTCAAACGAGCCGTCGCGCTTCAGGTTCTCCTTCACTTTGGGAGCGGCTTTCAGCACCGTAGGACTGATGCCCGGGCCCAGTCCGCTCACCGAACAGCAGCGAGTCAGGCTGATGGTCTTGTCGGCATTGACGCGGACGAACTGGTCGATGATGCCCTGATAGGCGCGAATGCCCGCCTGGCGGAAAGAGTCATCGAGCCAGCCCTTGCGGGCGCCCTTCAGCAATACGTAAGCGAACATTGACGAGGCGGTGGATTCCAGATAGTTGCGCTCATCGTTTACGTCCATCACGTCGTACCAGACACCTGTTTTCTTGTCCTGATATTTCACCACGGCTTTCATGGCTTTCTGCAAAAGTCTGATCACTTCGTCGCGGCGGGCGTAGTCGTCGGGCAGCACGTCGAGCACTTCGGTCATGGCCATCGTGTACCATCCCAAAGCCCGTGCCCACGTGTGCTGGCTGAGGCCCGTCTCTTTGTCGGCCCAGAACATCTGGTGGGTTTCGTCCCAGGCGTGTTTCCACAGACCGGTCTTTTCATCGTAGGTGCGGCGGTCGGTCTTGATGATTTGGTCAATCGCGTCGTCGTAGTACTTGGTGGCTTTCTTCTGTCCCTTCAGCTGCGGGGCGGCCATGGTGTAGTAGGGCAGTCCCATGAAGATGCCGTCGAGCCACACCTGGTAGGCATACACGGCCTTGTGCCACCACACGCCTTCCTTGGTGCGCGGTTGCTTCTCCAGTTGTTTGAAGAGTGTCTTCAGCGCCGTTTCGGTGTTTTTGGCGGGGTTGAGGTTGTGCATGCGCAGAATGTAGCGCGCCGTGCGCACGTTGTCGAGGTTGAACTCTTTGTAGTCGTAGCCGGTGATGTTTCCCTTCGCGTCGATCATCTTGTCGGGATACTGTTTCAGATAGTCCAGTATGCTGTCGTCGTTGTAGGTCAGATAGGTATCGAGCATGGCCTCCTGCTCAATGCCCATCACGTAGCTCCACTTGGGTTTCTTCGAGAAGTCGAGCAGGGTGGGGTCGGGGTTGCGCTGCATCTCCGAGTGGGTGAGCCACTCGCTGTAACGCTTGTAGGGGCGGCTGGCTTCGTCGAGCACGAGCGAGCCGTTGATGAACAGGTTGTTGAAGTGAACATCCTGTGCCTGGCCCAACTGATAGACGGGCTTGTCGTAAACACCGTCGAACTTCGAGTTGCTCACGTAGATGTTGTTCACGGTGTAGGCGAGCGAGTCGGCCTCGTAGCCTACTATCATCACGCCGTACTTGGCTTTCTGACAAGTCACGTTGTCCATATACACGTGGCGCACCTGGGGGTAGAATCCCCTGCAGCAAACCTCCTTGGGCTCATAGTCGGTGTTGATTTTGAGCACGGCCTCCTGACACTGGCCCACGGTGACGTTGCGGAAGTGAATGTTCTCGATGATGCCGCCTCGGCACGAGTTGGTCTTGATGCGCAGCACGCGTTCCAGGTTGGGCGAGTCCATCTGGCAGTTCTCTGCAAACACGTTCTGACAGCCGCCGGAGATTTCCGAGCCGATGACCACGCCGCCGTGGCCGTCCTCCATCACGCAGTTGCGGATGATGAGGTTTTTCGAGGGGATGCCCGCAAAGCGGCCGGTGGCTCCGGCACGCCCGTCGGCGTTGCGCCCGCTCTTGATGGCAATGCAGTCGTCGCCGGTGTGGAAGGTGCAGCCCTCGATGAGCACGTTCTCGCACGACTCAGGGTCGCAGCCGTCGCCGTTGGGACCTTCGTTCCACACCTTGACGTTGCGCACGGTGATGTTTTTCGAGAGCAGCGGGTGAATCACCCAGAAGGGTGAGCGCAGCATGGTGACACCTTCGATGAGGATGTTCTCACACTGGTTCATGTTCACCAGCTGTGGACGCAGACCGTAGCCTTTGCCAAAGCGGCGCTGGTCCATGTCCACACCGTCCTCGGCATATTTCAGCAGGGCGGCACGGCTGCCACGGTTCTGATTCTCAGGAATATTGGGGTTTTCCTTGTAGCCTTTCTTTCCGCTCATGGCCCACCATGTGTCAGAAGTGGCGTTGCCGTCGATGGTGCCCTCGCCGGTGATGGCAATGTTCTTGGCCTGGTAGGCATAGATGCAGGGCTGGTAGTTCCAGCAGTCGAGTCCTTCCCAGCGTGTGCGCACCAAGGGATAGAGGTCGGTGTCGAAGGCAAAGAGCAGCGTGGCGTCTTTCTCAATCACCAGATTCACGTTGCTCTGTAGCGTAATGGCACCGGTGTTCCAGGTGCCGGCCGGCACCACCACGCGACCACCGCCCGCCTTCGAGCATTTGGCAATGGCGTTGTTGATGGCTTTCTGGTTGGCCTTGGCCGTAGCTTTGAGCGATGCGCCATACTTGGTGATGACAAACTCGCGGTTGGCAAACTCGGGTGCCTTGATGTTGTTTTCAATTTGTTTGTACTCGGTGTCCCATGCCGACTGTTGCGCCGATGCTGTCAGCGCGAGAAACAGGCACAGGAACAGGGTCTGTAGGTGTTTCATAAGCTTATTGTTTGTCTTTTCTGTTTGTTTTAGTGACTTGTTTTTGTGTGTCGAGTAGTGATATTCTAGAAAAATCTAAAAAAAAACAGCCCGATATCTTCGCAGACGCAGGCTGTAAGCATTACTACTAAACAATGAGGGAATTTCATTAACTCATAAATGTGATTTCTTAAATCGGAAGCAAAATTATGAATTAATTCTAATATATGCAACAGTTTTGGCTGATAATTTTTTTTGATTTGTTTTTTTTTTCATTTTGGCTTTTTATTTTTAAGGTTGTTCACACTTTTTGTGCTTTCTTTTTTTATGTCTTTTCAGTCCGTTTGTTCTGTTTTGTCCGTTAACTTCACGAGCTAGGCTCGTTAACTGCCGCTAACTCCTGTGAACTCCCTTCAAGCGAAGTTTGCTAAACCTTACTATATAATAAGGTGTAACTATTCAAACCGGTGGTTCATGACCGAAATTATTCAAAATCTGTTAAATTTAGTTTATTTTTTAAAGAAATTCTTGTTTTTCTCACGAATATAGTCTATATTTGCCGCATCTTATTGATGATTTCGAGTGTTTCGAAATCTATTTCTCGAGGTTGACAGCGTCCTGCGTCAACCTCTTTTCGTATCTGCATACAGTTTTCCTAATCTGTGCACATATTGTGCACGAATTTGTTTTCCTGTTTCTCGGCGTTATGCCGATATTTCGCGAAATGGTGTGAATAACTCACGACAATACTCATAAATTCTCTAGAAAATTTGATGCTGTCGTCGTGAGTTATTTTGGCGTTGTTTAGAAACAGCGGCTGCAGATACGACACCAGCATCTGGAACTCATTACAAAAATCATTGTTGTTTTTCCCTGTTTTTATGTTTTTCCCAGTTTTTCTCTTTACCTGTTGCGCATGAAAAAGGCGAAGCCTCACGGCCTCGCCCATCCCACTAAATAAACTTATATAATAATACACGTACGGTTAAAGATTCGCACTTGCGGCTGTGCCCTTTGGGTACATACACATTTACGCTTGCTGCGCCCATTGGCAGCACGTTGCCTGATCGTCGTAAAAACAGTCTTGTGCTTACATCCCTTACATCGAGAGACTTCGGCAGTAAAAATTGAGGCAGGTCTTCTGACTTTGTTCCGTCGCCAAGCACCTTCCCGCCCGTGCAGAGGGCAGTGGTGTGTCGCTTGGCGGCTTAAAAGGAACTCACAGCTGCGAGACAGTCGGAGATTTTCACTCCATTCCCTTTTCAATCGCGTCTATAGCGAACCATCAACGCTGCAAATATACTATTTTTATACTATCTGACAAAGAAAAATTAAGATTTTTTGTCGAAAAAATTTGCACAGCCCATGAATAATCCCTATATTTGCACCCGAAATAATTAAAAACGTAGTATTCATTTAAATCATTACCGCCTATTGAGAAATTTTTTACTTCAACAAAAACGAAGAAAAAATGAATGAACTCAATGAGATGACCGACGAGCAGTTGGCATTGTCATACGTTAATGGTAACAATAGGGCGTTCGATTTGTTGTTAAGCCGCACACAGTCGAAATTGTATTCCTATATTCTCTTTGTCGTGAGAGATCGCGACAAGGCAGATGATATATTCCAAGAAACCTTTGTCAAGGTCATTACCAAGCTGCACGAGGGCAAATACACCACGTCGGGCAAGTTTGCTGCCTGGCTCATGCGCATTGCCCACAATGTGATGATGGACTTCTATCGTGAACAGAAGCAGGAGAACATTGTGGAGCCGTCGGAGGGCAACGACCTCTCGAACCTCAATCCGGCCAACATCCTCGACTCGAACATCGAAAACCAGTTTGTCAACGAGCAGGTGCTCAGCGATGTGAAGAAGATGATGAACATGCTGCCGCCCACACAGCGTGAGGTGGTGTTCATGCGGTTCTATCAGGAATTGTCGTTTAAGGAGATTGCCGAAACCACGGGCGTGAGCATCAACACCTCGCTTGGTCGCATGCGCTACGCCATCCTGAACATGCGCCGCATGGCACGTGAACATAAAGTCCACCTGCAGCTTGACTAAGAAACACGTTTCCTTTGTAGCATAGTTGAAAGGGGAATAATAATAAGGTATAGGAAAGAAATTGGAATAATTAGAATAATTCTTTCAGAAAGATGTTCATATGAACAGACTTCTTTTTGGGGTAATTATTCTAATTATTCCAATTTCTTTCCTATACCTATTTATAAAAGTTTACTAAGTGAGCCTCGCAGCTCCCAGAAGTTTCAGTTCGCGAATGGTTTTGTAGGGGTCGGGCGACTTAAACACGTAGCTGCCGCTCACCAACACGTCCACACCAGCCTCTACCAGGCGCGGGGCAGTCTCGCCCTGCACACCGCCATCCACCTCGATGAGCGCATGGCTGCCACTCTCGGCAATTAGCTTGCGCAGACGGCGCACCTTAGCGATGGTGTTCTCAATGAATTTCTGTCCGCCAAAGCCGGGGTTCACACTCATGAGCAGCACCATATCCACATCGCCGATAATGTCTTCCAGCACACTGACGGGCGTCGAGGGGTTGAGCGTCACGCCGGCCTTCATGCCGGCATTGTGGATTTCCTCCACGGTGCGGTGCAGGTGAGTGCATGCCTCGTAGTGCACGTTCATCATCATGGCTCCCAGGCGTGCCGTCTGCTGGATGTAGCGCTCGGGATGCACTATCATGAAATGCACGTCCAACGGTTTGGAGCAGTATTTTGCCACCGCTTCGAGCACGGGGAATCCGAATGAAATATTGGGTACAAACACACCGTCCATCACGTCAAGGTGAAGCCAGTCGGCCTCACTCTTGTTAATCATGTTCACGTCGTTGCGCAAATCGATAAAGTTGGCTGCGAGCAGCGAGGGTGAAACGAGGGTCGTTCTTTCTTCCATAACGTTTCGTGTTTTTTTGTTCACAGAGTTAAGAAAGTGTCTAAAAATCTCCTATCTCCTAACTCCTACTTCCTAACTCCTAACTCCTAACTCCTAACTCCTAACTCATAGTCAGTTCAGGCAATAGGGCAATTGGTTACCGCCTTTCATTTTCAGTACACGATAAGTGTAGGCTATTTGTCTGATAATGTTCAGTGTTGTTTCCGACGGGCGGACTTCTTCGAGTGTAAAATGTTGCATAGGCTTACCTTTCTTTATGTTATACAGTTGACAAATATCTGTTTGTTTTTATAACGCATGGTTTGCTTCTTTATTACACGTTTGCGAAAATCTTTTTTCAAGAAAATGAATGGTTTTTGCAGACGGTTTTCCGTGTTTGTGATTAAAAAATTACATGTTCATGAAAGAAAACTGTCAAAAAGTTTGGTGTGTCGCGAAAAAAGTGTAATTTTGCAACCGAAATCAAACAAAAACAAAGAAAATGAAATTAACAGTATCTACAAATTGGTGGTGGCGCAGCTCAAGATTTTAACAGTCGTGAGTTACGAAGCCATGTAGATACTCAAAGAAGATATCAACGAAGGCCTGCCGTTCTTACGACAGGTCTTTTTTCTTGGAATACGAATGAGGCCGAACCGATAAGCGACAGGCAAGTAATAACAACACAAATAAAATGATAGATAAGATGGAAATGAAAGACATTTTGAACAGAATGCTCAACCACGAGGCCCTCACGCGCGAGGAGACCCGCGACATTCTGATTGGCATCACCAAGAGTGAGTTCCCTATGGAGCAAATCACGGCTCTGCTCACGGGCCTGCAAATGCGGGGCATCACCGTTGACGAGTTGCTGGGCTTCCGCGACGGTATCCTGGAAACGGGTGTGCCCGTGCCGCTCGACTGCGACCGCTACATCGACGTGGTGGGCACGGGCGGCGACCGCAAGAACACGTTCAACATTTCTACCACGGCCTGTTTCGTTATTGCCGGTGCCGGATACAAGGTGGCCAAGCATGGCAACTATGCCGCCACATCAACCAGCGGCGCGTCGAACGTGATAGCCAACCACGGCGTTCGTTTCACCGACGACCTGGACAAGCTGAACCGCTGTATCAACGAGTGCGGCATTGTTTATCTGCACGCACAATTGTTTGCCAAGGCCATGAAGTTTGTCGGCCCCATCCGCAGGGCATTGCAGTTTCCCACGTGCTTCAATCTGCTGGGCCCCATTGTGAATCCCAGCAAGCCGCAGTGCCAGCTCTTGGGTGTGGCCACGCTCGACCAGATGCGGCTCTACAGCAATGTGTATCAGAAAATAGGCATCGACTACGGCATCGTGAACAGCATTGACGGCTACGACGAGATTTCGCTCACGGGCGACTTCAAGGTGAAGACCAACAACTACGAGCGCATTTTCAAGCCGTCAGACCTGGGATTCGACATAGCCAAGCCCGAGGAACTGGTGGGCGGTGCCACTGAGATAGAGGCCAAGGAGATTTTCGACCGTGTGCTGGCCAACACAGCTTTGCCTGCCCAGAAGAACATCGTGCTGGCCAACGCCGCCTTTGGCATTCAGGTGCTGGAGCGGGGTGCGAAAGAAATTGACGAGTGCATAGAGATTGCCCGCGAGTCGATAGACAGCGGACGCGCCCTGCAGACGTTCAATAAGTTCGTGGAACTGAATAGCTGAGAGAGAGTTAGGAATTAGGAGTTAGGAATTAGGAATTAGGAGTTTAATTATGCATTATGCATTCGTCATTATGCATTATGCATTCATCATTATGCATTATGAAAGATGTTTTAGATGAGATAGTGGCCCATAAAAGGGTAGAGGTGCAACGGTTCAAAGAGCAGTTGCCTGAGCGCGAGATTCACCGCCGAGTGGAGTCGGTGCTGGGCAATCCTGTTGCCTCGCTGCGCAAAACGTTGTTGGCTTCCGAGAGTGGCATCATCAGCGAGTTTAAGCGCAAGTCGCCCTCCAAAGGCTGGATAAAAGAAGAAGGGCGTGCCGACCAGATTCCGCTGAGTTATCAGCAGAACGGTGCAGCAGCCGTCTCTATTCTCACCGATGAGATGTTTTTTGGCGGCAGCGATGCGTTTGTGACTGAGGCGCGCAGGTCGGGCGTCACCATACCCATTCTCTACAAGAACTTCGTCATCGACGAGTATCAGCTCTTTCAGGCTCGCTTGTGTGGTGCCAGTGCGGTGCTGCTCATAGCCGCTGACCTGTCGCTCAGCGAGTGCCGCTCGTTGCTTCGCACGGCGCACGAGCTTCAGCTGGAGGTGCTCCTGGAGATGCACGACGAGCGCGAACTCGACTATGCTGAGCTGGAGCCCGATGTGTGTGGTGTGAACAATCGCAACCTCGGCACCTTTGTCACCGATGTTCAGAACTCCTTCCGCATGGCTTCGCGTCTGCCTTCCGATGCCTGCAAGGTGAGCGAGAGCGGCATCAGCCAGCCTCAAAACGTGCGCGACCTGCGAATGGCGGGCTTCAATGGTTTTCTCATTGGCGAGAGTTTCATGAAGACTCCTTCGCCCGGCGATGCCCTGAAAAGTTTTATAGAGGAATTGAAGACCCACCCCTGCCCTCCCGAAGGGAGGGAGCTTTGATTAGCTGAGAATAAGGAGAATGGGAATCGTGAGATTGTAAAATGGTAAAAATAGTAAATTTGTCAAATTGTCAAATCAACCTATGCTAATAAAGGTTTGTGGCATGCGTGAGCCCGAAAACATTCACGCCGTAGAGCAGTTGGGAGTCGATATGATAGGCTTCATCTTTTGGCCTCAAAGTCCCCGCTATGTGAGCCAAATCCGTTCGCGTGCAGGCATCATTCCCGACTACACATCGCTGAAAGAAGAGCGGCCCGACGCCATGACGGCAGCCGGTGGCCGACAGTTGGTAGCCCGTGTAGGTGTGTTTGTGGACGACATGCCGCAGAACATTGTCACCCGCGTTTACAATTACGACCTTCAGTACGTGCAATTGCACGGCAACGAGTCGGCGGTGATGATAGACAATCTGCGGCGCACACTCGACCCCGACATCCGCTTCGGCATTCGCATCATCAAGGCACTGAGCATTGCCTCGCCCGCCGACATGCAGCGCTACAAGGAGTACGAAGACCACGTGGACATGTTCCTTTTCGACACCAAGTGCAGCAGCGTGGGCGGTAGTGGCGAGCAGTTCGACTGGTCGGTGCTCAACGACTACGATGGCCACACACCTTTTCTTCTAAGTGGCGGCATCGGCCCTGACGACGCAGCCCGTGTCAAGGCTTTCCGCCATCCGCGCTTTGCCGGCATCGACCTTAACTCGCGCTTTGAAACCGCTCCTGCAGTGAAAGACGTAGAAGCCCTGCGACGCTTTGTGGCAGAAGTGAGATAGAACGCAACAACCACACAAAACAAACGTAGAAAATATGAATAAAATCAATCAACTGTTTGCCCAGGCAGAAGGACGCAAATTGCTTTCGCTTTACTTCTGCGCCGGCTGTCCCACACTCGAAGGCACGGGCGATGTCATCCTGACGCTCCAGCGCAGGGGCATCGACATGATAGAGGTGGGCATTCCCTTTAGTGATCCGCTGGCCGACGGCCCTGTCATTCAGAGTGCAGGCACCGTGGCCTTGAAAAACGGCATGACGCTGACCCACCTGTTCGAACAACTGAAAGCCATCAAGGACGAGGTGAAGATACCGCTTGTCATGATGGGCTATCTCAATGTGATTCTGCACTATGGCATAGAGCGTTTCTGCCAAAGTTGTGTGGAGAGCGGTGCCTCGGGTATGATTATTCCCGACCTGCCTTTCCAGGACTATCTCGACGTGGTGAAACCCGTTGCCGACCGTTACGACCTGCGTGTCATCATGATGATTACGCCCGAAACGAGCGAGGAGCGCATCCGTTTCATCGACGAGCACACCAACGGGTTTATCTACATGGTGAGCTCGGCCAGCACAACGGGCGCACAGCAGAGCTTCGACGAGGTCAAGCAGCAGTATTTCAAGCACATCAACGCCATGAAACTGCGCAACCCGCGCATGATTGGCTTTGGCATCAGCAACCGGCAGACACTCGAAAGCGCGCAGCAGAATGCCGCAGGGGCCATCATCGGCTCGAAGTTTGTCACACTGCTCAACGAGACGCTCAATCCCGACAAGGCTATGGACATGCTTTACGAAGCACTGAGTCAATAAGATCCTTTTTACTTATTCAAAACCACAACAAACTAAAGAAGAACAGCATTATGGAAATTAAAGATTTTTTGAACAAAGGTGACGTGTTCGCAGCCCGTGCCGGCGTACAGCTTACGGAGGTAAACGAAGGCTATGCACGTGCCGAAATGGTGGTGACCGAAGCCCATCTGAATGCCGGTGGCGTTTGTCAGGGCGGTGCCATCTTTACCCTGGCCGACCTTGCCATAGCAGCCGTGCTGAACGTTCACGGCACGCTGACTTACGGTCTGCAAAACAACATTGTGTTTCTCCATTCGGCCAAGCTCGGCGACCGACTGATAGCCGAGGCGGTGGAAACCTACAATCACCACAAAATTCCATACGCAGAGGTGGAAGTGCGAAACCAGAGAAACGAGCTCATCAGCGTTTTCACGGGCATAGCCTATCGCACCCGCGAAAATGTGTGCGAGCCTGTTGGCGGCGCGGCCAAGGCTGATGCCGACAGCAACACTTCTGCTACTAAAGCATAACAAGAAAACCAACACAAACACTGAAATATAAAAGATGAAAGAGAGTTTTTTTGTCGATGACAATGGTTTCTACGGCGAGTTTGGCGGTGCCTACGTGCCTGAGATTCTTTACAAGTGTGTTCACGACTTGCAGGACGCTTATCTGCCTATCATCGAGAGCGAAGATTTCAAACGCGAGTACCATCAGCTGTTGAAGGATTACGTGGGACGCCCGTCGCCACTCTACTACGCCCGTAGGATGAGCGAGCGCTACGGCTGTCAGCTTTACTTGAAACGTGAGGACCTCAACCACACTGGTGCCCACAAAATCAACAACACCATCGGTCAGATTCTGCTGGCCCAAAAGATGGGCAAAACCCGCATCATTGCCGAGACCGGAGCAGGCCAGCACGGCGTGGCCACGGCCACCGTCTGCGCCCTGATGAACATGGAGTGCGAGGTGTTTATGGGTGCCACCGACGTGGAGCGCCAGCACACCAATGTGGAGCGCATGAAGATGCTCGGCGCGAAGGTTCACCCCGTGCGCACAGGCAACATGACGCTTTCGGATGCCTGTTCGGAGGCCATTCGCGACTGGTGCTGTCATCCGCAGAACACGTTCTACATCGTTGGCTCCACCATGGGCCCGCATCCTTACCCCGACCTCGTGGCCCGCATGCAGAGCGTTATTTCCGAAGAAATCAAGTGGCAGCTGCAAGAGCAGGTTGGCCGCGACTATCCCGACTATCTCATGGCCTGCATTGGTGGTGGCAGCAATGCCGCCGGCACCATTTACCACTATGTTGACGACGAGCGCGTCAAGATTGTGCTGGCCGAGGCCGGAGGTCACGGTTGGGACACCGACCACACGGCAGCCACCATTCATCGCGGCACCACAGGCATTCTGCACGGGGCCAAGATGCTCGTCATGCAGGATGACGACGGCCAGATAGAGGAAGCCTTCACCATCAGCGCCGGGCTCGACTACCCCGGCGTGGGACCTATGCACTGCAACATGGCCCGCAAGGGACGCTCCACCGTGCTCAGCATCAACGACGACGAGGCCATCTATGCCGGTTACGAGCTGACACGCATGGAAGGCATCATTCCTGCCATTGAGAGTGCCCATGCCGTGGCCGCGCTGCAGAAAATGCAGTTCAAACCCACCGACGTGGTGGTGCTCACCGTCAGTGGCCGTGGCGACAAGGACGTGGAAACCTATCTGAACAACAAAGAACTAGCCAAAGAATATGGAGACTTTTAATTATCAGACCACCTGCCGCACCATTCTGGCCGACCTTTACACGCCCGTCGGCGTGTATATGCGGTTGCGCGACATCTATCCCATGAGCGTGCTCATGGAGAGCAGCGACTACCACGACCGCGACAATGCGCGCTCGTTTATTGGCATCAATCCCATGGGCAGTGTGGCCATCGGCCACGGCGAGGCCGTCTGCACCTTTCCCGACGGCACAACCGCGCGCCACGAGGTGAATGCCGACTACCGTGCCGACCATGCCATCAACTCGTTTCTCAGCCGTCTGAGCGTTGCGGGTGAGGGCAGCCAGTATTGCGGACTCTACGGCTACACTTCGTTCAACGCCGTGCGCTACTTCGAGAACATCGACGTGAAGGACGAGACCATGGAGCGCAACGATGCGCCCGACATGTACTACGTGCTCTACAAGAACATCATTGTTTTCGACCACTTCAACAACCGCCTAACCATGGTCACTCTGGGCGACAGCAAGGAGCTGGACGACCTGGAGCGTCACATCAACAAGGCCAACGTACAGGCCTACGGCTTTCACCCCGTGGGCGAGGTTTCATCGCCGCTCACCGACGAGGAGCACAAGGCCAACATCCGCCGCGGCATTCAGCATTGTCTGCGTGGCGACGTGTTTCAGATTGTGCTCTCGCGCCGCTTTGTGCAACGGTTCGAAGGCGACGACTTTAAGCTCTACCGCGCCCTGCGCAGCATCAACCCCAGCCCTTATCTGTTTTATTTCGACTTTGGTGGTTTCCGCATCTTCGGCAGCTCGCCTGAGACCCACTGCCGCATAGAGCAAAGTAATGGTGAAGGTTCAAAGTTCAGGGCCTACATCGACCCCATTGCCGGTACCACCCGCCGCACGGGCAATGCCGAGCAGGACAAGCAGAACGCCGAATACCTGCGCCGCGACCCCAAGGAGAATGCCGAGCACGTGATGCTGGTGGATTTGGCCCGCAACGACCTGAGCCGCAACTGTCACGATGTGAAGGTGGATTTCTACAAGGACTTGCAGTACTACAGCCACGTCATCCACTTGGTGAGCCGCGTCAGCGGCGAACTCGACGAGGGTGCCGACCCCATTAAGGCTTTCATCGACACTTTCCCCGCCGGAACGCTGTCGGGAGCTCCTAAGGTGCGTGCCATGCAGCTCATCAGCGAGTACGAACCCCACAACCGTGGTGCCTACGGCGGCTGCATAGGGTACATCGGGCTCAACGGCAGCCTCAATCAGGCCATCACCATCCGCACCTTTGTCAGCCGCAACGGCGAGCTGTGGTTCCAGGCTGGTGGCGGCATCGTGGCCAAGAGCAACGAAGAGTACGAACTACAGGAAGTGAACAACAAACTGGGTGCGCTGCGGCGCGCCATCAATCTGGCGGAGGACATGTAACATGAAAATAGTGATTATCGACAACTACGACTCGTTTACTTACAATCTGAGTCATTTGGTGAAAGAATTGGGAGCCGACGTCACCGTGCTTCGCAACGACCAGTTTGAACTGCCGCAGCTGCAAGCGTTCGACAAAATCATCCTCTCGCCCGGTCCGGGCATTCCCTCAGAGGCCGGACTGCTGCTCGACGTTATCCGCACCTATGCCGGAAGCAAGCCCATGCTCGGCGTGTGCCTTGGCCATCAGGCCATTGGCGAGGTGTTTGGCGGCAAACTTACCAATCTGAGCGATGTGTTCCACGGCGTGGCCACCGAGGGCACGCAGTTGGGCAACGACCCCATTTTCGACGGTCTGCCCCGCCGCATCACCATGGGGCGCTACCACAGCTGGGTGGTCGATAACGACGGCTTCCCCGACTGTCTGGAGGTCACCGCCGTCAGCGATGAAGGCCAGATTATGGCACTGCGCCACCGCCAATACAACATTCATGGCATTCAGTTCCACCCCGAAAGTGTGCTCACGCCCGAAGGGCGCACCATCGTGAGCAACTGGCTCAAGCTGGAATCCTAATCATTCGTTGTTTCATGGGGTTGTGAATGACTCATACCCATCAAGATGATTGTGAGTTGAATAGAAAAACAGGGGAAAACAAGAAAACCGAATAAAACAAAACTTGTTTTCCCCTGTTTTCTTGTTTTCCCCTATTTTGTTGAATAACCCAGCTGTTTCCTGTCAGTTCTGTCATCCTTCAGAATGGATGATTCAAACCGTAAAGCCGTGAGTTATTTTCGTATTACCGTGAGATAATAAAATAAAACACGGTGTTGCATGAAAATTTTCTAGAGAATTTTACTGTAACGTTTGCTATTGTTGTCGAATTTGTGTATTTTTGCAGCCCAAAACCGAAAGGAAGACATTTTTTTTATGACTCAAACTCCCCAACAGAAAGCTTCTGACGAATTAGACAAGATATCGAAAGAAGAACTCATGAAGGCGCAAAGCAACACGCCCATTGAGGACGATGGCTGTCCGTGGTATGCCCTGCGGCTGTTCACACTTCGTCAGATGGATGTAGTCAACTCGTTGGCCGATATGGGCATGGAGTTTTTTGTTCCCATGCAGTATGTTGACTATATGGACCGCGAGGGCCGCCGACGCCGTAAGCTAAGACCGGTAGTCAGCAATCTGCTGTTTGTGAAAAAGACGTTTGAGCCAAGTTTTCTGAGCAGTGCCATTTCCGACCTTCCTTATAAGATGATGGTGGTTCGCAAGTCGCGCGGCAGCCGTGAGTTTTGCGAGATTCCCTCGAAACAGATGTACGACTTCCGCGTGATGTGCAATCCCGAGTTGCTCATTCACAAATACATGAGCGAGGAGGAGGCCAAACTGAAGGTGGGAACCAAGGTTATGGTGACGCATGGTCCGCTGAAGGGGCTCACGGGCAAACTGGTGCGCCAAAGCCACAAGTACTATCTGCTGAAAGAGGTGCCCGGTATGGCGGTGATGATTAAGGTGACCCGCTGGTGCTGCCAGCCAATGGAAGAATAATTGAGTTAGGAGTTAGGAATTAGGAGTTAGGAGTGATAACTTAGTGTTTGCAACTCCTAACTCCTAACTCCTAACTCCTAACTCCTAACTCTTTTAAAATTCGCTGGTGAAGTGGAATTTGATGTGCTTGAAATCTTCCTGTGCCATTTGCAATACATAGCCTGAGTCAGCCAGAAAAACGTCGCGGCCTTCTTTGTCCTTGGCCATGTATTGGTATTTGCGTTTCTTGAAAGCCTCCAGTTCGGCGGGGTCGTCGGCTTCCACCCAACAGGCTTTGTGCAGATGAACGGGTTCCCAGCGGCAGCGGGCGTTATACTCGTTTTCCAATCGGTATTGAATGACTTCGAACTGCAGTTGGCCCACCGTACCGATAATCTTGCGACCGTTGAACTGGTTGACAAACAGCTGGGCCACGCCTTCGTCCATCAGCTGGTCGATGCCTTTTTGCAGTTGCTTGGCCTTCATGGGGTCGTCGTTTTCAATATACTTGAACATTTCGGGCGAGAACGACGGTAGTCCGCGGAAGTGCAGCTGCTCACCCTCGGTGAGCGTGTCACCGATTTTAAAGATGCCGTTGTCGGGCAGTCCCACGATGTCGCCCGGCCATGCCTCGTCGATGGTGCTCTTGCGCTGGGCCATGAACTGTGTGGGCGACGAGAACCGAACGGTCTTGCCCTGACGCACGAGCAGATAGGGCTGGTTGCGCACAAACTTACCGCTGCACACTTTGCAGAACGCAATGCACGAGCGGTGGTTGGGGTCGATGTTGGCCGTGATTTTAAAGATAAAGCCCGTAAACTTCTGTTCTTCAGGCTCCACCATGCGTTCTTCGGCCTTGGTGGGCTTGGGGCAGGGGGCAATCTCCACGAAACAGTTGAGCAATTCCTGCACACCGAAATTGTTGAGCGCGGAACCGAAGAACACGGGTGCTACTTCGGCCGAGCGGTAGGTATCGACATTGAACTCGGGATAAACACCCTCAACGAGTTCTAGGTCTTCGCGCAGTTTTTCGGCGTCTTGCTCGCCCACACGCTCGTCCAGCTCGCTGCTGTCGATGTCAACTGCCACTTTTTCTGTTACGCGCTGCTTGTCGGGCGTGAAGAGGTCGAGCTTCTGCTCGTAGATGTTATACACACCCTTGAACTTCACGCCCTGGTTGATGGGCCAGCTCAGCGGGCGCACCTTGATTTGCAGCTCCTGTTCCAGCTCGTCGAGCAGGTCGAAGGGGTCGCGGCCCTCGCGGTCCATCTTGTTGATGAAAATGATGACGGGCGTAGAGCGCATGCGGCACACGTTCATCAGTTTGCGCGTCTGTGTCTCCACGCCCTTGGCACCATCTACCACGATGATGGCCGAATCGACGGCGGTCAGCGTGCGGTAGGTGTCCTCGGCGAAGTCCTGGTGGCCCGGTGTGTCGAGGATGTTCACTTTATACTCGATGCCTCCTTCCTCGGGGGCATAGTCAAACTCCATTACCGACGTGCTCACCGAGATGCCGCGCTGCTTCTCGATGTCCATCCAGTCGCTGGTGGCCGTCTTACGTATCTTGTTGCTTTTCACCGCACCGGCCACCTGAATCTGTCCGCCAAAGAGCAGAAACTTCTCTGTCAGCGTGGTTTTACCGGCATCTGGGTGACTGATAATGGCGAATGTCCGCCTGCGTTCTATTTCTTGGTTCATAATCATTTCTTTTTGAGGTGCAAAGGTACGATTAAGTGAGCAAAAAGCCAAATTTATTTGAGATTTTCGAACGTGAGTACCTTATTTAAAGGTACGAATAATCGGGCGAAAGCCAAATTTATTTGAGCTTTTTCGAACGTGAGTAGCTTATTTAAAGGTACGAATAAGCGGGCGAAAAGCAAAGGAAAAATGTTTTTCTTTTGCTTTTCGCCCGCTTATAGGTGCTGAAATCGTTTCTTGACGGCAGTTTTCGCTTTCCGCAATGCGTTGTTAGATGTAGAACTTGGCTAAGCACTATACAGTCGTCGTTGCAACTCGAAGTAATGTGCCCGTATATCGGCAGCCGACATCTGCAACCTTTCCTTGGCGTCGCTCAAAGAATTAAACTTGATGGTGATAAAGGTCTTCAGATTATCAGCCCCAAGTTCCTTGAAGCCATTGCTGACGTAGTATTGCAGAATCAGGTTGTCGAAATCTTGCTGCTCCTGGTTCAAAGAATCTACATACTTTTTCTTCACCAGTTCCACTCGCTGAGCCCTCTCGATGGGTGTAGAGTCATAAGCGATGTATTCCAGTACGTCGAGCAAGTCGCATTTCTGCATTTTCAGCATATTCTTCAAGAGGTTCAGTTTGTCCTCAGCAAAACCTGCTTCGTCCAGTGTTCTCAACAGCTGCTCTCGGGTTTCCGGGTTCGACCATTTCTCTCTGAGGTCTTCTGCCCCAGAGAAGAATTCAGGTATTCTGCCGAAAAGTTTCTTGACGTATTCATCCAGACTGATAAACTCGTCACCATAGAATATCTTTTGCTGCCATGTGGTTTCAAGTGACAGTCTTCTTCCTGTTGACAACTTAATGTCTATCAGATTTGTTTTCGGCCCTTCGCACGTGCATGGCAGATGACCGCAAACGGGGCATGGCTCGGGTTCTCTTGCTTTGTCGCCATCGTCATCGGGTATCACGTATGGTCTTTTCTTGCACGTACAAGGCCAGTTGCCACACATGGGGCAATACTGGTCGCCATCCCATTCGGGGTCTTTGAACATCTCGCTTGCTCCTACAAAGTCGTAGATGGTGAAATAGTATTTCTTGTCAAACAAGCGTGTGCCACGACCAATAATCTGCTTAAACTCCACCATGTTCTGAACAGGGCGCATCAATACGATGTTGCGCACATTGCGGGCATCCACACCCGTACTCAGCTTATAGGATGTGGTCAGGATGGTTGGCAATAGTTTTTCGTTGTCCTGAAAGGCTCTCAGCGTTGCTTCGCCTACCTCGCCGTCGTCAGCCGTCACGCGCTCGCAATAGTTGCTGGCAGGGCGGCGCTTGTGCTTGTTCACCATGTCGCGCACAATCATGGCATGCTTCTGCGTGGCACAGAAGATGATGGTCTTTTCGTCGGGGTCAATCTTGCCGAGCAACTCTTCTACACGATGCTCGTCGCGCTCCTTAATCTGTATTCTGCCGTTATAGAAGTCCGACTCCGAGTAAACCTTTTCCAGGTCAATCTCACCGCTTTTCACGATGTCGCCTTCCTGATACTGATAGTCGTCGATGTTGCTCGTAGAGATGTCAACACGGAACGGAACAAGGAAACCGTCCTCAATGCCTTGTTTCAGCGAGTAGGTATAAACAGGGTCGCCGAAGTAGGCGTAGGTGTTGGCATTGTCCTTTCTTTTTGGAGTGGCGGTCATGCCGAGCTGATAGGCACTGTCAAAATATTCCATCAGCTGTCGCCACTCGCTTTCGTCATTAGCACCACCACGATGGCACTCGTCAATGATGATGAAGTCGAAGAAATCGCGCTCATACTGCATGTAGTAGGGCTGGTCGGATGATCCTTCTGCCAGTTTGATGCCTTGCTCCTCTGCCTTTTGCGCATTGGGCGAAGTCATCATCGTCTGGAAGATCGTGAAGTAAAGGTTGCGGGCGGTTGGCACCTTGTAATTGTTCTTTCTCAGTTCCTTCGGCGTAACGCGGCACATGGCATCTTCGGGAAATTGGTCGAAGTCGTTGATGGCCTGATTGGCAAGAATGTTCCTATCGGCAATAAACAGGATTCTTGGTGCGCGCTCCACACCCTTGGTACACCACTTTGTCTGTGTCAGTTTCCAGCAGATTTGGAAAGCCGTGTAGGTCTTTCCCGTGCCTGTTGCCATGGTCAGCAAGATGCGGTTGCGCTGCTTTGCCACCGCCTCCAGCACGTTTTTGATGGCTATCTCTTGATAGTAACGAGGCTGGCGACCACCGCTACGATTCAAAGCGCACAGATTGAACTTGTCGCGCCAAGTGTTCTCTTCAGGGAAGGTCATCTGCCACAAGTCCTGTGGCGAGGGGAAACGGTCAATATCATGTTCCTTGCTGGGAATGATATATTCTCCCTTGCTGTTCTTGATGCCCATGTCGATGAACCAAATATCATCGCCATTGGTGCTATAGGTGTAGCGAATCTTCAGCGCATCGGCATAGAGCTTGGCCTGGTCCACACCTTCTGCCACGTCCTTCTCGTCGCTCTTGGCCTCTATCACGGCAAGCTTCTGTCCCTTGTATTCCAGGATATAGTCTGCCTTCTTGGGGTTCTTGTGGCCAGTGGTTGTGATGCGGCCAGGCGCAATATAAGCACTCTGTTCCACCAGAATCTTACTTCCTGGAACAATGCCCCAACCAGCATCCCTTAGCTTGGGGTCTATCTTATTAAAACGTGTCTGCGCTTCGTTCATAAGTTATTATTCATCTTTGTCATCTTGTTCCACAATTCTTCTTTCCAAATCCTCCAGCATCTTCAGGTCATCAGCATCAGCATTATGCGCCTCCACCTGTTTACGCTTGGCATTGAAAACATCATAGACCTGCTTGGCAGTTTCCTCAGTTTCATAGACATTGTAGTTCTTGCCATCAGCGGCAGTAGTCAAATATTGTTTGACAACTGAAATCTTATTTAATTCCTTCTCTTTCAGTATGTTGGCAATGTGATGACTGATTAATTGTTTCGAGGTGGCAAAAAGTTCTGCCATCTGTTGCTGGTTCAGCCAGATCTTGCCATCCTTGGCAAAGAGGGCTACTGATGCTCGCCCGTCTGCTGTCCGATAGATGATGATATTCTGTTGTTCGTCCATATCTTATCTTACTTTAGTTTCGATAGTTCTCAACTTTTTGTAGTTCAAGGAGTTCACCAGGATCTTACTACCTGGAACAATGCCCCAACCAGCATCCCTTAGCTTGGGGTCTATCTTGTTAAATCGTGTCTGTGCTTCGTTCATATTCTTCAAATAATTACTTTCCAATAGCCTGTCTTGTTGCTGCCTACGCGGACGATAATACCTGCTTCACGCAGAAATGCAATGTGCTTGCGAACCATACGACTACTAATGCCTAATGCATTACCGATTTCTTCTGCTGATGAAGAATGATTGGATTTTAATGTCCTATATACATCCCATGTGGCATCAGATATATTCGGAAACTCTTTTTTGAGTTTATCAGGAACCTTATTAGGAACTTTATTAGGAATTTTTTCCTGCAATGGTGCACCCTGATGTGATTTCAAAGTCTTGTAAATCTCATTCAGCATAAAGTCGATAAAAGGTCCCGACTGACCGGCCTTACTACTGGCAGTAATGGCTTCATAATATTGCTGCTGGTTACTATAAACCATGTTCTCCACAGGCAGGTGCTCAAACAGCGGATGCAGTTTACCCAGAATCAGCGACTGCCACAGGCGCCCCGTTCTGCCATTACCGTCAATAAACGGGTGGATAAACTCAAACTCATAGTGGAACACACAACTGCGAATCAACAGATGGTCTTTCGAATGTTTCAGCCAGTCAAAAAGATCCTTCATCAGCAAAGGCACTCTGTCTGCAGGAGGTGCCAGATGCACCAATCCCTTTTCACCATACACGCCCACACCCCCATGTCGGTATTTACCAGCATCGTCCACCAGTGCCTGCATCATTACCCCATGAGCTTTCAGGAGGTCCTTTTCACTGAAAGCGTCAAGCGTGGGATACATATCATAGGTTTTAATAGCATTCTTCACCTCTTGAATCTGACGAATAGGCGCCACCACGTTCTTGCCGTTAATGATGTCTCGCACTTCGCCCTCTGTCAGCGTGTTACCTTCTATCGCCAATGATGAATGGATGGTTTTGATACGATTTACTTTTCGTAACCGCAAACCATCTTCTTGCTCCAGTCGAATAGCATAGCGCTCAATCTGAGCGGAAATCTCAGCTATCAGGTTGATGGCCTCAGCGCTAACTGTGAATGGTGGTATATACATAATCTATTCAAATACTTGTCGTAATATGGCTTGTTTCAATGCGTCGCACTCCTGAGAAATCTTGTTGTAGTTCGCCTGGAGGCGGTCAACTTTGGATTTGAGAGAGTCGAGAGTAGCAACAATGGATTGTTGCTCAGAGATAGGTGGAATATAAACCACAAAACCTTTTATTTTGACCAATGTTACACGAGTTATGGCAGCGCCATCCATTTGGTTTCGCGTTTGATTATAAATTGATGGACTATTTAACGTGTAACATAAAAAATCTGAAGATAATACATCCTTGTTTGGCTTTATGAGAGCTACACTTGAAAGCATACTGAATTCTTCTTCTAATGGATTTACAATGGCAATACCCGTTGTTGCGCCATCTTTAATATATAGCACATCCCCCTTTCGGGGGTTACATCTATTTACAATTTCTTTGTGTATATCTTCAGATACGTAAGTGATATTGCTTAAGTCAAGCCCCCATATTTTTATATTTTTTGCTGTAATATATTTATACTTACCGCTCTCGTTGTTCGGAGGTGAATGATGAGTTCCGTCTGTTATTAATGAACATACTTCTCTAAGCGTTTTCTCTTCCCACCCTTCTTTTGGTTCCAGCATTTCTTTGAGGGATGCTTGGAAGAGGGCTTTGGCTTCATTGAGGGCTTTTTCAGCATTAGCCTTCATCGCATCTATCTTAGCAAAAGCAGAGTCAAGATAATCTACGATACGTTGCTGTTCGGAAAGATGAGAGACGGGAATAATAAAAGATTTAATTTGTGCAGTACTTAAATTGGGCTGTGCTGCTCCTGCTGCTATTTTTAGACTTTCTTCAGACTTTGTATGCAGAAAATAAAAAAGATATCTATGATTTAGATATTTTTTGTTCTCACGAAAAACGCCAACACGCTGGTTTAAGTAATATGTTCGATTAGAAGTATTTATTCCTATTTTTCCTGTAGTACCGCCTGACATAGCTATTAAAATGTCATCGGGATAGATGAGATATTTTGACAAATCTTCCGTGTAAGATTTTGGGTCGAAATACACAAGATTTGAATCATCTATTTCTTCATTTTGTATATCAGAGATACGTATTATTGGCTCACCTATTTTAGTGAATTTGTTGCTTTTAAAAGCAAATCCGCTCCTAAAGTCGCAAATCTCTCCTAACTTCCTATATTCCCAACCTTCTTTCATGCCTCTTCCTCCTTCTTTTTCTGTTGTTCTTTTGCAGCTTGCTCCAGTTCAAAAGAGAGTATTTCCGCAGATATCGTCTTCTGCAGTTCTTCCTTTGGAATAATCAGCTGATAGTCAGCAACACCTATAGGTTTACCTATGTCTTCTAGCGACAACGCCACTTCAACGTTATCTTTCTCAGCACATAGTATAATGCCAATAGAACGGTTTTCGTCATCAGATTTCTCTATGCGATCGAGAATAGACAAGTAAGTATTCATCTTGCCTGCATACTCTGGCTTATACTCACCAATCTTTAAATCGATAGCCACCAGACTACGCAACTTCCTATGGAAAAAAAGCAAATCTACGCGATATTCCTTGCCATTGTATTCCAAGACGTGCTGGTTACCAATAAAAGTGAAGCCTTTGCCAAGTTCGAGTAGGAACAACTTGATCTTCTCTACTAGTCGACGTTCTAACTCCAATTCGAGAATTGGTTCTGTTACGCCAAGGAACCCCAAATTATATGAACTACGAAAAACCTCGTTGGCATATTGAGCTTGCGTGGCAGGAAGTGTAGAAGAGAAGTTGTTATCCGTTGAAGCCAGAGCATGTGTCTCATGCATTTTCAGCTTCAATGCATTAAGTAGAAGATCTCGGTTCCATCCTTTAGCAACGCCCTCTTGAGCATAATACAAAGTGGCAGAATCGTCCAAATTCTTACTAAGTATCAGAATGTTATGCGACCATGGCAAAAGTGCAACGGAGCGTTGCAGTTTTAAATCACAGCCACTATATCGCTCGTAAAATGTCTTCATGTACCACAGATTACGTGGGGACATACCCATCTTGGGATAACGCTCTTTCAAGTCGGAAGAAAGCCTCTTAACAACTTCACTACCATGCTTACTCTCCAGTTTCTTCTCATGGAGCAGTTTACCTATCTCCCAATAGGTGTTGCTGGCTGTGGTAGCCAAGTGTCTTGCCACGCTGGTACGAGCATTCTCAATAACTGCAACGGCTCGTTGCAGTATTTCCTCATAATCGACAGAGATTGTCTCCGCAGAGGAGACTATTTCGTTTTTCTCTTCTTTCATTTCACCATCTCCATGATTTCGTCAATAAGCGTCTGATTCTCCTGCCCAAGGGCAAAGATGCTCTGAGCAATCTCGCTGGGCGTGCGCTCATCCACTTTCTCCACCTTGTTGGGATTCTTCACGCTAAGATCGCAACTGTCGTCGAGAGTGCTGACATCAAGCGTCCACGAATGTTCGCTCTCTGCCTGCGTCTTCTGCAAAGCGAGGAACTCCTTCATATCAGCCTCAGTGAGTGGTTGCGTCTTGGTGAAGTGCTTATCCACCTGATAATACCAAATCTTCTCCGTCGGCTCGCCCTTGGTGAAGAACAAAACAACGGTCTTCACACCAGCACCCGTGAACACGCCCGAAGGAAGGTCGAGGATGGTATGAAGATTGCAGTTCTCCAGAAGCATTTTTCTAATGGCGCTGGCATCGCCATTGCTCAGGAAAGTATTCTTGATAACGATACCGGCACGCCCGCCAGCCTTCAGCATCTTGATGAAGTGCTGCATGAACATGTAGGCTGTCTCGGAGGTGCGAATCTCAAAGTTCTGCAACACCTCGCCACGCTCGTTGCCGCCAAAGGGAGGATTAGCAAGAATAACGTTCTTGCGGTCGCTCTCCTGAATCTGACTGAGGTTCATGGCCAGCGTGTTGCCATGCGTGATGTTGGGGGCTGATACACCATGAAATATCATGTTCATGGTAGCAATGATATAAGGCAGACCCTTCTTCTCCTTGCCGTAGAAGGTATCTTTCTGCAAGGTCTCGTGGTCCTTCACGCTTTTGATTTTCTCCTTCATGTAGAGGAAGGCCTCGCAGAGGAAACCAGCCGAACCACAGGCAGGGTCATAGACCGTTTCGCCAATCTTGGGGTCAACCACACGGATGATGCTGCGAATCAAGGGGCGCGGCGTGTAATACTCACCACCATTACGCCCGGCATTACCCATGCGCTGGATGTTGCTCTCGTAGAGCACCGTCATTTCGTGCTTGTCCTCGGCACTCTGGAAGTGGAGCTCATCAATCATGTTGATAATTTCGCGCATGTTAAAGCCAGAGCGAATCTTGTTGTGCAGCTCACCAAAGATTTCACCTATCTTATATTCAAGGCTGTCGGTCTGGGTGGCTGTATTCTGAAAGTCTTTGAGGTAGGGAAAGAGTTTCTGATCAACAAACTCCACTAGGTCGTCGCCACTCATGGCGTTGACGGTATCCAACACCATCTTGCCCGTCTGAGAGTCGCGCTTTTTGGGTGTTGCCCACTGGCTCCAGCGATAGAAACCCGAGACGAGCCGCTTGTAGCTTTTGCCGTCAAGTTCGGCTTCTTCCTCACGTTCCGTTTCCAGGTCGTCAAGGTATTTCAGGAACAGCATCCATGATTTCTGCTCCAGATAGTCCAACTCACTACCGCAGCCTTGCTCTTTCCACAGAATCTGGTCTATCGCTTTGAATGTGTTTTCGTATTTCATTTTTCAATTGTTTTCATAAAGGTAAAGAAAGGTTCAAGCTTCGCTGGCGCTTGCAGGGAGGTGAAAGGAATAAGGCGGTTAACGAGCCTTGGCTATTGTTGCAACAGACCGATGCACTCAGCGAGGCTTTCCTCCCAGTAGGGCACTTCAATATTGTAGGTTTGTTTGATTTTTGTTTTGTCGAGCACACTGTAAGCAGGGCGGCGAGCTGGGGTGGGGTACTCTTTGGTGTGCAAGGGCCTGACGTGGCAGGTGGTGATGCCGGCCAGGCGATGGATGGCCTTGGCAAAGTCGTACCAACTGATGACACCCTCGTTGGAGAAGTGATAAACGCCGGGCTGGATGCCTTTATCAATGGCAGTCATAATAGCTGTGGCCAGGTCGCGGGCGTAGGTGGGAGTACCTATCTGGTCGAAAATAACACCCAGCTGTTCCTTTTCCTTACCGAGTCGTATCATGGTTTTCACGAAATTGTTGCCAAAGGTGCTGTAGAGCCATGCGGTGCGGATAATCATGGTGCGATTGCAGAATTTCTGAGCAGCCAGTTCGCCGGCAAGTTTGGTGCTGCCATAAACGCTGTCGGGGCAGGGCGTGTCGTTTTCCACGTAGGGCTTGTGGTTGGTGCCGTTGAACACGTAGTCGGTGCTGATTTGTATGAACCATCCTCTGCGCTCTTCTACAGCAGCGGCCAGATAGGCTGGCGCCACAGCGTTGAGCGAGGTGGCTAGTTGCCTGTCGCTCTCAGCTTTATCTACAGCAGTATAGGCGGCACAGTTCACAATGCCGTCAATCTGGTTTTCCTGTACAAATTGGTTGATGGCTTCTTGGTCGGTGATGTCGAGTTCTTGCACGTCGGTGTTGAACCAGCTGTGTTGTGGATATTGTTTTTCGAGCAATTGCATCTCGTTACCCAGTTGGCCGTTGCAGCCTGTTATCAGTATGTTCATGGTGTTATTTTACAATTTATCTATTTCACAATTATACTATTTCACAATTTTACGATTTCCCTACACCATTTCCTCAGCTAATAAAAGCTCCCTCCCCTCGGGAGGGTTGGGGTGGGGTTCAGAGTGGGTTAGAACTCCAGCGGCTCCTTTTTGTCCTGATGGTAGTAGTCGGCAAGCATGCCGATGAATGTGGTGATTTCGCTGATGGCATGCTGGGTTTCAGGAGTGATGTCTTTCTTTTGCAGGCGAAGCAGCATGGTGCCGTAGAGGGCGTTGAAGCAAGTTTCTATTTCGTTCTCGTCCTTGTTGCTGCCACGGTTGCGCAGTTCCACGATGTAGGGCAGCACCTTGTAGTATTCGGCACTATAAAACGGAAACTTTGTGCTTCCCAACAGTTGGGCATTCAGCTCAATCAGCTGCTGCAAAACAATACGGTTGATTTGCAGGTGACCGCCTTCGCGGCATCCTTCCTGATTCATCATGCGCACCAGGTTGCCATACCAGTCGGCCATCTCGTCTTTTTGTTCGTCGGTATAGTCGAAACGGTTGATGTATTCGCGGCGTATTTGCGTCAGCGAACAACCATAGGCGCGAATAATGTCTTCCACCTGCCACATGTAGAGCAGGTATTCGGCAATGCTTTTCTTTCTTAATTCCTGAGCGATAAACATTGTGTGTGTTGAAAGCTAATAACTGAATGTGTAGAGATTGAACACCGTGCCAAAGAGTACGATGAGCGAAAACAATATGACCACGCTGCCAATGATGCGGTTGATGATAAGAATGCCGCTCTCGTCGAAGATGTTGCGTATCTTATCCACCAGCCACGTCAGACCGAACCACCAAAGCAGCGCACCGGCCACTATGCTCAAGTAGCCGATAAGCATTTCGAACGGATGGTCGGGAATGACAAAGGCAAACTGGGCAAACAAGCCCATAAAAAGGAAAATGATGAGCGGGTTGGAGAAAGTCACCAGAAAGGCCGTCAGGCCGTTGTGGAAGAATGAGCCTTTCTGTGTGCCGCTGTGGTGCATGTTCTTAGTGGGGTTAGAACGCCAGCACACCACACCGAAAGCCAACAGGATAAGACTGCCCGAGATTTGCAGCCAGAACTTGTTCTGGTGGTTGTTGATGATGTCCATCACGAAGCTCATGCCCGCGCCCGTGATGAGCGCGTAAATAATGTCGCTCACAGCAGCTCCGATGCCCGTCACAAACCCATACCAGCGGCCTTTGTTCAGCGTTCTTTGCACGCACAAAATGCCTACTGGCCCCATAGGGGCAGAGGCGACCATGCCGATAAGGATTCCTTTGAATACCAAATCTACAATGTCAATATGGAACGGAAATGGCATATTCGATTGCAAATGTACGAAAAATAATTCACTTTATATCTCCCTGCGGACGTTTTTTAGTGTGGATTTGCGAATTTTTGTTAAAGCAAAACAAATATCTCCTATCGCGTAACTTGTAACTCCTAACTTTTTAATACCTTTGCGAGAAAGAATTTTTACTAACTTAATACATTTATTTATGAGTACACAGACATTGAAACCTTATGTGATTGGCCTCGACCTGGGCGGAACCAACTCCGTTTTCGGCATCGTTGACAGCCGAGGCGAAATCAAAGCCACCACAGCCATCAAAACACAAGGCTACGAAACCGTTGAAGCTTATGTTGACGCCTGCGTGGATGCTCTGCAGCCCGTCATCGAAGAGGTGGGCGGCATCGAGCAAATCAAAGCCATGGGCATAGGTGCTCCCAATGGCAACTACTACAATGGTACCATTGAGTTCGCTCCCAACCTGCCTTGGGCTCACGACGGTGTTGTGCCCCTGGCCAAGATGTTCAGTGAGCGACTCAGCAATATTCCCGTTGGACTCACCAACGATGCCAATGCAGCCGCCGTGGGCGAAATGATTTACGGTGTGGCTCGTGGCATGAAAAACTTCATCGTGCTCACACTCGGCACTGGCGTAGGCTCTGGCATCGTCATCAACGGACAGGTGGTTTATGGCTGCGACGGTTTTGCCGGCGAACTGGGCCATGTCATCATGCGCCGCGAGAACGGACGCTCGTGTGGCTGCGGACGCAACGGCTGTCTCGAAGCCTACTGCTCGGCCACGGGTGTTGCCCGCACCGCCCGCGAACTGCTGGCAAAGACCGAAGAGCCCTCACTGCTCCGCGAGCTCGACCCAGAGAAAATCACCTCACTCGACGTTTCCATTGCCGCCGGCAAGGGTGACAAGCTGGCCAAGGAAATCTATGAGTTCACCGGCAACATGCTTGGAGAGGCCTGCGCCGACTTTGCTGCTTTCTCTTCGCCCGAAGCGTTTATCTTCTTCGGTGGCATGACCAAGGCTGGCGACCTCATCATGGATCCCATCAAGCGCAGCTACAAGGAGCATGCCCTCAAGATTTTCCGCGACAAGCCTCAGTTCCTCATCTCTGGCCTCGACGGCAGCAGTGCCGCCGTTCTCGGTGCCTCTGCCATTGGCTGGGAACTGTAAACGCCTTTTTCCGGGGAAGGCCTGTGATTGACTGTTGGAACTTATGCCGAACATCAATCTCGTGATTCTTTGGGAATACCGGGAAAAACAATAAAAACCGGGGAAAACCAATCCTTAACAAAATGGTTTTTCCCGGTTTTTTGTATTCTTATATATGAAGACTCTCAATTCCTAGTAGTTTCAAGGAGTTCAAGGAGTTTCAAGGAGTTCAAGATAAATGCCTCAACTTTCGCTGGGTACATTTTTACCACAGATTACGCAGATGTCACAGATTTTGGGGCTGCGCACCAGCTATTGCTATTTCGCAGATTCTCTTTTGAATTTCTCTGATTTAGGCTGCATGC